>NZ_LIRK01000277.1 GCF_001419765.1 Streptomyces torulosus
CCCGTAAGCACCCGCCCCAACCGAACCGCCAGCACCACGATCCCCAGCGAGAACAACAGGAACACCACCACATACGCCGCATGCCACGACGCCCCCATGGGCCCACCCACCGCCGGCCCCACAGCCAACGCCAACTGCTTCACCAGCGCGAACGCGGAGTTGTACTGCCCCGCCATCCCCTCCGGCGCCAGATCCGCCACCAGCGGAGCCACCGTCGGCGACAGCATCGCCTCACCCAGCCCGAACAACGCGTACGTGGACACGAACGCCGCCGTGGCCATCGTCTGGCTCACCTGCCCGAGCCCCGCGACCCCGGCGACCCCCCACGCCACGGCCCAGATCAGCCCGACAGCCGCGATCACCCGAGACCGCCGACGCCGCTCCACGAACCGCAGCACGACGAACTGCGCCACCACGATCACCGCGGTGTTCGCCGCCAATGCCGTACCGAGCGCGGACGTCGATATCCCCGCCGCCTCGACCCCGTACGCACTGAGCCCCGACTCGAACTGCCCGTAGCAGGCGAAGAACAGCACGAACCCCAGCACGCTCAGCTGCACCATGGCCCGATTGCCGAGCAACTGCTTCCAGCTCTGCTTGGCAGATCCCGTCGCCCCGGCAGCACCTGCCGGCACCTCCGTGCCCTTCGCCGCCCGAGGCATCCGCACGGTCGCCATCACAGCGACGAGCAGCAGGAACATCGCCGCCTGTATGGAGAACAGCAGCGTGAAGGACCCCGCGCGCGAGGGGTCCACGAGATGCCCGCCTATGAGCCCGCCGACACCGAGCCCCAGGTTCTGCAGAAAGAACTGCGTCGCGAAGGCCCGTGACCGCGTCTCCGCACCGGAGCAGTCGACGATCATCGTCGCCAGCGCCGGCTGCATCACGGCCTGCCCGGCCCCGAGCGCGGCCGCGGACAGCAGCACGCTCGTCGCACCGGCGGCCAGCCCGAGGCTCATCGACCCGACGGCAGCGGTGACCAGGGCGGCGAGCAGCACCGGAAGCGGACCGCGCCTGACTATGGCCCATCCGGCGAACGGCAGCACCACGAGCGCGGCCACGGCGAAGATCGCGAGCACGAGCCCCGCCGTCGTCGCACCGAGATCCCGCACCTGCGCCACATAGACGTACAGATACGGGACGGTGAAGCCGAGTCCGAACGCGCCGAGCGCGTTGCCCACATGAATCCGACGCATCGCTGCGCCCATCCCCCTGGTCACGTTCACCTGCCTAGGTAGAAGAAGCCTCCACCAAGCGTTAGAGGTGAAGACTTCGAAGCTAAAACTTAGAAGCTAAACACTACACCTCGAAGGACTTCGATGCCAAGCGATGGCGTGCCATACTGCGGCCATGGGCGACACCCCGGGCAGCAACGGCACCGCCGAGCCGACACTCGAAGAGCAGATCGCCGCGTACCAGCGCGAGTTCCAGGGCCTCGACCCCCAGGTCGAGAAGATCGTCTCGGCGCTCTCCCGCCTCAACCGCCGGATGCACGTCGCCTACGGTCGCCAGACCGCCGCACTCGGCATCAGCAACGCGGAGTGGGAGGTCCTCAAGGCCCTCGTCCTCTCCGGTGCCCCGTACCGCATGGGCCCGAGCGACCTCGCCAAGCGGCTCGGTCTCACCCCGGCCGCCATGACCCACCGGATCGACCGCATGGTCACCGAGGGCCTGGTGACCAGGGAGCGCGACGAGACCAACCGGGTCCGCGTCATCGTGGAGCTGACCCCCGACGGCCGGGAGAAGTGGCTGGAGGCCATGCGCCTCGCCTCGGTCTTCGAGGAGGACCTCCTCCAGGACCTCTCTCCCCTGGAGCGCACCGTCCTCGGCGAGGTCCTGACCCGACTCCTGCGCCGTGTCGAGGACGCCCAGCCGGACGCCGGCGGCCGGCTCACCGACCTGGACTGAGGCCGTACGCTTGAGGGGCGCCCAAGGTTTGACCACGGGCCACCGAGGGGATGCTTGACAGTCCACCCGCAGATCCGTAGAATTCTTCGGGTTGCCACGGAGCCGTAACGGTTCTGCGACAGCACCTCCGCCGCAGAAGCGGCACCCAAACCAACCAGTGCGATCTCCCAGCCGGGATGAATTCGGCGTGCCCGAATTCAATTCGATTTGGGTTCGACAGGCCCGATTGGGAACTGCCGAGCAGATCCGCTAAGGTTTGAGACGTCGGAACGGCCCAACAGCC
>NZ_LIRK01000278.1 GCF_001419765.1 Streptomyces torulosus
TGCCGCCGCAGCCCGGCCCGTAGGGCGACGGGCCGGGCTGCGGCGGCACATACGGGCCGGGGTACGGCGGCGGGGAGTACGGTCCTCCGTTCGGTGGTCGGAGCGGCTGATACGGATCGTGTCCCCCGAAACTCACGCTGCTGTCCCCTCCGAGGTGCCCGGTGCCGAACGCGTCGACTGGCCATCATGGTCGACTCCCTGGCGGCGCGCACACCCCGTTCTCAGACCCAGGGCAGCCAGGCCCGCACCTCGAAGCCGCCGTCCGCCTCGGGGCCGTGCTCCAGGCGGCCACCGGCGAGGGTGGCCCGCTCGGTCAGGCCGATCAGCCCCTGTCCGGAGCCGGGGACGGGCGGGACCTCCCCCGGCGGCGCGGGATTGCGTACGCGGACGGTGAGTCCGTCGGCCGGGGCGCCCGCGACCGTGACGGTGACCTCGGCGCCGGGCGCGTGCTTGCGGGAGTTGGTGAGGCACTCCTGGGCGATGCGGTACGCGGTGCGGCCCACGGAGGCGGGGACGGCGGCGGGGTCGGTGACGTGGTTGTCGAGGACGACCTTCATGCCGGCCACGCGGGACTCGGCGACGAGCGCGTCCAGCGCGGCGAGTGTCGGCTGGGGGCGTCCGGCGTCGTCGGAGTCGCCCGCGCGCAGCACGCCGATGATCTCCCGCAGGTCCTGGAGGGCCTCGTGGGCGCTCTCCCGGATGACGCCCGCCGCGCGGACGATCTCCGCGCGGGGCGCGTCGGGCCGGAACTCCAGGGCTCCCGCGTGCACGCTGAGCAGGGTCAGCCGGTGGGCGAGGACGTCGTGCATCTCGCGGGCGATGGCCTCGCGGGCCAGGCGCTGCGCCTGTTCGGCCCGCAGGGCGGCCTCCGTCTCGGCCCGCCGGGCGCGGTCCCGGAAGCTCAGCATGAGCTGTCTCTTGGAGCGTACGAACATGCCCCAGCCGACGATGGCGCCGGTGAGCACGACGGAGAGGAAGACCGCACCCAGGTAGGAGAGGTCCGGGTCGGGGCGCAGCCAGTAGAAGACCGGGTTCAGCAGCAGCGCGGTGCCGGCCACCCAGGCCACGTACCGGAAGGGCCGGTGGACGGTGAGGGTGAAGAGGGCGACGAGGCCGGCGCCGCCCGCGGTCGCCGACACGAAGCAGACCGGGACCATGGCGACGGCGAGCCCGGTCGGCCAGCGTCTGCGCAGCCAGACCGCGGCGCAGGCGAGCGCGCCGAGCACCTGGTCGAGGACGGCGTAGGCGTCGGGGAGGGCGACCTCCTTGCTCACCGTGTCCACGCCGAGGAGGCCGATGCCCACCGCGAACAGGAAGCACATGAAGTCGACGACCCAGTCGCGCGCGGTGCGCCGGGGTCGCCGCTCCGGCCGCCCGGTGCCGGGGTCCTGGGCGGGGTCGAGGAGAGCCGACGGCAACAGCCAGCGCCGCCCGGGAAAGGCCGGTGGTTCGGGCACCGGTTGGTCACCACTCACGGTCGACAAATCTACGCAGAGTCGGCCCCCGTCGGCGCCTTCCGCCGGGGATCGCGACCAAAGTCGCGACCTCGTCGACTTTCGGCGGCCGGGCGCCGTACGGATCGGTACCGCGGTCGATCGGGCAGGGCCCCGTGGCCGATGGGCGGGAGGGGTCCGCGGCGCGAGGATCCCTGTCATGAAGCAGTTCCTGGAGTTCCTCGGGTTCCTCGCCCTGCTGCAGGGCTCGGGCGGGCTGGTCTACGAGCTCACCGGCAAGCTGCGGTGGGGGGTGACCCAGCGGTGGGCCGTCCTGGACGGCTACGAGCTCTACGTGAGCATCGCCCTGATCGTGCTGGGGCTCGCCCTGTTCGCGGCGGCCGACAGCCGGAAGGCCAGGTGACCCCGGGGCCCGTCGGGCCGTCCGTTCCGGTGGG
>NZ_LIRK01000279.1 GCF_001419765.1 Streptomyces torulosus
GAGCCAGGCGGCACAGAACCTCAACTGGTTGATCACCAACTTCGTGGACAACACCCCCGGGGTGTCCCACACCGTCGTCGTGTCCGCCGACGGTCTCCTCCTGGCGATGTCGGAAGGGTTCCCGCGCGACCGCGCCGACCAGCTCGCCGCCGTCGCCTCCGGGCTCACGTCGCTCACGGCCGGGGCGTCCCGGATCTTCGAGGGCGGGAACGTGGCCCAGACAGTCGTGGAGATGGAGCGCGGCTTCCTCTTCCTCATGTCCGTCTCGGACGGCTCGTCGTTGGCCGTCCTGGCCCACCCCGAGTGCGACATCGGCCTCGTCGGCTACGAGATGGCGCTGCTCGTCGACCGTGCGGGCGCGGTGCTCACACCCGACCTGCGCGCCGAACTCCAAGGCAGTCTGCTCCACTGACGCCTGCGGATCCACAGAACTCACCACATCACCGTCCGGCCGACACAGTCCCCCCACCGGCCCCCGTCAGACGGCACGACTGACCGACTTGCTGTCCCGCTCGGAGGATCAATGACCCCGCCCACCGCTCCTCACGATCCGTACGCAGAGCCGTACGGAGACGAGGGCGACCAGCCGCTGGTTCGGCCGTACGCCATGACCGGTGGCCGGACGCGGCCGCGTTACCAGCTCGCCCTCGAGGCGCTGATCAGCACGACGGCAGACCCCGCGCACCTGATGGGGCTGCTTCCCGAGCACCAGCGGATCTGCCACCTGTGCCACGAGGTCAAGTCGGTGGCCGAGGTGTCGGCCCTGCTGTCCATGCCGCTCGGTGTGGCACGGATCCTCGTCGCGGACCTCGCGGAGGCCGGACTCGTCGCGATCCACCAGCCCGGTGGCGACGAGAACGCCGGTGGCGCGCCGGACGTGACACTGCTCGAAAGGGTGCTCAGTGGACTTCGCAAGCTCTGAACAGGGTCGGGCCACGACCTCCGCGAAGATCGTGGTGGCCGGTGGCTTCGGCGTCGGCAAGACCACGTTCGTGGGTGCCGTCTCCGAGATCAACCCGCTGCGCACCGAGGCCGTCATGACCTCCGCGTCCGCGGGTATCGACGATCTGACCCACACCGGGGACAAGACCACCACCACGGTGGCCATGGACTTCGGACGTATCACGCTCGACCAGGACCTGATCCTGTACCTGTTCGGCACGCCCGGCCAGGACCGCTTCTGGTTCATGTGGGACGACCTGGTCCGCGGTGCCATCGGCGCCGTGGTCCTGGTGGACACCCGCCGTCTCGCCGACTGCTTCCCCGCGGTCGACTACTTCGAGAACAGCGGGCTGCCGTTCGTCATCGCGCTCAACGGATTCGACGGTCAGCAGCCGTACACCCCGGACGAGGTGCGCGAGGCGCTGCAGATCGGACCCGACACCCCGATCATCACGACCGACGCCCGTCACCGCGCAGACGCCAAGAGTGCGCTGATCACGCTTGTCGAGCACGCCCTCATGGCCCGCCTGCGCTAGGGACACGGCGCGGAAAACACCGCACCCGGGCCCAAAATACTGATCAAGTCCACAACTTCATACGGCAGTTGTCGTAGATACACCGATGCCGACTGTGTCGTTTGACACGGTCGGCGTCGGTGTTCATAACGTTTCGACAGAGAAATAGGGTGGTACGACCACGCGTCGCGGTCGATCAGTACCGCTGCGCTCACAATGGCCCCGCTTTTTGCCGGGGCTCGCTCTGTATGACCGTTTTATCTGGGACTTACATCACGCGGAATCGTTGCCTCCCAGTGTTTGGAACTGCGCAACGTGACGTGCTGGAATGCCTGAACTGCCCAATAGTCAAAGACGTACTAGGGCGTGGAGTCACCCGCGGCACGACGTAGGTGCCGGCGCCGAGAGGTTGTTGGTCGAGTGAGGCGAAGCAAGAAAGGTCCCGAGCCGTCGGCGCGGGGCAACTTCACCCCGCCGCCGCGCGGAGCGGCACCCGCACAAGTGACCGGACCGGAGCCGACGGCAGCTCCCGCGCCCAGCGGAAGTCGTCTCTCCCCTCGCAACTGGCGGGTGCCCACCCGTCTGAACGCGATCCTGCTCATCCCCGTGCTGGTCGGCCTCGTCATGGGCGGCTTCCAGGTCAAGGGGTCGATCAACACCTGGCAGGAGGCCCGCGACGCCGAGAAGGTGGCCAAGATCGTGGCCGCCGCCGGCGCGTACGCCGAGGCCCTGCTCAATGAGCGCGACCTCTCCGCCGAGCCGCTGCTCCAGGGCAAGCGGGACAGCGACATCGTCAAGGACGCCCGCGCCTTCACCGACGAGAAGGCCGACGCCTTCCACACCGAGGTCGTGGGGATGCCCGACGGCCAGGGCCTGGAGCGCCGCCTCCGCCTGGTCGAGGAGGCAGAGCCGCAGCTCGACAAGATCCGGCAGACCGCGTTCACCCGCGCCGCCGACCCGGTGCAGACCGAAGAGGGCTACGTCGCCGTCGAGCACCTGCTGATGGAGTTCTCCAACGAGCTCGGCCTCGGCACCGGCAACGTCACCGCCTACGGCCGCACCGTCTACGCGATCGCCCTCGCCAAGGGTGCCTCCTCGCTGCAGCGCGCCATCGGCATGCACCTGCTGATCCGCCCCAGCGAGGACCAGGCGACCTTCCGTCGGCAGGTCACCGCGTTCACCTCGTACGCCTACCTCGAGAACGTCGCCATCCAGGAGTACGTCTCCGGTGGTACCGAGGCGGACGCCGCCCGGCTCCAGCAGGTCCTCGAGCAGAAGGAGGAGGAGGGGAAGAAGCAGGTCACCGACGCCGCGGCCGCGGCCAAGGCCAAGGGGCAGAACTTCACCCCGCCGCCCTCCTCCATGCTGAAGATGATCGAGGCGATAGGCAGCGGGCGGTCGCCCGACGAGCTGAAGGCCCAGGGCATCACCCCGGCCACCTGGATGGCCGCCTCCACCCTCAAGTTCGAGGGGTACAGCGAGGTCGAGACCGAGCTGATCAACCGCGCGGTGGACGAGGCCGGCACGATCGCCTCCGACGCCCAGCGCGACGCCTACATCAACGGCGCGATCGTCGTGGTCGCCCTGCTCGCCGCGTTCATCATCGCCGGGATCATGGCCCGCCAGATGAGCCGCTCGATGCGCCAGCTGCGCAACGCCGCCTTCGGCATCGCCGAGCAGCGCCTGCCGATGCTGGTCGACCAGCTCTCGCGCACCGACCCGGGCCGGGTCGACACGCGGGTGGCGCCGATCCCGATCACCACCACGGACGAGATCGGCGAGGTCGCCCGCGCGTTCGACCAGGTCCACCGCGAGGCCGTCCGGCTCGCCGCCGAGCAGGCC
>NZ_LIRK01000028.1 GCF_001419765.1 Streptomyces torulosus
GGCCGGTGAGCCGCCGGGCGTGGTCCAGGTGTGCGCCGAGCTGCTTCTGGATGCGCTCGGTCGCCTCGTCGAGGGCCTTGCGCGTCCGGCGGCCGCTGCCGTCGCCCGCCTCGAACGGGTCGCCGAAGACGACGTCGACGCGGGAGCGCAGCGGAGGCAGCCCCTTGATCAACCGTCCGCGCCGCTCCGTGCTTCCCAGGACGGCCACCGGGACGATCGCCGCGCCGCTGCGGACCGCGAAGTAGGAGAGCCCGGCGCGCAGCGAGGCGAAGTCGCCCTCGCCCCGGGTGCCCTCCGGGAAGATGCCCAACACACCGCCGTGCTCCAGGACGGCGAGCGCCTGGGTGATGGCGGTGCGGTCGGCGGTCGAACGGTCCACCTTGACCTGCCCGATGCCGAGCAGGAAGGGGTCGAGGGGACCGATGAACGCCTCCTTCTTGATGAGGAAGTGCGTCGGCCGGGGCGCCACGCCCATGACCATGGGGCCGTCGATGTTGTGGGAGTGGTTCACGGCGAGGATCACCGGGCCGGTCGTGGGGACCTTCCAGGCACCCAGCACGCGCGGCTTCCACAGCCCGTACATCAGGCCGACGCCGATGCGACGGCCGACCTCGGCGCCCCGTACCGAGGGGGCCTCGGCCGACGGGGTGCGGCCCGAGGGGGCGCGGTCCGAAGACGCCTCGCTCACTTCGCCGCCCGCTTCTCCTCGACGAGGGTGACGACGCACTCGATGACCTGCTGGAGGGTGAGGTCCGAGGTGTCCACCTCGACCGCGTCGTCCGCCTTGGCGAGCGGCGAGGTCTTGCGGCTGGAGTCGGCGGCGTCCCGCTTCAGGAGGGCCTCGCGGGTCGCCTGGACGTCGGTGCTCTTCAGCTCGCCGCTGCGGCGGGCCGCGCGGGCCTCCGGGGAGGCGGTGAGGAAGATCTTCAGGTCGGCGTCCGGCAGTACGGTCGTGCCGATGTCGCGGCCCTCGACGACGATGCCGTTCTCGGCGTCGGCGGCGATGGAACGCTGCAGCTCGGTGATCCGCGCGCGGACCTCCGGTACGGCGCTGACCGCGCTGACCTTGGAGGTGACGTCCTGGGTGCGGATCGGGGCGGCGACGTCCGTGCCGTCGACCGTGATGGTCGGCGCGGACGGGTCGGTGCCCGAGATGATCTCCGGTTTGCCGGCCACGGCGGCGATGGCCGACGGGTCGTCTATGTCGATGCCGTTGGTGACCATCCACCACGTGATCGCCCGGTACTGGGCGCCTGTGTCGAGGTAGCTCAGCCCGAGCTGTGCGGCCACGGCCTTCGAGGTGCTCGACTTGCCCGTGCCGGAGGGGCCGTCGATGGCAACGATCACTGTGGCGCGTTCCACTGGGGGGCACCTTTCCTGTTCCGAGGTGGCGGGGCGAGACGGAAGGCGCCCCGGACAAGGGTACTGGGTGCGCGTAGCCCGTCCGGCCCTGCCCGCGACGGCACCCCCGCTGCGGGCCGCCCGACGAGCGGACGGGCCGGTGTCACTGCCGCAGCGCCCACCCGCGCTCGCGCAGGGCGCCCGTCAGCACCGGCACCGCCTTCGGTTCGACCATCAGCTGGACCAGGCCGGCCTGCTGGCCGGTGGCGTGCTCGATGCGGACGTCCTCGATGTTGACGCCGGCCGCGCCGGCGTCGGCGAAGATCCGGGCGAGCTGGCCGGGCTGGTCGTCGATGAGGACGGCCACGGTCTCGTAGACGCGCGGCGCGGAGCCGTGCTTGCCGGGGACGCGGACCTGGCCGGCGTTGCCGCGGCGCAGGACGTCCTCGATGCCGGTGGTGCCCTCGCGGCGCTTGGCCTCGTCGGAGGCCTGGAGGGCGCGCAGGGCCTGGACGGTCTCGTCGAGGTCGGCGGCGACGTCGGTGAGGAGGTCGGCGACGGGGCCGGGGTTGGCGGAGAGGATGTCGATCCACATGCGCGGGTCGGAGGCCGCGATGCGGGTCACGTCCCGGATGCCCTGCCCGCACAGCCGTACGGCGGCCTCCTCGGCGTGCTCCAGGCGTGCGGCGACGAGGCTGGAGACCAGGTGCGGCATGTGGGAGACCAGGGCGACGGCCCGGTCGTGGGCGTCGGCGTCCATGACGACGGGCACGGCCCGGCAGTGCGAGACCAGCTCCAGGGCGAGGTTCAGGACCTCGGTGTCCGTGTCGCGGGTCGGGGTGAGCACCCAGGGCCGGCCCTCGAAGAGGTCGCCGGTGGCGGCCAGGGGGCCGGACTTCTCCCGGCCCGACATGGGGTGGCTGCCGATGTAGGCGGAGAGGTCGAGACCCAGCGCGTCCAGCTCGCGCCGGGGGCCGCCCTTGACGGAGGCCACGTCGAGGTAGCCGCGGGCGAGGCCCCGGCGCATGGCGTCGGCGAGGGTCGCGGCCACGTGCGCGGGCGGGGCGGCGACGACCGCGAGGTCCACGGGCCCGGTGGGCGCCTCGTCGGTGCCGGCGCCGAGCGCGGCCGCCGTCCGGGCCTGCTCGGGGTCGTGGTCGGTGAGGTGGACGGTCACACCGCGCTGGGCGAGGGCGAGCGCGGCGGAGGTGCCGATGAGGCCGGTGCCGATGACGAGTGCGGTTCTCACTGGGCGATGTCCTTGCGGAGTGCGGCCGCGGCGCCCAGGTAGACGTGCGCGATCTCGGAGCGGGGCCGGTCGGACTCGATGTGCGCGAGGATCCGTACGACGCGGGGCATCGCGCCGTCGATGTCGAGTTCCTGCGCGCAGATCAGCGGTACGTCGACGATGCCGAGCTTGCGGGCGGCGGCGGCCGGGAAGTCGCTGTGCAGATCGGGCGTGGCCGTGAACCAGATGCTGATCAGGTCGTCCTGGGTGAGCCCGTTGCGCTCCAGGACGGCGGTGAGCAGTTCACCCACCCGCTCGTCCATGTGCGCCGCCTGGTCCTCGTCGAGTTGGACGGCGCCCCGGACCGCTCGTACCGCCACGGTTTGGCTCCTTACCTGCTGTACATCCCGGCTCTGTGTACATCCAGCCTAGTGAGCCCGCGCCGGTCGGGTGCGCGCCGCCCGCCTGCCGAGATGTTCGACCCCACTGGAACGTTTCGAGCCCTCTACCCGATTTACTTCTTCTGTGATGTTTTCAGTGCCAAGATGCTGTTTTCTGCACCTCACCTCCGGAGCGACGACATGACGATGGGTACGACACGGCGCACGGTGCTGGCCACCGGCGCGGCGGGCACGGCGGCGTTGCTCGCGGGCTGCGGCGGAGGCGGTGACGACGGCGGCTCGGACGGGACCTCGACCCCGGAGGGCACCGGCACGGGCGGCGGGGCCGAGGCGCTGGCGACGACGGCCGACATCCCGGTCGGCGGCGGCAAGATCTTCAAGGACGAGAAGGTCGTCGTCACCCAACCCCAGGAGGGCGACTTCAAGGCGTTCTCGGCGGTCTGCACCCACCGCGCCTGCCTCGTGACCACGGTCGAGGACGGCACGATCAACTGCCCGTGCCACGGGAGCAAGTTCAGCGTCACCGACGGCGCGGTGGAGCACGGCCCCGCCCAGCGGCCGCTGCCCGCCGAGCAGATCACGGTCTCGGGAAATTCGATTCGGCTGGCCTGAGCCGGCCCCGTACGCTCCCGGCATGCAGCCCTCGCCCGCCCACGCCCTGGTCCGCGACCACACGATCTACTCCTGTGTGATGGGGTCACGCGCCTTCGGTCTCGCGACGGACGACAGCGACACGGACCGGCGGGGTGTGTTCCTGGCGCCGACCGCCCTGTTCTGGCGCTTCGAGAAGCCGCCGACGCATGTGGAGGGGCCGGGCGAGGAGCAGTTCGGCTGGGAGCTGGAGCGCTTCTGCGAGCTGGCCCTGCGCGCCAACCCGAACATCCTGGAGTGCCTGCACTCCCCCCTGGTGGAACACCTCGACGACACGGGCCGCGAGCTGCTGTCCCTGCGCGAGGCGTTCCTGTCGCGGCAGGCCCACGAGACGTTCGCCCGGTACGCCCTCGGCCAGCGCAAGAAGCTGGAGGCGGACGTCCGCACGCACGGCGCGCCCCGCTGGAAGCACGCCATGCATCTGCTGCGCCTGCTGATGAGCTGCCGTGACCTGCTGCGCACGGGCGCGCTCACCATCGACGTGGGTGACCAGCGCGAGCCCCTGCTGGCGGTCAAACGCGGCGAGGTGCCCTGGGACCGGGTCGAGGCGTGGATGGCCCGGCTGGCCGCCGAGACCGAGGAGGCGGCGGCCCGCTCCCCGCTGCCGGGGGAGCCGGACCGGGCCCGGGTCGAGGACTTCCTCTTCCGCACCCGGCGCGCGTCAGCCCTTCGGGCCGTCGAGGCGGACCCGGATCACGAAGTCGTGCAGGGCGTCGTACGCGGAGGGACTCTCCGGCAGCGCTGACAGGGCCTGTTCCTCGTCGAGCGTCTTCTGCAGCCGCTCCACGTCCTCGGCCACGCGGTCCTGGTCCACCTCGGCCTTGCCGTGCTCCTGTGCCGCCTTCGCGGCGACGAGGTCCGGCAGATACGCGGGGGCCTCCTCGACCAGCGACAGCAGGCTCGGCAGATGGGCCTGCACCTCGCCGCCGCGCATGAGGTGGATGCCGGTGAGCAGCACCCGGAACGTGTAGAGCAGCGGCTTGAGTTCACCGGTCTTCTCGAACAGCCGCCACTGGGTGATGGCGAAACCGCGGTAGTGGTGGGCGTGGTGCCGGGTGAGAACACCCGGCGCGAGGGAGATCAGTTCGCGGTGCGCCTCCCCGGTGTGCACGACGAGCGGGGAGAGCAGCTGCTCCAGCACATAGCCGTTGCGGCGCAGCATCAGCCGTACGAACTTGCGCAGGTCGTGGGTGACGAGGTCCATCTCGACGCCGTCCCGATCCCACATCTTCGACCGTGTCTCCTCAGGCTCCCTCAGCCCGACCAGGTGGGCGGCGGGCAGCAGATGCACGCCGCGCAGGTCGACGTCGGAGTCGCGGGAGGGGAAGCCGTACAGGTGGGCTCCGGAGACGGTGGCGAACAGCAGGGGATCGGGCTGTTCCGCGACCACCGGGGCCAGGTCGATGTCGAGGGCGTCGGTCATCCCTCAAGCGTCCCAGAGCGCCCCCAGCGACACGAGGTCGCCCTGGTACTCGATCCGGTCGGCCCACTCCACGGGCCAGGCGGCCGGCCCGTGGTGGGCGCCCGCGAAGGCACCTGTGAGGCAGGCGATGGAGTCCGAGTCGCCGGAGGTGCAGGCGGCGCGGCGCAACGCGGTGACGGGCTCGTCGACGAAGAGCAGGAAGCACAGCAGTCCGGTGGCGAGGGCCTCCTCGGCGATCCAGCCCTCCCCGGTGGCGAGGCACGGGTCGATCTCCGGGGACGGGGCGCGCAGGGCCTGCTGGACACGGTCCAGGGCGTCGAGGCACTCGTCCCAGCCGCGGGCGATGTAGTGCTCGGGCGAGGGGTCCTGGCTGTAGGTCCACAGGTCGCCGAGCCAGCGCGCGTGGTAGCGGGAGCGGTTCTCGTAGGCGTACGAGCGCAGTTGTCCGACCAGGCCGAGCGGTTCGGCGCCCTGGGCGAGCAGGCGCACGGCGTGGGCGGTGAGGTCGGCGGCGGCGAGCGCGGTGGGGTGGCCGTGGGTGAGGGCGGCCTGCAACTGGGAGGCGCCGGCGCGCTGTTCGTCGCTGAGCGGGCCGATGAGGCCGAGGGGCGCGACCCGCATGTTGGCGCCGCAGCCCTTGGAGTGGATCTGGCTGGCGAACTGCCAGGGGTGGCGCTCCCGTGCGAGGAGGTCGCAGGCGACCAGGCAGGTCTGGCCGGGGGCGCGGTTGTTCTCCGGGGAACGGGACCAGCCGACGAACTCCTTGCGGACGGCCTTCTCCAGGGCCTCGGGGCCGAGCACCCCGCGGTCCATGGCGGCCCGCAGCCCATGGCCGAGCGCCAGGGTCATCTGGGTGTCGTCGGTGACGATCGCGGGCCTCGGCAGCTCCATCTTCCGCCAGGGGCCGCACTTGGCGAGGATCGACGGTACGTCGTTGAACTCGGTGGGGAAGCCGAGCGCGTCCCCGAGGGCGAGGCCGAGCAGGGATCCGGTGGCGGCGCGCTTCGCGAGCAGCGTCATGGTCATCGGGGCCGTCCTTCCGTGGTGGGTCGCAGCAGGGGCGGGTGCAGGGCGGTGGCCCCACCCGCTCGGTACAGCGCGGCGGGCTTGCCGCGTCCGCCGGTCAGGCGGGCGGCGCCGGGCACCTGTTCGACGAAGCCCGGCGTGGCCAGCACCTTGCGCCGGAAGTTGGGCCGGTCGAGGGGAGTGCCCCACACGGTCTCGTAGACCTGCTGCAGTTCGCCGAGCGTGAACTCGGGGGGACAGAAGGCGGTGGCGAGACAGGTGTACTCGAGCTTGGCGCCGACGCGTTCGTGTGCGTCGGCGAGGATGCGGTCGTGGTCGAAGGCGAGGGGCCCGATGGCGTCGAAGCGCAGCCACTGGGCCTGGGCGGCGTCGCCACCGCCGTGCGGGACGGGCGGATCGGGCAGCAGGGCGGCGAACGCGACGGTGACGACCCGCATCCGGGGGTCCCGGCCGGGCTCGCTGTAGGTGCGCAGCTGCTCCAGGTGGAGCCCCGAGGCGTCCGTGACACCGGTCTCCTCCGCGAGCTCCCGCCAGGCGGCCTCCTCGGCCGACTCGTCCGGCAGCACGAACCCGCCGGGCAGCGCCCAGCGCCCGGCGTAGGGCTCCTGGCCGCGCTCGACGAGCAGCACCTGGAGGGTGCCCGCGCGGAGGGTGAGGACGGCGAGGTCGACGGTGACGGCGAAGGGCTCGAAGGCGTACTTGTCGTAGCCCTCGGGTGAGGTCATGTCCGTCGCCCCCTTTATGGTCACCCTGACTAATAGTCATCCCGACTATAAATGCGCGGGGGTGGGCGCACAACCCTTTTACGGGGAAAGGAACGCCAAGAGCGGGGCCGGAAACGGCAAAGGGCCGCCCCCGGGCACAGACCCGGGACCGGCCCACCGCTGAACTCCGGGAGACCTAGAGGTCGACCTCCCCCATCAGCATCCCGACCTCGGTGTTCGACAGGCGGCGCAGCCAGCCCGACTTCTGGTCGCCGAGGGTGATCGGCCCGAAGGCGGTGCGGACCAGCTTGTCGACGGGGAAGCCGGCCTCGGCCAGCATCCGGCGCACGATGTGCTTGCGCCCCTCGTGGAGGGTGACCTCGACGAGGTAGTTCTTGCCGGTCTGCTCGACGACCCGGAAGTGGTCGGCGCGCGCGTACCCGTCCTCCAGCTGGATGCCGTCCTTGAGCCGCTTGCCCAGGTCGCGCGGGATCGGGCCGACGATGTGCGCGACGTAGGTCTTCTTCACGCCGTACTTGGGGTGCGTCAGCCGGTGCGCCAGCTCGCCGTGGTTGGTGAGCAGGATGACACCCTCGGTCTCGGTGTCCAGGCGGCCCACGTGGAACAGCCGGGTCTCCCGGTTGGTCACGTAGTCACCGAGGCACTGCCGGCCCTCCGGGTCCTCCATGGTGGACACGACCCCGGCGGGCTTGTTGAGGGAGAAGAACTGGTACGACTGGGTCGCCACGGTCAGACCGTCGACCTTGACCTCGTCCTTCTCCGGGTCGACGCGACGGCCCTGCTCGGTGACGATCTCGCCGTTGACCTCGACGCGGGCCTGCTCGATCAGCTCCTCGCAGGCGCGCCGGGAGCCGTAGCCGGCGCGGGCGAGCACCTTCTGCAGCCGCTCGCCCTCCTGCTCGGCGCCCGGGAAGGTCTTGGGCAGCTTGACGTCCTTCTTGCCCGCGTACCGCTCCCGGTTGCGCTCCTCGGCGCGCGCGTCGTACTCGCGCGAGGTCGCCGGGGCCGAACGACCGCGCCCGCGGGGCTGCTGCGCCTGCTTGGGGCCGCCCTTGGCGCCGCCGCGCGCGGAGGCGCCCCGCCCGGACTTCGGGCCGTCCTGCGTCCCGCCGGGGCCCACGTCGTAGCGGCGCTCCTCGGGGCGGGGCTTGCGGGGACGGCCCTGGCCGCCCTGCTTCTGGTCCCTGTTGTTGCCGGCACCGCGGTGGTTACCGCGCCCGCCGCTCTTGCCGCTACCACTGCTTCGCATCAAAGTTCCGTCGTCGTCGTGTCAGTCATGGCCGACGTGGGTCCGTCGTCCGCGTCCGGGGCATCCGGATCGAACGACGGTACGGCTTCCTGGGTCTCGGCCTCGATCGCCTCGGCCTCCGGGAGGAAGGGCGCCAGTTCCGGTAGCTCGTCCAGGCCGCGCAGGCCCATCCGCTCCAGGAAGTAGTTCGTCGTCCTGTACAGGATCGCACCTGATTCGGGTTCCGTGCCCGCCTCCTCCACCAACCCGCGCTGGAGCAGGGTCCGCATGACCCCGTCACAGTTGACCCCGCGCACCGCGGAGACGCGGCTGCGGCTGACCGGCTGGCGGTACGCCACCACGGCCAGCGTCTCCAGCGCGGCCTGCGTGAGCCGGGCCTGCTGCCCGTCCAACACGAACCGCTCCACGGCGGCCGCGTACACGGGGCGGGTGTAGAACCGCCACCCCCCGGCGATCAGCCGCAGCTCGAACCCGCGCCCCTGCGCGGTGTAGTCGTCGGCCAGTTCCCGCAGCGCCTTGGCGATCTGCCGCTTCGGCCGCTCCAGGATCTTGCTCAGGTGCTCCTCCGTCGCGGGCTCGTCCACGACCATGAGGACGGCCTCCAGAGCGGGCTTGAGGTCGAGGTCGGCGACGGTACGCGGCCCCCCGGACCCCACGGTCACCTCGGTCGTCTCCTCGCTCACGCCTTCTCCTCCTTGGGGGGCTCGGGCGGCCGGTCGAACTCGTCCGTGACCACGGGTTCCGCGTCGCCGTCCCCGCCCGTCCAGCGGACGATCAGGTCGCCGAGGGCGGTCTCCTGGTCCAGGGCCACGGCCTTCTCCCGGTACAGCTCCAGCAGCGCCAGGAACCGGGCCACGACGGTCAGGGTGTCGTCGGTGTCCTCGACGAGCACGCGGAAGCTGGCCTCCCCCAGCTCCCGCAGCCGCGCGACGACGATCCCGGCCTGCTCCTGGACGCTGACGAGGGGCGCGTGGATGTGGTCGACGTACACCTGGGGCTTGGGCTTCGGCTGCATGGCCTTCACGGCCAGCCTGGCGAATCCTTCCGCCCCGATGCTGATGACCACCTCGGGCAGCAGCTCCGCGTGCTGCGGCTCGAGGCCGACGGTACGGGGGTAGCGCCGGGCCTCCTCCTCCAGCCGTCCGTTGAAGATCTCCGCGATCTGCTTGTACGCCCGGTACTGCAGCAGGCGGGCGAACAGCAGGTCACGGGCTTCGAGGAGCGCGAGGTCGCCCTCGTCCTCCACCTCGGCGGAGGGCAGCAGCCGGGCCGCCTTCAGATCGAGCAGCGTCGCGGCGACGACGAGGAACTCGGTCGTCTCGTCGAGGTCCCAGTCCGGCCCCATACCGCGGATGTGCGCCATGAACTCGTCGGTGACCTTGGACAGCGCGACCTCGGTGACATCCAGCTTGTGCTTCGAGATCAACTGCAACAGCAGATCGAACGGCCCCTCGAAGTTGGCGAGCCGCACCTTGAAGACCCCGCCGTCGCCGCCCCCGTCCGAAGAGCCGGGGCCCTGATCCCCGACGTCACCGGTGGCCGTAGGACTCTCGTCCACCTGCGGGGTGCCCGCACCGGCCACCGCCCGGGACCCGTCGGCGTCCGATCCCGCCCCGGCCCGGGTCCCTTCCTCACGCGCCGCTCGCGCCGCTTCGGCAGGCACGGCAGCGGACGTGGTCCGTTCACCGCCGTCAGCGTTGTGGGCAGTCGTTCCGCAGGGCGGAACGGGTGGGCACGACGCCCCACCGGCCTCGGCCGGAGCACGCTCCTCGGCCGACGGCTCGCCGTCCGCCTCCGGCTCGACCGGCGGAGCCACCGGCCCTCTCCCCAGCGCACGCCGACGGCCGGCGGGACCGCCGGGGGGCGCCGCCGACGACGAGGGGTCATACGAGGTCATAGCCCCCGCAGGCTACTCCTACCGCCCCCGCAGCCGTCGTACGAGGATGCTCGCGTCCCCGCGGGACTCCAGATCCGCCAGCACCACGGCGACGGCCTCCCGGACGATCCGCCCGCGGTCGACGGCCAGCCCGTGCTCCCCGCGCAGCACCAGCCGCGCGTGTTCGAGGTCCATCAGCTCCTCGGCGGACACATACACGGTGATCTTCTCGTCGTGCCGCTCACGCCCACTGGGCCGGCGCCCGGCGGCCCGCCCCCGCTTGCGCGGCGCGGCCCCGGCGGCCGCGCCCGGCGCGGCAGAACCTTCCTGCGGCTTCGGCTGGCGCCCGGCGGCGGCCCGCTCGGCCCCCGCGGCGGCGGACCGGCTGCGCGGCTGCTCGTCGGACTCGGCGTCCGCGGCCACATGCTCGGACCCCTCGCCGTCGCCGCCCTGCACGGGCACCGACGGCGGCGCGTCCTCCACGGCGCCGACGTCGCTCTCCCCGGCGGGAGCGGGCACACGGGCTTCTCCGTTGGCCCCCCGTCGGGGAGTGGACGGCTGAAGCGCCATTCCCCCTGTCGTACGGAAGAGTTCGTCGGCCCCCGGCAGACTCACTCGGCGTGACACCGGGCGAGCACCTCCCTGGCGAGCTGGCGGTAGGCGGCGGCACCGACGGAGTTGGAGGCGTACGTGGTGATCGGCTCACCGGCGACCGTGGTCTCCGGGAAGCGGACCGTGCGCCCGATGACCGTGTGGTAGACGTGGTCGTCGAACGCCTCGACGACCCGCGCGAGCACCTCACGGCTGTGCACCGTGCGGGAGTCGTACATGGTGGCGAGGATGCCGTCGAGCTCCAGCTCGGGGTTGAGCCGCTCCTGGACCTTCTCGATGGTCTCCGTCAGCAGCGCGACACCGCGCAGCGCGAAGAACTCGCACTCCAGCGGCACGATGACCTTGTGCGCGGCCGTCAGGGCGTTCACGGTGAGCAGGCCGAGCGAGGGCTGACAGTCGATGACGATGTAGTCGTAGTCGGCCATCAGCGGCTTCAGCGCCCTCTGGAGCGTGGACTCGCGCGCGACCTCGGAGACGAGCTGGACCTCGGCCGCCGAGAGGTCGATGTTGCTCGGCAGCAGGTCCATGTTCGGGACCGCGGTCTTCAGCAGGACCTCGTCGGCCGACATGCCCCGCTCCATGAGCAGGTTGTAGACCGTGAGGTCGAGCTCCATCGGGTTCACCCCGAGGCCGACCGAGAGGGCGCCCTGCGGGTCGAAGTCGACGAGGAGGACGCGGCGTCCGTACTCCGCGAGCGCGGCACCCAGGTTGATGGTCGACGTGGTCTTGCCGACGCCGCCCTTCTGGTTGCACATCGCGATGATCGTCGCGGGGCCGTGGTCGGTCAGCGGGCCCGGGATCGGGAAGTACGGCAGCGGGCGCCCGGTCGGGCCGATGCGCTCGCGGCGCTGACGGGCCGCGTCGGGCGCGAGCGTCGCCGCGTACTCCGGATCGGGCTCGTACTCGGCGTCGGGGTCGTAGAAGTGCCCGTCGGGCAACTCGTCGTAGTCGGCGAAGTGGTTGTGGACCCCGCCACTTCCGTCGCCGGCCATGGCGTTCACGTGTTGGCCATCCATGCTCTGGTGTGCTGGCTGAGTCACCCCTGAGGACTGGTGACCCTGGTGGGCTGCGAAGGTGCGGACTGCGACGGAGCCGACAGCCGCGAACCCCGTGGGTCCCGAGACCCGCGCAGGCATTCCTGGTTGACCACCCCCGGGAGTAAATGTCGACTCATTCACAAGTCGTCTTACCTCCTTGGTGACCAGGAAACTTCTAGATAGGTCAGCGTGGCACCATGCCGACGGTTGGCGACTCTATGGCGTGTCGGCGGTCCGCAGCAACACAATCCGCCGGACCCGGCCCGATGTGTCGGCAATGAAACATGCGGCTGTCAAGGGCGTAGGGCCGTCGCACAGCAGGTTTCACCGGTGCGTGAAACATCCGAAGGGTTACGTTCGAGGCGAGTTGCGCGAGTGTCGCAAAGTGACCATACACACATCCGGCCGGACCTTGTCGGGCAAGATCCGGCCGGGAAACCGCTGTTGACGACCTGTGTTGACGTATCGCCTTTTACTGAAAGGTGACTCAAAGCAGCCCGTCGACAGCCCTTCGGTCAGCCGAGGAGCGAGGCCAGTTCGGTGTGCTCCAGTCCGTGCGCCTCCGCGACCTCGCGGTAAACGACCGCCCCGTCATGGGTGTTGAGGCCCTTGGCCAGCGCGGGGTCGCGGCGCAGCGCCTCGACCCAGCCGTGGTCGGCGAGTTCCACGATGTACGGCAGCGTGGCGTTGGTCAGCGCGTAGGTGGAGGTGTTGGGCACCGCGCCGGGCATGTTGGCGACGCAGTAGAAGACCGACTCGTGGACCTGGAAGGTCGGTTCGGCGTGCGTGGTGGGCCGCGAGTCCTCGAAGCAGCCGCCCTGGTCGATCGCGATGTCGACAAGGACACTTCCGGGCTTCATCCGCGACACCAGCTCGTTGGTGACCAGCTTCGGCGCCTTGGCGCCCGGGATGAGGACGGCGCCGATGACGAGGTCGGCCTCCAGGCACGCCTTCTCCAGTTCGAAGGCGTTGGAGACGACGGTCTGGATCTTCGTGCCGAAGATCTTGTCGGCTTCCTTGAGCTTGTTGATGTCCTTGTCGAGCAGGGTCACGTGGAAGCCCATGCCGATGGCGATCTGTGCGGCGTTCCAGCCGGAGACACCGCCGCCGATCACCACGGCCCGTCCGGCGAGCACGCCCGGCACACCGCCGGGGAGCACACCGCGGCCGCCGTTGGCCCGCATCAGGTGGTAGGCGCCGACCTGGGGCGCGAGGCGGCCCGCGACCTCGGACATGGGGGCGAGCAGCGGCAGCGCGCGGTTCGGCAGTTCGACGGTCTCGTAGGCGATCGCGGTGGTGCCCGACTCGACGAGCGCGTCGGTGCATTCCTTGGACGCGGCCAGGTGCAGATAGGTGAAGAGGGTCTGGTCCTTGCGGAGGCGGTGGTACTCCTCGGCGATGGGCTCCTTGACCTTGAGCAGCAGGTCGGCGGCGGCCCACACCTCGTCGGCCGTGGCCAGGATCTGGGCGCCGGCGGCGACGTACTCGGCGTCCGGGATCGACGAACCGACACCGGCGCCCTCTTCGACGACGACCTGGTGGCCGTGGCGCACCAGCTCATGCACACCGGCCGGGGTGATCGCCACTCGGAACTCGTTGTTCTTGACCTCGCGGGGGATGCCGACCTTCACGTCGATCACGGTCCTTGGATCGGAGGGGTGTGGGGGCGCGCACGCACAATCGGTACATGCCCGCACGATGCAGGACATACCCGTACGCATCGGAGCGCACCGGGAGACACCGCAGGAGAACCGGCGGCGCAGCCAGTCTAATGAAGGTATCCCCGCTGTCTAGCCTTTCAATGCATCAATCTTTCGCGGATGCACTACGGATTTCGTAGGCGTTAGGGCCGTGTTCCGGCTCCGTCTCGCCGGTCCCACCGGTTTCGGGTGGCGTGTTCTCGCCGTCGAGCAGCCGCTCGGCGGCCCCCCGGTGCAGCCGGGCCGCCGCCGGGTCGCCGAGCCGTTCCAGGGTGTCGCCGAGCCGGATCTGGAGCGCGGCCTGCAACCGGACGTCCCCGGCGCGCCGCGCCCACTCCACGGCCTCCTGGCAGGTGGACAGTGCCTCCTCGGGACGCCCCGCGTACTCCTGGACGCGGGCCATCTCGCTCAACACCCTCGCCTGGGCGCCCACATCACCGAGTCTGCGGTGGCCGGTGAGGGCCGAGCTCCAGTTGCGCAGCGCCTCGCCGTAGCGGCCGGCGTAGGTGTACGCGGTGGCGATACGGCCGTACAGCCGGGCGGCGTCCTCGCGCTCGTCGCGGGCGAGCCGCTGGGCGAGCGCCCTGCCGTACCAGTCGGCGGCCCGTTCGTAGTCCTCCAGCTCCTGATGGGCGCCGCCTACGGATTCCATCGCGCGGCCGGTCGCATAGGGGTCGTTCGCCTGCCGACCGGCGTCGAGGGCGGCCCGGTAGCGGGCCAGCGCCGCCTTCGTCCGGCCGGTGCGGGCGTCCAGGTCCCCCAGGTTCAGCAGGGCCGCCGCCTTCTCGCGGGGCAGGTCCCGGCGCTCGGCGACATCGAGGACGAGCCGGTGCACGCCGTACAGGTCGGCGGCCACGGCCTGGGTGCCGAAGTGCGCCACCAGCGCCCGGACGAGCTGGGACATCAGCCGTCGGGCGAGGGTGTCCAGCTGGCCGTCGGCGACGGCGAGCCGGGCGGCGGCGAGCAGCGCGGGCCGGCGGACCCGCAGCCACTCCTCGGCGGCCCGGGGGCTCGGGAACCGCAGCGCCTTGGGCATCTCCAGGAGCTTCTCGCGAGCGAGCGGGCTGTCGGTCTCGGTGATGGCCCGGCAGGACTGGAGCAGCCGTACCGTCCGCTCCAGCATCCGTGCACGGGCCAGCTGGAGCTCGCCAGGCTTCTCCTGGCTCTCGGCGGCGGCGCGCAGCAGCGGCTGGAGGCAGCCGGGGACCTCGTACTGGGGCATCGCCGAGTCGGCCCGGTGCAGGAACCCCAGGGCCACGAAGTCGTCCAGCGCGGTGCGGGCCGCGTCGACCGAGCAGCCGGCGAGCCCGGAGGCGATGTGCGGGTCGACCAGGCCGGCCGGGGCGAGGGCGAGCAGGCGCAGTATCCGGGCGGCGGTGCCCGGCAGCGCCGTGTACGAGAGCCGGAAGACCCTGGCGAGGACCGGGCCCTCGTCGTCCTCGGCGCGCAGTTGTTTGGCCAGGTCGGAGACGGCTGCGGTGGGCCGGGCGGCGAGCCATCCCCCGGCGAGCCGCAGCGCGGCGGGCTGGGCGGCGCACACCTCGGCGAGGATCTCGGCGGAGCGCGGGTCGACGGTGATGCGCACCGAGCCGGTGAAGCGTTCCAGCAGGGCCACCGCGGACTTGGTGTCCAGTCCGCCCAGGGTGCACGGGCGGACGTCGGAGATGCCCGTCAGCGGCCCCCCGGAGACCGCGACGACCAGCGAGTCGGGTGTGTCCGGCAGCAGCGCGTCCACCTGCTCGGCGTCGACCGCGTCGTCCAGCAGCAGCACCACCCGGCGGTCCGCCAGCGCATCCCGGAGCGCCTCGCTGAGGTCGTCCTCGTCGGCCCCGGCAGGGACCGGGAGACCGAGTCCGCCGAGCAGATGACCGGCGGCCCGCTCGACCGGGACGCGGGTGCCGTCCGGCTCGGCGAGACGAACCCGCAGCACCCCGTCGGGGTAACCGTGGGCGATCTGCCGGACGAGTTCCTCGGCGAGCGCCGTGCGGCCGAAGCCGGGCCGGCCGGCGATGAGCAGCACGCGCGCGTGCGGTGCCTTGCGGCCGGCGAGGGTGTTGAGCCCGGCGCGGTCGATGTCGGCCCGCAGCTCCTTCAACTCCCGTGTCCTGCCGAGGAACTGACTGTCCGTGGGGGCGGCCTCGACAGCCGGGGGCCGCCCTGTTCCGGACGCCGGGGCTCCCCCGGTGTCCACCGCCTGATCCGCCACGGGCCACACTCCCGTCCCACCGCACGAGCCAGCCCGCCGGGACTCCGGTTCGGGCGTTTCCCGAGCCTAGTTCACGCTCTGCGACGATCTCGGCGGAGCGGGGCGGGCAGATCCCTCGATCGGATCAGAAGATCGTACGACTGCCACCGTCGAGGGACCGACCCCTACGACTCGAACGGGCGCGCGGGCCACGGCGCCTCGGCCGGACGCAGCGCGTCCACCCCGTCGCCGCTGCGCGCCGCCACCAGCGACAGCGCGCCCACCACCAGGCAGTTGTTGTGCAGCTCCCCGGCGAGCACACCCCGGACCAGCTCGTCGAGGGGCACCCGGGCCAACTCCATGTCGGCCTCCTCGTCCTCCACCTCGAAGCGCCGTCCGTCGGCCTCGGAGAGGTCGCGGGCGAGGAAGATGCGGACGGCCTCGTCACAGCCGCCGGGGGTGGTGTAGACGTCGGTCAGCACCCGCCAGTCCTCCGCCTTGACGTGCGCCTCCTCGTAGAGCTCGCGCTGGGCGGCGTGCAGCGGGTTCTCGCCCGGCACGTCCAGCAGGCCCGCCGGGATCTCCCACAGCTTCTGGCGCACGGGGTGGCGGTACTGGCGGAGCACCAGCACGCGGTCCTGGTCGTCGAGGGCGAGAACGGCGACGGAACCGGGGTGGACCTGGTAGTCCCGCCGGACCACCGAGCCGTCGGGCATGACCACGTCGTCGGTGCGCACGGAGGTCTTGTTGCCGGTGAACGGCGTCTCGCTCGCCCGGACCTCCCACTCCTCGGCGGTGTCCTTGATCGTCATGTCGACTCGTCCTCCCACACGTGCCATGAAACCGGGGCGCACCTCCCGAAAGAGACGCACCCCGGTCACCGTACAACTCCTGCGTCGCGCAACTGGCCGTCACCAGCCGCGACTTGCTGTCACTTTCCCGCGGTCTTCCGCTCCACGGCGGCCTTGACCAGACCCGCGAAGAGCGGGTGCGGGCGGGTCGGACGGGAGCGCAGCTCGGGGTGCGCCTGCGTCGCGACCAGGTAGGGGTGGACCTCGCGCGGGTACTCGACGTACTCGACGAGCTTGCCGTCGGGCGAGGTGCCGGTGAACTGCAGACCCGCCTTCTTCTCCAGTTCCGCGCGGTAGGCGTTGTTCACCTCGTAGCGGTGGCGGTGCCGCTCCTCGACGTACTCCTTGCCGTCGTACACCTCGCGCACGATCGAGCCCTCGGCGAGCTTGGCCGGGTACATGCCCAGGCGCATCGTGCCGCCCATGTCGCCCTCACCGGCGACGATGTCGAGCTGCTCGGCCATGGTGGAGATCACCGGGTGGGCGGTGGCGGAGTCGAACTCGGTGGAGTTGGCGTCCGGGATGTCGGCGAGGTTGCGCGCGGCCTCGATGACGATGCACTGCAGACCGAGGCAGAGGCCCAGCAGCGGGATGCGGTTCTCGCGGGCGTACTGGATGGCGCCGACCTTGCCGGAGACACCGCGGTCGCCGAAGCCGCCGGGGATGCAGATGGCGTCGACGTCGGCGAGCTGCGCCGCGGCGCCGGCCGGGGTCTTGCAGTCGTCGGAGGTGACCCACTTGATCTTCACCCGGGCCTTGTTGGCGAAGCCGCCCGCGCGCAGCGCCTCGGTGACCGAGAGGTAGGCGTCGGGCAGGTCGATGTACTTGCCGACGAGCGCGAGGTTGATCTCGTGCTGCGGGTTGTGGACGCGGTCGAGCAGGTCGTCCCAGGTCGTCCAGTCCACGTCGCGGAACGGCAGGTCCAGCTTGCGGACGACATAGGCGTCGAGGCCCTCGCCGTGCACGGTCTTCGGGATGTCGTAGATCGAGCGGGCGTCGGGACAGGCGACGACGGCGGCCTCGTCGACGTCGCACATGAGGGAGATCTTCCGCTTGATCGCGGCGGGCACCTCGCGGTCGCAGCGCAGCACGATCGCATCTGGCTGAATACCGATGTTGCGCAGCGCCGCAACCGAGTGCTGCGTCGGCTTCGTCTTCAGCTCCCCGGAGGGGCCGATGTACGGCAGGAGCGAGATGTGGACGACGAAGACGTTGTCACGGCCGACCTCGTGGCGGACCTGGCGGACGGTCTCCAGGAACGGCAGCGACTCGATGTCGCCGACCGTGCCGCCGACCTCCGTGATGACGACGTCGACCTCGTCGGACGCCATGCGCCGGATGCGGTGCTTGATCTCGTTGGTGATGTGCGGGATGACCTGCACGGTGTCGCCCAGGTACTCGCCGCGCCGCTCCTTGGCGATGACGGTGTTGTAGACCTGGCCTGTAGTGACATTGGCAGAGCCGTCCAAGTCACGGTCGAGGAAGCGCTCGTAGTGTCCGATGTCCAGGTCGGTCTCGGCGCCGTCGTTGGTGACGAAGACCTCACCGTGCTGGAAGGGGTTCATCGTGCCCGGGTCGACGTTCAAGTACGGGTCGAGCTTCTGCATCACCACGCGCAGGCCGCGGGCCTTGAGCAGCATGCCGAGGCTGGAGGCGGTCAGACCCTTGCCGAGCGAGGAGGCGACACCCCCGGTGACGAAGATGTGCTTGGTCGTCGTGGTGCTGTTTCGGAAAGCAGCGGGCGGCATGGCCAAGAGGGGGCTCCCGTGGTCGCGGTTCTGGGTGCGGGTCGGCCGCCGCCCGATCGGGTCGTCGGGGGGTGCCGTCGCTGCGGTTCGGGGGTCCCTTGCGAGTCGGGGCGCCCACCGGTCCACGGGCTACCAGGGTATCAGCGACCGGCCACGATCGCTTCCGGCCACGCTCCGCGCACGGGCCGCCACGGACTTCGTACGACAGTCGGCGAATACCGGCCGCGGGTCACCCCTGGCTCACTCGTTCGGCCCACTCGTGTTGCCTGGAGCGGCACGCGCAGCCCCCCGGTGCGTCGTATCCTCTTCGGACACTCGCTGCCGAGCCCGGCCGGGGAAACGGCACCACCCCCGCCCGTCTCCGGAAACATGCGAGCTCGTCAGTTCGTTGAGCAACGATGGCCTCATATGCGTTGAGGATCGTTGAGCGACATCGCATGACACCGCCCCTTGGATCACTCTGGAAGCACCGATCCTTTGTCGATCCCTCGGGTCCCTTGACCGCACACCGCACAGCGACCGCCCCTCGGGGGGCGACGTGGCCGTTCGACTGGAGTTGCACGTGGCCGGGCGCATCGAAGACTACGCACTCATCGGAGACATGCAGACCGCTGCCCTGGTCTGCCGGGACGGGACGGTCGACTGGCTGTGCCTGCCCCGCTTCGATTCCCATGCCGTCTTCGCGGGCCTTCTCGGCACCGAGGAGCACGGTTTCTGGCGTCTGGGCCCCGCCCACGCGGCCGACGCCGAGCCGCCGACGGCGTCCCGCCGCCGGTACCGCGGCGACTCGCTGATCCTGGAATCCGAGTGGGACACCCCACGCGGCACGGTCCGTGTGACCGACTTCATGCCGCCCCGTGACGGCGCCCCCCAGCTGATCCGGATCGTCGAGGGCGTCAGCGGCCGCGTCCCGATGCGCTCGGCGCTGCGGATGCGCTTCTCGTACGGCCGGGTCGTGCCCTGGGTGCACAAGCACGAGGGGCGGACGGTGGCCGTCGCCGGCCCGGATTCTGTGTGGTTCGACACCGAGTGCGAGACCTACGGCAAGGCGCTGACGACCTACTCCGACTTCACGGTGACCCCGGGCGACCGCATCGCCTTCACCATCTCCTGGCAGCCTTCTCACAAGGAGCCGCCGCCGCTGCCCGAGCCCGAGCCGTCGCTGCAGGCCACGGAGGAGTTCTGGCGGGAGTGGGTGGAGCACTGCACGTACCACGGCCCGTACCGCGAGGCGGTGGTCCGCTCGCTGATCACGCTGAAGGCCCTGACGTACGCCCCGACCGGCGGCATCGTCGCCGCGCCGACGACCTCCCTCCCCGAGCACATCGGCGGCGTCCGCAACTGGGACTACCGCTACACCTGGCTGCGCGACGCGGCGATCACCCTCTCCTCGCTGCTGCGCACCGGGTACCGGGACGAGGCCCGCGCCTGGCGCGAGTGGCTGCTGCGGGCGGTCGCCGGCGACCCGGAGAACCTGCAGATCATGTACGGCATCGCCGGTGAGCGGGAGCTGGGCGAGGCGGAGCTGGAGTGGCTCCCCGGCTACGAGAACTCCGCGCCCGTCCGGGTCGGCAACGGCGCCGCGCACCAGCTCCAGCTGGACGTGTACGGCGAGGTCACCGAGGCCCTGCACCTGGCCCACATGACGGGTCTGGCCCGCAACGACTACGCCTCCCTGCTCCAGCTGAAGCTGATCCGCTACCTGGAGGACCACTGGGACGAGCCCGACGAGGGCATCTGGGAGGTCCGCGGGCCGCGACGCCACTTCGTGCACTCCAAGGTCATGGCCTGGGTCGCGGTGGACCGCACGATCAAGCTCATCGAGTCCGGTGACGCGGACGGCCCGCTGGAGAAGTGGCGCGAGCTGCGCGACGACATCCACCGGGACGTGTGTGAGAAGGGCTACGACAAGGAGCGCAACACCTTCACGCAGTCGTACGGCTCGAAGGAGCTGGACGCGTCGCTGCTGCTGATCCCGCAGATGGGCTTCCTGCCGCCGGACGACAAGCGCGTCATCGGCACCATCGAGGCGATCCAGCGGGAGCTGTCGACCCCGGACGGCTTCATCCTGCGCTACCCGACCGCCGGTGAGGACGAGGGCGTGGACGGGCTGCCGGGCGACGAGGGCGCGTTCCTCGCCTGCTCGTTCTGGATGGCGGACGACCTGGCGATGATCGGCCGCGTCGACGAGGCCCGCAAGCTGTTCGAGAAGCTGCTGTCGCTCCGCAACGACCTGGGCCTCCTGGCCGAGGAGTGGGACCCGGAGCTGAAGCGTCAGGTCGGCAACTTCCCCCAGGCGTTCAGCCATGTCCCCCTCATCGACACGGCCCTCCGCCTGACCGCATCGGGGGCGTACGGCGGCTGACGCACGCCCCCGATCCGCCGCGCACGGCGGCGGATCAGCGCACGATCAGGCGCACGCAGCAAGCGCTTGCGCCTGGTCCGAAGGGCTCGCGTCCACCCTGTGGGCGCCCCCGGGTTCGAACAGGACCGATCCGCCTTACCCGCCTAGCCTGGAGGAAGTCCTGTCTCCTGGCTGAAAGGGGCCGGTCATGGCTCCCCTTTCCAAGGCCCACACGGCGCTGACCGAACTCCGCGAGGATCTGACCGGCGAGGTACTCGCCCCGGGGGACCCCGGGTACGACGACGCCCGGACGGTGTTCAACGGGATGATCGACCGGCGTCCGGCGGTGATCGCCCAGTGCGAGAACCCGACCGATGTCGTACGGGCCGTGCGCTTCGGCCGTGACCTCGACCTCAACATCGCGGTGCGCGGCGGCGGCCACAGCGTGGCCGGATCGGCCCTCAACGACAACGGCCTGGTCATCGACCTGCGCCGGATGCACTCGGTCACGGTCGACCCCGCCGCGCGCAGCGTCCGTGTCGAGGGCGGCGCCACCATGAGCCACCTCGACCGCGCCACCGAGCCGTACGGTCTCGCCACCACCGGCGGCCGGGCCTCCACCACCGGCGTCGGCGGCTTCGTCCTCGGCGGCGGCAGCGGCTGGCTGGAACGGGCCTTCGGCCTCGCCGTCGACAACCTCCTCGGCGTGGAACTGGTGACCGCCGACGGCCGCGCGGTCCACGCGACCGCCGAGGAGAACCCGGAGCTGTTCTGGGCCCTGCACGGCGGCGGCGGCAACTTCGGCGTCGCCACCGCCCTCACCCTGCGTCTGCACGAACTGCCCGCCTTCGCGATCGCCCTGCTGCTGTACGAACCGGAGCACGGCCAGGAGGCCGTCCGCGTCTACCGCGAGGTCCTCGAGAACGGCCCGCGCGAGGCCGGCGGGGGCGTCCTGTACTTCACCGGCCCGCCCGAGGAGTTCGTCCCCGAGCACATGGTGGGCCGGCTCGTGTGCGGGATGCTCCTGACCTACGCCGGCACCGAGGACGACATGCGCAAGATCGCCCAGCCGCTGCTGGCGCTGCCGCACGAGGCCGAGGTGGTCGGCGCGATGCCGTACGCGGACGTGCAGTGCATGATCGACGATCCGCCGGGCCTGCGGAACTACTGGTCGGCGGAGTACCTGGCCGGTCTGCCGGACGAGGTGGTCGACGTCTTCTGCGCCGAGGCCCGGTCGATGCCCGTGCCGACCAACTCGCAGCACATCCTCTTCCCGTACGGCGGCGCGGTCGCCGACGGCCCCGCCGAGTACCCGGTGCCGTACCGGGACGCGCCGTGGGCCGTGCACCCCTTCGGCGTCTGGGAGGACCCGGCGGACGACGAGCGGGCCATCCAGTGGGTACGGGACGTCCGCGAGCACGTCCGGCCGTGGAGCACCGGCGCGGTCTATCTGAACTTCATCGGCGACGAGGGCGAGGGCCGGGTCCTGGCGGGCCTGGGCGCCGACAACGCCCGGCGGCTGATGGCGGTGAAGGCCGAGTACGACCCCGACAACGTGTTCCGCTTCAACCACAACATCCCGCCGCGCGACCCGAAGGGCCGGCCCGCCGCCCACTGAGCGCGCTTCCCCGGGCATGTGAGCGCGCCTCCACCGCCCCTTGAGCGCGCCTCCACCGGCCACTGAGCGCTCCCCCGCCGGGCGCTTCCGCGAGCGGCTCCCGGCGCGAAGATGCCCGGTCGGCCCGCGCGCGGGTACCGTCCGGTCCATGGACACCCGTGACAGCCGCGTACCCGCCGACGGTCGTGAGGCACAGGGCGGTATCACCGTGCGGCGGGCGCTGGAGCTGCCCGGGCTGCGCGGCGGGCTGCCGGAGATCCTGGCCGGCGCCGACCGGCTGGAGCGGACCGTGCGCTGGGTCCACGCGGGCGAGGTCCCCAACATCGCCTCCCTCCTCAAGGGCGGCGAGCTGCTGCTGACCACCGGCTACGGGCTCGGTACGCGCCCCGCCGACCAGCGGGCGTTTGTACGGACGCTGGCCGAGCGCGGTATCGCAGCGCTCGTCGTCGAGCTGGGCACGCGGTTCACACGCCTACCCCCGGCCCTGGTGGAGACCGCGCGCTCGGCCGGTCTCCCCCTGGTCCAACTGCACCGCGAGGTGGCGTTCGTGACGGTCACCGAGGAGATCCACACCGAGATCGTCAACGGCCACTACGCCCTCCTCCAGCAGGCCGAGGAGGTCCACCGGCGCTGCACCGAGGCGCTGCTCGGCGGCGGTGGGGTCCCCCAGGTCCTCGGCATCCTGGCCGACTTCAGCGGCAACCCGGTCTTCCTGGAGACCGCCGACGGCCAACTCCTGTACGCCGCCGGGGCCGGGCCCGCCGACACCGATCCGCTCCAGGTGTGGGAGGGGCTGCGCGACCGGCACCAGGACGAGCCGCCGACCGGGACGACCATCGTCGACGTACCGGGCGGCGGACCGGGCACGGGCTCGGTACGGGCCCGGCTGGTCCTCCTGCCCGTGGTCGCTCCCTTGGCCCCGGTGCACCGGATGGCCGCCGAGCGTGCGGCCGGCGTCCTCGCCGTCGTCCTGATGCAGGCCCGGCAGGAGGAGGAGCTGGCGGCGCGCGGACGCGGCGACTTCCTCACCGATCTCGCCGAGGGCCGTATCGAGGCGGAGGACGCCCCCGCCCAGGCTCGTGTGCTGGGCTTCCGACCGGGTGGCGGGCCCCTGCTGCCGGTGGTGATGCGGCTCGCCGACGGCCTGTCGCCGGGCGGTGGCTGGGCGGTGCTGGCCCGAGCGGTCGGCGAGGAGCTGACCCTGGTGGGTGTCCCCGTCCTGCTGGGGGTACGGCCGGTCGAGGGCCGCGTCCCGCTGCTGGTGGGGCTGCGGGAGGAGGCGGAGCGTCCGGCGGTGGCGGACAAGGTCGCGGCGGCGCTGCGGGCCGGCGTGGAGCGGGCCGGGTTGCAGCGGCCGGGCGGACGGCCGCCCGTGGTGGTCGTCGGGGTGCCCGGTGGCTGGGCGGCCGCCTCGGCGGGGCTCAGGCACGCGGCGGAGACGGCGACGGCCGCGCAGGGGCTGGCCGACCGCCCCTGGTACGACGCCCGGCGGCTCGACATCGACCTGCTGCTGTGGCGGCTGCGCGACCACCCCGACCTGGCCGCCTTCGTGGACCGCGCGCTCGGCCCCCTCCTCGACCACGACAGCCGCTCCCGGCCGCCGCTGCTGCCGACCCTGCAGACGTATCTCGCCCACGCGGGCCGCAAGGCGGAGACGGCCCGCGAGCTGCACCTGAACCGGCAGACCCTCTACAACCGCCTCGCCCGCATCGGCGAACTGCTCGGCACGGACCTGGACGACCCGCAGACGGTCCTGGCCCTGAGCCTGGCGCTCAGAGCCCGCAGACACGTGCCGTAGGAGGCAACCTCAAGGCACGCGGGTGTGGCGTCACATGAGGGGCCGAAGGTCGGTCAACTCGTCGTAGACGCTGAGCACCTGGGCCACCGTCTCGTCCTCGGTGGGCCAGGTCGCGGCCTGCCGGGTGCCCCTGTCGCGCAGTTCGTCCTGGAGCGCGGGGTCCTTCAGCAGGCGCGCCACGGCCTCGGCGAACGCCCCGGCGTCCCCGAACGGGACGAGCGCGGCAGCGTCGCCCACGAGTTCGGGCACCGACCCGGCGGAGGCCGCGACGAGCGGTACGCGCGCGTGGAGCGCTTCCTGGGCGAGGACCGAGCGCGCCTCGGGTCCGCCGGGCAGCAGCGCCAGGTCGGCGGCCGCGACCAGCTCGCCGATGTCGTCGCGCCGCCCGATGAGCCGTACGGGCAGCTCCTCGTCCTCGATGCGCCGCTGGAGGGTGCTCCACTGCGGGCCCTCGCCCACGATCACGACGAGCGGCTCGGGGTCGAGGCCCCGCCATTCCCGGGCCGCGTCGAGCAGCGTCTCGTACCCCCGGTGGCGGTCGAGCGCGTCGGCGGCCATGAGCAACGGCCGGTCGGTCGCGCCGAGTTCGGCCCGGGTCTTGGAACGGTGCCGGTCGGTGTCGTCGTCGCCGTTCCGGCGGAGCGCGGGCACGGAGACGGCGGCGAGCCGGGCGTCGCGGGCGCCCCGGCTGCGGGCGCGGTCGACGAGTTCGGAGGAGGTCCCGAGCACCACGGCGGCGGCCTTGGCGACCCGTCGCTCCAGCAGCCGCAGCAGATGGGCCCGCGCGCCCTCGGCGTAGGACCGGGTGTGCCAGGTGACCACGAGCGGGGTGCGCCGCCCGCCGAGCGCGAGGGTGGCGCGGAAGCCGGCGTGCAGGCCGTGCGCGTGGACCAGGTCGGCGTCGGCGCAGGCGTTGCGCAGGGTGGCCACGGAGGCGGGGTCGCTGCGGCGGGGCACATGGACGTGGCGGGCGCCGACGCCGGTGAAGTCGTGGACGCCGTCGGTCTCGTGGGGGGCGCACACGGTGACCCGTACGCCCCGGGCGACGAGTCCCGAGGTCAGCGACCGCACATGCGCGCTGCTCACCGCGCTGCCGCCGCCGAGCACTTGCACGGTTCGCAGCGGCGACTGGCCGTGCGGTGAGTGGCTGCTCACGTGGCTCACGTGGCCGGGGCTCCTGGTTCGGGGTCGGACGGTCACGACGAAACGTACAGAAGGATCCGGCGGCGAGGGTGGACCGCGCGAGGCCGCTTCTGCGTGGTCTGCGTAGCACGTCTCGCTACGTCGTACCTGTCCAAGGATGCCAGGCCGTACGAGTGTTCCGGCACCGCCGGACCGCACGAACGGCGCAGCTGTGGGCAACACGACGCCCAGCGTCACTCACACGAGTGAACTCCCGCACGACATTGCCCCTCCACACCACTCCCGCCCCATTCCTGCCCGGAGCGTTCGCCCGCCCACGGCCCC
>NZ_LIRK01000280.1 GCF_001419765.1 Streptomyces torulosus
AACCGGATCGGCAACGCGGCCGCGCGCCGCGATGCCCGCGCCCTGTCCCGGGTGCGGCACTCCACCGCCTGGCTGTGGTGACGATGCCGGGCATCGTCCACCGTGTGGAGCCCACGATGTTCTGCATCCAATGGTGATGCCCGACATCGGGTGGACTCCACTCAGTGAGCCTCCGCCAACCTGAAAATCGCTGGCCAGCAGGGCTGGTGCGACCGTGTTCCGGGGTGCTCGTGCTGGTCGTGGGCGGGAGTCTGCGCTGTAGGTCGTCCGTCAGCGGGCGGCTTGCCGGTTCCTGCTCGCGGCGGGCGGACGGCCTTCTACGATCCGGTGTATGGATCCCGAGCTGCTGGAACGGATCACCGCGCGGCGTGCGGAACTGGACGAGCTCGAAGAACAGATGGCCAAGCATCTGGCGGAGGTCCGGGCCGAGCGCGACGAACTCGCCGTCGCTGAGAAGGTTCTTGAGCGGATGAGCGAGCAGCTTGCCGAGGAGCGGGCCTCGGCCGGGCCGACGCCCGGGCAGGTGGGCGGCCGGGCGGTGATGATGCTCCCGCACCGCACGTCCGGCGTGGAGGAGACCATGCTCCCGCCGGACTATCAGCGCATCCTGGCCGTCGTGCGGGAGGCTGCCGGGCCGGTCATGGCTCGGCAGGTCGGCGAGGTGCTGGGGGTGGACGTCAGCGTGCGGGCCAGACTGGAGCCGTTGCGCGCTGGCCGACCGCGGCTGGCTTCGGAAACTGCCCGACGGCCGGTTCACCACTCGCCTGTGACCAGGGACGCTGCCGCCCTGATGGCAGTCATTGACTGAATTCCCCACCCCTGTTCTGTTCCCAAGCCTGCTCATCCGGGACGTTTTCTCTGCCCGTGCAGCGATCCGTACGCCCCTTGATGGTGCGGGAGCGCGGGGCGAGCCTGCGGCAGTGGGGTTTGCATGTGCCGTAGCGGCACGTGGTCCAGTAGGCGGCAAGTACAACATTGAGAGGTTCCCTCGCATGCACTTTCCTACGATTCCCCGCCGGGTCAAGATCGGCGATGCCGCCGCGTTCGCCGGGACCACACCCCGCGCCATCCGCCACTACCACGCCATCGGGCTCCTCGCCGAACCCGAACGCGGCAGCGACGACCGCCGCCGCTACGGATACGACGACATGATCCGCCTGCTGTGGATCCGCAGGATGGCTGATGCGGGTATCTCCCTGGATGACATCCGGGCCAGCTTTGAGGGCGCCACCGGCATCGAGCAGTCCCTGGCCCGGCTGGAGGAATCCCTCGCCTCCAAGGCGGCTGCCATCGAAGCCCAGCAGGCCGCCGTGCACCGCCTCCGCGAGGCGGGCAGCCCCCTGGGTCTGCTCTCACCGCTGGTCAGTGGCCGCCTGCACGATCTGCCGCCCGGATCCCTGCGCCCGGCCGATCTCGATACCCTTCTGGTCACGGAGCGTATCTTCGGCCCCGAGGGGGCCGCCGCCCAGGCCAACCGGTTCATCGCCCTGGCCACCCACCCCGAACTGCGGGCCGAGGAAGACCGCCTGGCCGAGGCCGAGGGGGCCCTGGACGACACCATGTCCCCCGACGACCCCGGCATCGAAGACCTGGCTGCCCAGCGGTGTGCTCATGAGACCGCCTTGGGAGCCACCATCGACCGATCCGGCCTGGACGAGACCCTCGACGACCTCCTGGACCAGGACGACGAGCACGCTGGTGAGGAGGAAGGCGAGGCGAGGATGAGCGTGGTGGAGGCCATCGGCAAGATGCCGTACGACTTCTCCCCGGCCCGCGTCCGGTACGAGGAACGTGTCATCGAACTGCTTCACTCGGCCGATCAGGGTGGCGACACCCCACGGACCTGCTAACTGGAATCGGCGCTCGGGGCGAGCCCGACAAGAGCAGCCCGGAATGGTGCAGCACGAACGTAACCACGGTGCCTCTGGCGGCCGTTGGGCACTGTGTGAAGAGAGCCGAAGAGCACGCCTGCCCGGTTGTCTACCGGTGCCGTCTGCCACTGTCCACGCGCACCGTCAACCACCTCGCCGGTCTGCTGCGGCGCCATCTGAAGGCTATCCGGTCCCGGTGGCGGATCCTGCCGCCCGGGAAGATCGCGGTGATCGTCCTGGCCGTACTGCGCCACGACCAGCGCCTGGCCGACATGGCCGGTGGCAACAACATCTCCGAGTCCACCGTCCGGCGCTGGCGCGACGAGGCGATCGGACTGCTCGCCGCACAGGCCCCGCGCTTGGACCGCGCGTTCAAGAAGATCGTCCGGCAGGGTGGGGAGGTGGTCCTGATTGACGGCACCCTCATCCCCACCCAGCGCCGCACGGGGAAGGCCGACCGCAAAAACTACTCCGGCAGGCACCGCCACCACGGCCTGCACTTCCTCGCCCTCACCGACGAGAGGGGCCGCCTGATCTGGATCTCCGCCGCCCGGCCCGGCCGCCCGCCACGACCACATCCTGGCCCACCTGCGCGCCACCGGCCTCGGCGCCCTCGCGGACCTCGGCTTCCGCGGCCTGGACAACGACGTACGCGACCCCGTGATCGTCACCGGCTTCCACGCCAGCCGCACCCACAAGTTCACGCCCGGCCAGAAGGAAGCCAACCGCGTCCTCGCTGTCGGACGGGCGCCGGTCGAGCACGGCTTCGCCCACCTCGAGAACTGGCGAATCCTCGCAAAACTCCGCACCGACCCCGCCCACGTCACCCAACTCCTGCGCGCCCTGCTCGTCCTGACGAACCTCGAAGTCAACCGCTGACGGACGATCTTCTCTGCAGACTCCCGCCCACGACCAACACGAGCACCCCCGGAACACGGTCACACCAGCCCTGCTGACCAGCGATTTTCAGGTTGGCGGAGGCTCAGTGGACTCCACCCGATGGGATCCACCGAGGGGACTCCACTCCGGTGCGCTGGATGGCGATGGACGCCACCGTGAAAGCACCGCGATGTCCGCCACCGCATCCGGTGGCGCCCCACCCGACGATGCCCGGCACTCTCGCGCGCGCCCGGTGCGCCGCACCCGATGTCCCGCACCGCACCGGTGCGCCCACCGCCGACCGACCCCTTGACCAGGTGCGCCACCGAGGACGCTTCCCCTTGACACAGCCCCTTTCGGCTGGCGATCAGGCCGTGGTCAAGGGGGTGTGTGATAGGGGAGCCCGCCCGGTCGTGAGGCGCGCCCGGTGCGGTGCGGCGATGCCGATGGAACGCACCACGAGTGGGCGGTGCGGTGCGTCGTGCGGTGGTGGCGCGCATCGGGTGCGCCTACACGGCGGTCAGGTGCACCGGGTGCGTGCCGGCCGGTGCGGGGTGGGCATCGAGGGCCTGGCCCACTCCGACGGCCTCCAGCTGGCGCAGGGTGTCGGCGACGTCCTCGTGGTCCTCGGTGAGGAACTGCGCGGCGAAGTCGATGACGGAGCGGGCGATGCCTTCCGCCGTGTCCGGTCCGGCCTGTGCCCAGGTCCGCAGCGAGGTCATGAAGACGCGTCCGAGGGGCTCCAGGGCGAAGGTGTCCGCGCACGGCTCGCCCGCCTCCGGGCCGGGCAGCGCGGTGACGGGGACGACGATCCGTTCGACGACGTCGACGAGCAGCTCGGGCATCCGCGGCTCGCCGCTGGCGAACTCGCGGGCGGCTTCGACGCCGTCGGCCTGGGCGGCCCGGAGGTAGCTGAACGCGCTGATGGCCGCGTCCGGGGTCAGCGGGGCGAGCGGCATGTTGGTGGTGGGCATGATGGCTCCTCACGTACGGGGCGCCGCGCCGATCGAGGCGGCCTCATAAGCGGTCTTCAGAGCAGATGCCTGTGGATAGAGTCCGCGCACCGACGGTGAGCGGACTCGCCTGCCGGCGCCTGCGTTGTCCCTTGTCCAGTTCCGCTGACTGCGACATTCCGCCCATTTTGGTGGGGAGAAATCTCCGTCCCGGCACGATGCGCGACGGCCGAGGGAGAAGCCGCTGCCGTCCGGGGCGTGCCGTTGGGAGACTGCGGGGATGACCACGCAGCGGCTGCCGTTCCCGGTCCCGGACGAACGCGCCCACTACTTCGTCGGCAGCTATGCCGACATGCACGACCTCGTCGAGGACCTGGTCGTGCCCGCCGGCGTGACCGAGGCCGCAGCGACCGTCCTGCGTACGGCCCGCGAGCTGCCGCGCCAGTCGTACCACTGCTACGAGTTCTCCACCGTGGCGGTCATGCACTCCCTGATCGCGGTGGAGATCGTGCTGCGCGGCCGTATCCCGGATGCGGGCAAGAAGCTGCTGCATCAGCTCATCAAGCAGGGCGCCGCCGACGGGGTCCTGACGGTGTGGCAGGCGGAGTACCTCGACTATGGCCGGCAGATCCGTAACGGCATGGCGCACGGCCAGACCGCGCACGCGGTGATGCCGCCGGCCGTGGCGGTGCCGATGGTGACGACGTCGTTCACGATCGTCTCCGAGCCATGCGCCGCGCCTGCCTGAAGATCACGGCTCGGTAACGGAACTCGGTGAGTTGGTAGGGAGCGTCATGTGAACCGTGCGGTATTCCGGCCGGCGGGTGGGCGCTTGAGGCTGTGGGACCCCTGCGGTCGGTACGACATCCCCGACGCACCCACCTCTGTCTCCAGGGGCAAGGTGACTGTCTGCGTTACTCATGTCAGCGGGGGTCTGACCGCACCCTGGTGCACAGACAGTGCTTCCCGTACAACGAATCATGGCCAACCGTCTGGAGCCCGACGACCTGTCACCGCCGGAAGAATGGAGCGCTCCTGAGCGCCGTCTGTGGTCCGCTTTCCGCGACGGCAGCATGTTGGACCTTCGTACAGGAGTGGCGACCGGTGACGCGCCGGCGGATGGGGCGGAGTGGGGCCCAGAGCGGCAGATCAGAGCCCACGTAATCGCGTTCCTGCTTCTCGATGGCCCGCCCGCCACTCCCGGGAGGGTTCGTGCGCTTCGTGTTTCGGGCGCACGAGTGACGGGTGAACTCGACCTCACGTCAGCGACCATCGACTGCGAGATCGACTTTGATGCCTGTTCCTTCTCCGATGTTCTGAGTCTTCGGCATGCTACGACTCTCGCCATCTACCTGCAGGGGTCGCATCTGCCTGAGCTCAGCGCGGAAGCCCTGCACTGTCCAAGCCTCGACATGCGCGACGCGGTCGTCGAGGGGAACGTATGGATCCAGGCGAGCGATTTCACGGTCGACCTCAACCTTGATCGTGCGAAGGTTGGCGGTTGGATCAACGGCAACGTTCTCACGATCGGGACCTGGTTCAACGGCCGATTCGGCCTGTCCGTAGGCAAGTGGCTCTCACTGGCCAGCGCCCGGATCGGAGGTGTCGACCTGCGCCAAGCCGATATCGGACTTTCCGGAGGCACCGAAGAGGCACTTGGCGCCCATCTGCTGGCATGTGACACCTTCTGGGCCTCGGACATTCGGGTGGCACACGGCATCATCCTGAGCGGCGCACAGATCAATGGCGAAGCAGTTCTGTCGAAGGCCGTTGTGCACGGAGCTTCCTCGGGCAAGCCCGCAATCCGGCTCGATGAGATCCACGCGCGACGCCTGGAGATCGATGTCGCAAGAGAGGACGCGGAGTCCGTCTCGCTGCGGGGAGCCACCATTGGCAAGCTGATTGACCGTCCTCAAGGAGGTCCGCTCCTTGAAATGGACGCGCTCACCTACGCGCGACTCGAACCGCTCCCGCCTCGTTCGACCCGCATGCGCCTCGCCTGGCTCAACGAGAGCCTCGGTGACCGGTACATGCCTCAGCCCTATGAGCAACTGGCGGCAGCCTATCGAGTCCTCGGCCATGACAGTGAAGCCCGCAGAGTCCTGCGGGTGAAGTACCGCCACCACCGCTCAACTCTCCCGTGGACAAGCAAGATCTGGGACTGGCTGCAAGATGTTGTCGCAGGCTATGGCTACCGCCCCGCCCTGGCCGGTGGGTGGCTCGTCGCCCTCACACTCCTCGGCACACTCGTCTTCAGCATCAACGAGCCACAGCGCTCCGAACCGGGCCGCGGCCCGGCCTTCAACCCCGCTGTCTATACACTCGACCTATTGCTGCCCATCATTGACTTCGGGCAGGAGAAGGCGTTCGTGTCGGCGAGCGGGCAACAGTGGTTCGCCTATGTCCTCATTGCCTTGGGATGGATACTCGCCACCACGCTTGTCGCTGGCCTCACCCGTGTGCTGGGGCGCTCCTGATACAAGTGACCCGTCGGTAGGTTCTCGCGGTTCACCGACAGTGGCGGGCTGCCGGGTCACGCCCGGCGACGCCCGTTGCGCTGTGGCTCCAGCAGTGCCAGCGCAAAGCTGCATCAACGCTAGAACACCACGGCGCAGGCCTCGAGAGAGTTGCCGCGCCGACCCCACGTCAGTCAACGGGACACCCCGGCCCGACGACCGCGCCGAGGACATCCTCGCCGAGTACTCGGTAGTCGTCCGGCAACCCCTGTGTCCGGGTTCACCGCTGACCTGACCAGCCCTCAAAAGTCCGGCATCACGCGGGAGGCTGGGCGCCTGCAAGCAGGTCAGAGGGCGCCCGATCCGACGGAAACCCCACCCGGCAGCCGGATTTGGACCGTCCACTCCGGTATCGCAGCCATCCGCGACCTTGCCGAATTATGACCCCCTGAAAATCACCGAACACACAGGTCAAGTACGCCGACGCCGGCCGAAGACGCCGCCAGGGAAGAGGTGAGGCCCGGACCCCTTGCCCTATCCGCCGTACGCGGGGTCAGTGCGTGAGCATGGCCCCGGCCTGACGGGGTAATCGGGTGGGGCTGGCTGGGGAAGGACCGTGACCTGGGGAGGTCGAGCGGTCCTTCCCCAGTCTCGTCTTGGGGCGGATGGTTCGTGCCTGGCCAGCAGCGGGAGAGGTGCTCAGCCCGGTGTGTGCGACATCCCGCGAGTTCCCCTGAGCCCCGCTGACTCTCTGGGCCCGTGGCCAGGGGGGTTCTTCCTCCTTCGTGTGCTCTGTTGGCTTGTGACGTAGCTTCGGGATTCTTGAAGCGTTCTCATCTCGTCCGACCGATCCGCAGTCGGGTCGAAGGCGAGGAGGCTCGGGTTGGCGGCGCTGGCAGTCGTACGGGACCTGCGTGAGCACTGGGCGCCCGCGTCGGCTGAGGAACTGGAGCGGTTCGAGACCGATGTGCTGTCCGGGTTCGTTCTCGCGCGGGCCTCAGCAGGGCTGGCGGACGGCACCATCCGCGGGGACGTCGGGCACCTGGATCAGATCAGGACCTGGTTCGGCCGGCCCTTGTGGGACATGGAGCCCGCTGACGCGGACGTGTACTTCGGGAAGGTTCTGCGGCACTCGCCCAGCGGCACCCGGCTGGGCCGGTCGCAGGCGTTGAGCACGTATTTCGCGTTCCAGGAGCTGCGGCACAAGGTCGAGATCCACCGGATGGCCGGCCGGGTGGTCGAGTGCCCGATCGACGAGATGAATCGGCCGCGCGGAGCCAAGGACGCCCAGCTGCGGATCCCGCCGAGTGAGCCGGAGGTCGGGAGGTTGTTCACCGGCTGGGGCGGCGAGCTGGCCACCTGCCGCAAGTTCGCCCCGACCGCCCGGAACTACACCGCCTCGAAGTTGATGTCCCAGGTTGGCCTGCGAGTGAGCGAGGCGTGTGGGCTCGACCTGGACGACGTCAAGTGGGACCTGGGCCGCTTCGGCAAACTCCACGTCCGCCACAGCAAGGGGGCCCGCGGCTCGGGGCCGCGCGAGCGGATGGCCCCGCTGATCAACGGCGCCGACCGGACGCTGCGGTGGTTCCTCGAGGACGTGTGGGGCCAGTTCGACGACGACCACACCCGCCCGGGCGCCCCGCTGCTTCCCTCCGAGCGCAGGAACGCCGACGGCTCCTCGCGCCGGGTGGGCGACGACGCCCTGCGCGGAGGGCTCAAGGACGCGGCCAAGGCACATCTGGCGGGGTGGGACGAGAGGCTGACGCCGCATGTCCTGCGGCACTTCTGCGCGACCCAACTCTATGAGAACGGGCTGGACTTGCTCGCAATCCAGGAGGTCTTGGGGCATTCCTGGATCGCCACGACGATGCGGTATATCCACGTGCAGCAGACCCGGGTCGAGGACGCCTGGGCCGCCGGGACGGAACGGGCCCAGAAGCGGCTGGAAGGACTGGCCCGATGAGGTGGAACCTGCGGCTGACGGCCGCGAACAAGGGTATCTGGAAGGCGTCCGAGCTCCAGCGGAGCCTGGCCGAGCACGGCCTGGTGATCTCGGCGGGGAAGATGTCCGGGCTGTGGTCCGGACAGCCGGTCTCGCTCAAGCTGGAGGACCTGGACGTCATCTGCGTCGTGCTCGGCTGCGAGATCGGTGACCTGCTGATCCCGGAACCGCAGAAGGTCACCCGCCCCGGCGAGGATGACGTACCCCAGAGCGCTGTCGGCGCCGCCGCACCGGTTCCGGCGGTGGTGCCCAAGCGCCGCGACGGCCGGTCACTGCCGCCGGCATGAGCCGGTATCCGAAGGGTTACCGCAAGCCCACCGACTCCTGCGACGGCTGCCTGGCCTGGGGTGACTTCAGCGGACGCCTCTGCCCCGCCTGCTACATGTTCGGTCCGGTCGCAGCCACGGCACGGCCGCCTGCGCCAGCTGCCGCCGCGTCCAGCCGCTGAAGTGGGATTACTGCCGTCTGTGCTGGTGCCAGGCCCGGCTCAACACTCATGTCGTCGTCGACCGGCTGACCGCTGAGGCCGATGTGAGGTCCGGCTCAGTGCCGTCCGGCACCACCAGCTGTTCTTCATGGGCCTGCACCACCGCAACGGAACGGCACCCGCCCCTCGACGGCACGGCGGCCGGCGAGGCGCTCCTCGCAAGCCGCCGCCCGAACCGGCCAGGTGCCCAAATTCTGGCTGGAGGCAGCTGCCGCTGTTCGAGCAAATCCCGCGTGACTACGGCCGTCTCGATCCGGCCGCCGACCTGGTCAGCCCCTGGCTGGCCTGGGCGAAGTACCTCGCATACCGGCTCGCCGAAGCGCGGGGCTGGGGGCGCAACATCCGCTTCGCCGTCAACCGCGGCCTGGCCCTCGTCCTCACCGGATACGTCGAGGGCGACGTCATCCGGCACACCGAAGTATTCACCCCGCTCCGGGCTCGTGACCTCCCAGTCGGCCACACCGTCACGGTCCTTAAGGAGATGGGGATCTTCCTGGACGACAGCGAGCCCTCCTTCGAACGCTGGCTCGCCGAGAGACTGGAAGGGCTCGCGCCTGACATCCGCTCGGAGGCCGAGCGCTGGACCCGGGTTCTGCACGACGGAGGCCCCCGCAGCCTGCCCCGGCAGCCGGGCACGGTCTGGCTCTACCTCAACCGGGTCCGACCGGCACTGATGGAATGGTCGAACCGTTACGACCACCTACGGGAAGTAACCCGCGACGACGTGCTCACCTACGTCAAGACCCTGCACGGCCACCAGCACCACGACCAACTCGTCGCCCTGCGCCCGCTCTTCACCTGGGCCAAACGGAACGCATTGATCTTCCGCAGCCCCACCAACGGAATCAAGGTCGGGCAGTATCAGTACGGCGTGCTGCAGCCGCTCGTCCCCGCCGAGGTCGACCGGTCCGTAGCGGCGGCCACCACCCCGGCCGCGCGACTGATTCTCGCCCTCGCCGCTGTGCACGCCGCCCGGGTCGCCCAGATCGGCACCCTCATGCTCGACGACCTCGACATCGGCAACCGCCGGCTGACCATCGCCGGACGAGCACGCCCGCTCGATGACCTCAGCATGAAACTGCTGCTGGACTGGCTGGAACACCGGCGACGCCGGTGGCCGAACACAGCAAACCTCCACCTCTGATCAACAACCAGACGGCCACGAAGACCAGCCGCGCCAGTTCCACTGGATCAGCGCGAGCCTGCGCGGGCAGGACGCGACGCTGGAACGGCTCCGCGTCGACCGCCAACTCGAAGAGGCCCTGGCCCACGGCCCGGACCCGCTCCACCTGGCCGAGGTGTTCGGGCTCGACGAGAAGACCGCGATGCGCTACGCGGACTCCGCACGGGCACTGCTGGAGCAGGCCGCCGAAGCTGACCCGTTGGCGTACATCAGAATGTGCTCAGGGCCAGGCGGTTCAGCGGAAGGCGGTGGCATTCTCCGCAACCCACTGCTGGAACAGTCTGGCTGGGGTGCCGGTGACCTGTGAAACCGTGTTGTGCACCGTCAGTATCTCGTCGTTGACGTCCCCGCCCGTGATGTCGAGCACCGCGTCCGCGGCTTCGTCCCCCAAAACCGCGGCCATCTGAGCGTGGGCCTCCTGCCGACTGATCTCAGCGAAAGGCACCTCCCGCCCCAGTACTGCCGCGATGGCCTCGACCTGCTGCCGGGCAGTCACCCGCTCCGGACCGGTCAGGGCATACGTACGCCCGCGGTGACCGGGCTCGGTCAGCGCCACCCGCGCCACCGACGCGATGTCCGCGGGGTGGATAGTGGGGAGTCCGGTGTCCGCATATGGCGCGCGGACCGTCTCGTGTTCACGGATCGACGCCGCCCACATCAGGGAGTTCGAAGCGAATTGCGTCGGCCGCAGGATCGTCCAGGCCATGCCGCTGTCCTTCAGGAGCTGCTCGACCGCCAGGTTCTCGCCTGCGGGGCCGAGGTGCGGATGGGTCTGGACCGTAATGGACGACACGAGCACCACCTGCTCCACACTCGCCTGCCGGGCGGCCTCAAGGATGTCGGCATCCGAGCCCAGACGCGACACGAGGAACAGCGAGCGCACCCCCTCCAACGCGGGCTTTAATGAAGCTGTGTCCGCGAAGTTACCTTCAGCGGCCTCGACCCCTTCGGGGAACACGGCCCTCGCGGCGTCACGGGTGAGCCCTCTCAGCGGCCCGGCACCGCACGCGTGCAGCTCCTTGAGCAGTGCACTTCCTACGTTCCCGGTGGCTCCCGTAACGAGAATCATGAGTACCTTCTCCCATCGTCAGATGATCAACTGGAGGACACGCTAGAAGCTCAATCGCGCTTCAGGTCAAGGCGACCGATGGCGTCCCTGCTGCCGGGCACGTTCATCCCTACGAGGTTGAGTACTTCATGCGTGAGAGGACACGACCGCGTGAGTTGACCACGAACCCACGGGTCCGTCCTCAAGAATCGGGGCAATGCACCCCGGGTTCGCGCTGAAGAACCTTCAGTTTCCGCGAACCCGCGGGCCTCACCGGCCTTGGGGATCAATTGAACCGTGATTGGCGCTGAGATTGATCACGGCGTGTCTGGTGTGGCTGCCCGTCCCTGACCGCTCCGCGAATGACACCAGGAGCGGTGCCACGTACGACCTGTGGATCGGCTGACGGTCAGCCGCGGACGCGACTGTCGTCAGCTGCGGACGGGGGCGCGCGGGCCGCTCGTGGCGGTCCGCGGGGCTCTGTCGTCCGTCTTCCCGTCGTCCCCGTCCGTGTCCGGTGCCGCCCGCGGTCCCGTCAGGAGGTGGGTGAGGGCGAAGCCCGTGCCGACGACCGCGGCTCCGCCGGCCGCGTCGAGGACCCAGTCGGGTTTTGCCCAACGATCCGGCGTCCTTCCTCGGTTGGCCGCCGCGCGTACACCTCGATCTCGATCTTCATGCGAGGGGCGGAGACCGCACACGAGCATCGAAGCGGCCGGCCGAACCTCGCCGAAGCAACGGCTCAGCACCGGCCAGCAGGGCTCGAAGTCTTCGCGGTCGGGCAACAGATAGCGCACCCGCACCACGTCGGCGAAGGTGCACTTCGCCTCGGCCAACGCAGCCTCGATATCGCGCAGGCACTGCTCGGCCTGCTCCACCACGTCGTCGGAGATCGTCATGGTGGCGTAGTCGAACCCGGTCGTCCCGGACACATGCACCCAGTCGCCATCGACCACGGCACGGGCATAGCCGATCTGCTCCTCAAAGGTCGAGCCGCTGAGAATCGTATGTCGCTCTGTCACGCGCCGAACGCTAGGTGACCAGCACAGATACGTCTGACACAGCCTGAGGCATGGCCTGATATCTCTAGGCATATGGAGCGCCCCGAACTACCCCGGCGGCAGCTGCACGCCTTCGTCGTGGTCGCCGAAGAACTCCACTTCGGCCACGCGGCCGCCCGCCTGGGTATCACCCAGCCACCGCTGAGCCAGCAGATCCGCCGCCTGGAAGACAAGGTCGGCCACGCTTTGTTCAGCCGTGAACCAGGACGCGTCACGCTCACCCCGGCAGGCCAGGAACTGCTGCCCGCCGCGCGGCGGGCCCTCACCGATCTCGCGGACGGCCTGACCGCAGCCCGAGCCTCGGCAGCGGCCGGACCGGGCGCCTGCGGATCGGCTTCGCCGCGTTCCTCGCGCTGACCGTTCTGCCCGGCCTGCTGCGCACCTTCCGGCATCAGTTCCCCGACGTGCACCTGGACATCCACGAGATGACCACCGCGCCGCAGATCGCCGACCTGCACGACAAGACCATCGACATCGGCCTGCTGCGCGAACCCCCACCGACGAGACAGAACTCGGCTTCCGGACGGTACTCAGCGCGCCGTTCGTGGCCGTGCTGCCGACCGCACATCCGCTAGACGAGTAGTTCCG
>NZ_LIRK01000281.1:0-11956 GCF_001419765.1 Streptomyces torulosus
GGGCCCGGCACCGGCAAGACGGCCGTCGCCCTGCACCGCGCCGCGTACCTCCTCTACCAGGACCGGCGTCGGTACGCGGGCGGCATCCTCATCGTCTCCCCGACCCCGCTGCTCGTCGCGTACACCGAGGGCGTCCTGCCCTCGCTCGGCGAGGAGGGCCAGGTCGCCATCCGCGCCATCGGCTCCCTCGTCGACGGCGTGGAGGCCACCCTGTACGACTCCCCGGCCGTGGCCCGTGCCAAGGGCTCGTACCGCATGCTCAAGGTGCTGCGGAAGGCCGCCCGGGGCGCGCTGGAGCGGAGCGACGCGCCCACCCGGCTGCGTGTCGTCGCCTTCGGCAGGCGGCTTGAGCTGGAGGCCGAGGAACTGGACCGTGTCCGCCGCAACGCCCTCGGCGGCACGGCCCCCGTCAACCTGCTGCGCCCCCGCGCCCGCAAGCTCCTCCTCGACGCCCTGTGGGACCGGTCGGGCGCCGCGGGACGGCACTCGGACCCCGAACTCGCCGCCGAGCTCCGCTCCTCCTTCGACGAGGACATCACCAGCGAGGATGACTTCATCGCCTTCCTCGACGCCTGGTGGCCCGAGCTGACGCCGCGCGCGGTCCTCACCGCCATGGCCGACGAGCGCCGCCTCGGCCGCTGGGCCCGGCGCATCCTCAACCCCGGCGAGGTCCGCCGGGTCGCCCGCTCCCTCAAGCGGGACGGCCTCTCGGTCCACGACGTCGCCGTGCTCGACGAACTCCAGGCGATCCTCGGCATGCCCGCCCGCCCCCGCAAGAAGCGCGAACTCGACCCGCTCGACCAGCTCACGGGCCTGGAGGAGCTGATGCCCGTGCGCGAGGAGACCCAGCGCGAGCGCGCCGAGCGGCTGGCCCAGGAACGCACCGAGTACGCGCACATCATCGTCGACGAGGCGCAGGACCTGACCCCGATGCAGTGGCGCATGGTGGGCCGCCGCGGTCGGCACGCCACCTGGACGGTCGTGGGCGACCCCGCCCAGTCGTCCTGGTCCGACCCCGACGAGGCGGCCGAGGCCCGCGACGAGGCGTTGGGCACCCGCCCGCGCCGCCGCTTCACCCTCACCGTCAACTACCGCAACCCGGCCGAGATCGCCGAACTGGCGGCGAAGGTGCTGGCGCTGGCGATGCCGGGCTCCGAGTCCCCGTCCGCGGTCCGCTCCACCGGCGTCGAGCCCCGCTTCGTCACCGCCCAGCGCGACACCCTGGCCCGCACGGTCCGGGCGGAGGCCGCGCGGCTGCTGGACCTCGTCGACGGGACGGTCGGCGTGGTCGTCGCGATGAACCGCCGCGAGGAGGCCGCGCGCTGGCTGGCCGGCCTCGGCGACCGCGTCGTCGCCCTCGGCAGCCTGGAGGCGAAGGGCCTGGAGTACGACGCCACGGTGGTCGTCTCCCCGGCGGAGATCGCCGACGAGTCCCCGGCGGGCCTGCGCGTCCTGTACGTGGCCCTGACGAGGGCGACACAGCAGCTGACGGTCGTCTCGGCGGAGAGGGACGACCCGGACGCGACGGGAGTGCCGGACCTGCTGCGCGACTGACGCGGGAAGCACGGGCCGCAGCCCCTGCTTCTCGGGGGCGCGGGGAACTGCGCGAGCACCGCGAACCACCCGCACCCGCCGACGCACCGTCAACTCCCGGAACGCCGGGGCGCCTGTTAGCCTGGGTGGTGGCACCGGCTCGATCCAAGCCCCCGGGCCCAACCTTCGTCGCTCAGAGCGACCACTTGCCGCGAGGCGAGCATGGCGGGTCGGTGCCACTTAGACGCGAGTGGTACGCGAAGAGGTCCACGTCCTTGTGACGTGGACCTCTTTCTGTTGAGAACAAAACGTTCTCAATCCCGCCGGGCTAACGCCTACTCGGTGGTAGGTGCGACGATCGGACGGCAAAACGCACAAACGCAGTAGCGAAAGCAGAGGAAGTCGGCCATGGCAACGGCGCCCAGCGTCTCCTACTCGATGACGGTCCGCCTGGAGGTGCCCGCGAGCGGAACCGCGGTCTCCCAGCTCACCGGAGCCGTCGAGTCCCACGGAGGCTCGGTGACCGGCCTCGACGTGACCGCCTCCGGCCACGAGAAGCTCCGCATCGACGTCACCATCGCGGCCACCTCCACCGCGCACGCCGACGAGATCGTCGAGCAGTTGCGCCACATCGAGGGCGTCACGCTCGGCAAGGTCTCCGACCGTACGTTCCTGATGCACCTCGGCGGCAAGATCGAGATGGCGTCGAAGCACCCCATCCGCAACCGTGACGACCTCTCGATGATCTACACCCCCGGCGTGGCCCGCGTCTGCATGGCGATCGCCGAGAACCCCGAGGACGCGCGCCGCCTCACCATCAAGCGCAACTCCGTTGCGGTCGTGACGGACGGCTCCGCCGTCCTCGGCCTCGGCAACATCGGCCCCAAGGCCGCGCTGCCCGTCATGGAGGGCAAGGCGGCCCTCTTCAAGCGGTTCGCCGGCATCGACGCCTGGCCGCTCTGCCTCGACACCCAGGACACCGACGCGATCGTCGAGATCGTCAAGGCGATCGCCCCCGGCTTCGCGGGCATCAACCTGGAGGACATCTCCGCGCCCCGCTGCTTCGAGATCGAGGCCCGGCTGCGCGAGGCCCTCGACATCCCCGTCTTCCACGACGACCAGCACGGCACCGCGATCGTCGTGCTCGCCGCCCTCACCAACGCACTTCGCGTGGCGGGCAAGGGGATCGGCGACATCCGCGTCGTCATGTCCGGCGCCGGCGCGGCCGGTACGGCCATCCTCAAGCTGCTCATCGCCGCCGGTGTGAAGAACGCCGTCGTCGCCGACATCCATGGTGTCGTGCACTGCGACCGCGCGGACCTGGTCGACGCCGCCGCCGACTCCCCGCTGCGCTGGATCGCCGACAACACCAACCCCGAGGGCCTCACCGGCACGCTGAAGGAGGCCGTGCGCGACGCGGACGTCTTCATCGGCGTCTCCGCCCCGAACGTCCTCGACGGCGACGACGTGGCCGCCATGGCCGACAACGCGATCGTGTTCGCGCTCGCGAACCCGGACCCCGAGGTCGATCCCGCGGTGGCCCGTCAGACGGCGGCCGTCGTGGCCACCGGCCGCTCCGACTTCCCGAACCAGATCAACAACGTGCTGGTCTTCCCAGGTGTCTTCCGCGGTCTTCTCGACGCCCAGTCCCGCACCGTCAACACGGAGATGATGATCGCCGCCGCGAAGGCCCTCGCCGACGTCGTCACCGAGGACGAGCTGAACCCGAACTACATCATCCCGAGCGTCTTCAACGACAAGGTCGCGGGAGCGGTCGCCGGCGCGGTCCGCGAGGCCGCGAAGGCCGCCGGCGCCACGGCCTGACCCCGCACCGAGGGCGGCCCGGCGGCTGCTCCGGGCGACTGTGACGGTCACCACGATGGGCCCGGATCCCGGCGCGTCGCGGGAGTCCGGGCCGTACGTACGCCTAGGGTGGCGGCCAGTCCGCCGTCGTGGTGGGCCCGAGCGGGACCTGCGTGGACAGGGCGCTTTTCGTGTGACTCCCATGGGTGTTCGTGTGACTCCCATGGGTGCCGGATTGGCTTTCCCGCCGCAGGTGAGTGCAGGATGCGTCCCTGGGCGCGAGGGTCTGACGACGGACCCGGGTCCGCCTCAACGGCAAGAAGAACACGGGAGTAACAACATGAACCGCAGTGAGCTGGTGGCCGCGCTGGCCGACCGCGCCGAGGTGACCCGCAAGGACGCCGACGCCGTGCTGGCCGCGTTCGCCGACGTCGTCGGTGACATCGTCTCCAAGGGCGACGAGAAGGTCACCATCCCCGGTTTCCTGACCTTCGAGCGCACCCACCGTGCCGCTCGCACCGCGCGCAACCCGCAGACCGGCGACCCGATCCAGATCCCCGCCGGCTACAGCGTCAAGGTCTCCGCGGGCAGCAAGCTCAAGGAAGCCGCCAAGGGCAAGTGATCCCGCCGCCCGTATGCCGCACGACGGCGTACGAGGCCCGGTAACGCCTGTGGGGCGGCCTCCCGACACCGGGAGACCGCCCCACAGGCGTTTCTCGGGCAGCGCCTCAGCCCGACGAGCGGCACGTCAGCCGAGGGCCTTGCCGGGCAGCCCGGACCCCCGGCAGGGACCGGCGTTGCCGTGTGCGGTGGTGGGGCCGCTCGGCCGCAGCGTCAGCCGAGGGCCTTGCCGGGGAGTTCGACCTTCGCGCCGAGCTCCATGAGCTTCTCCATGCTGTGTCCGTCCGGGGGGCGACCCCCGGACCCCCGGCGGGGAGCGGCGTTGCCGTGTGCGGTGGTGGGGCCGCTCGGCCGCAGCGTCAGCCGAGGGCCTTGCCGGGGAGTTCGACCTTCGCGCCGAGCTCCATGAGCTTCTCCATGCTGTGTCCGTCCGGGGGACGACCCCCGGACCCCCGGCAGGGAGCGGCGTTGCCGTGTGCGGTGGTGGGGCTGCTCGGCCGCAGCGTCAGCCGAGGGCCTTGCCGGGGAGTTCGACCTTCGCGCCGAGCTCCATGAGCTTCTCCATGAAGTTCTCGTAGCCGCGGTTGATGAGGTCGATGCCGTGGACGCGGGACGTGCCCTGGGCGGCGAGGGCCGCGATCAGGTACGAGAAGCCGCCGCGGAGGTCGGGGATGACCAGGTCGGCGCCCTGGAGCTTCGTCGGGCCCGACACGACCGCGGAGTGCAGGAAGTTCCGCTGGCCGAAGCGGCAGTCGGAGCCGCCGAGGCACTCGCGGTAGAGCTGGATGTGCGCGCCCATCTGGTTCAGCGCGGACGTGAAGCCCAGCCGGGACTCGTAGACCGTCTCGTGGATGATCGACAGGCCCGTGGCCTGCGTCAGGGCCACCACCAGCGGCTGCTGCCAGTCGGTCTGGAAACCGGGGTGGACGTCCGTCTCCAGGGCGATCGACTTCAGCTGGCCGCCGGGGTGCCAGAAGCGGATGCCCTCGTCGTCGATCTCGAACGCGCCACCCACCTTCCGGTAGGTGTTCAGGAACGTCATCATCGAACGCTGCTGGGCGCCCCGGACGTAGATGTCACCCTCCGTCGCCAGCGCGGCGGACGCCCAGGAGGCGGCCTCCAGACGGTCCGGGAGGGCCTTGTGGGTGTAGCCGCCGAGCGAGTCCACACCGGTGATGCGGATCGTGCGGTCGGTGTCCATCGCGATGATGGAGCCCATCTTCTGCAGGACGCAGATGAGGTCCTCGATCTCCGGCTCGATCGCCGCGTTCGACAGCTCCGTCACGCCCTCCGCGAGGACGGCCGTGAGCAGCACCTGCTCGGTCGCGCCGACCGACGGGTACGGCAGCCGGATCTTCGTACCGCGCAGCCGCCGCGGGGCCTCCAGATACTGGCCGTCCTCCCGCTTCTCGATCTTCGCGCCGAACTGCCGCAGCACCTCGAAGTGGAAGTCGATCGGCCGGCCGCCGATGTCGCAGCCGCCGAGACCGGGGATGAAGGCGTGGCCGATCCGGTGCAGCAGCGGGCCGCAGAACAGGATCGGGATGCGCGAGGAGCCCGCGTGGGCGTCGATGTCGGCGACGTTCGCGCTCTCCACGTTCGTCGGGTCCATCACCAGCTCGCCCGGTTCGTCCCCCGGGCGGACCGTTACGCCGTGCAGCTGCAGCAGCCCGCGCACCACCCGCACGTCGCGGATGTCGGGGACGTTGCGCAGCCGGCTCGGACCACTGCCGAGCAGCGCGGCGACCATGGCCTTGGGTACGAGGTTCTTCGCACCGCGGACACGGATCTCGCCACTGAGCGGGGTGCCGCCGTGTACAAGCAGTACGTCGTCAGAGCCGTTGACGGTCATGAATCTCGCGTTCCGTGGAGTAGGGCAGAGGGCGTTACGGCGTGGGGGGCCGACCGGTTCTCCCGTTGTGCGGGAGCCGTTTCGGCGTGGGCCGGAAGGGCTAGCGTAAACGCCGCCCACCCCCCTTCCGTAAGCCCGAGTACTTCTCAGCCACGTCATGAGTTCGCCACAACACGAACCGTCCACGGCCGGGCACATGGGGTCACCGAACCGGCTGTGCGCGGGGTCCGCACCGGTGCGCCCTGAGCTGCGTTCACTCCGCTCCCGGGATTGGCTCCCCGCGCACGGGCAGGATGCGGGATCATGTCTGGCATGACCGAGGTGTCCTCGCTCACAGGGCGGCTGCTCGTGGCCACGCCCGCCCTGGCGGACCCGAACTTCGACCGCGCTGTGGTGCTGCTCCTCGACCACGACGAGGAGGGCTCGCTCGGGGTGGTCCTCAACCGCCCCACCCCGGTGGACGTCGGAGACATCCTGGAGGGCTGGGCGGAACTCGCCGGCGAACCCGGGGTCGTCTTCCAGGGTGGCCCGGTGTCCCTGGACTCGGCGCTCGGCGTCGCCGTGATACCCGGCGGCGGTCCCGTCGACCGGGCCCCGCTCGGCTGGCGGCGCGTCCACGGGGCGATCGGGCTCGTCGACCTGGAGGCCCCGCCGGAGCTCCTCGCCTCGGCGCTCGGCTCGCTGCGCATCTTCGCCGGCTACGCGGGCTGGGGCCCCGGCCAGTTGGAGGACGAACTGGTCGAGGGCGCCTGGTACGTCGTCGAGTCGGAACCCGGCGACGTGTCGTCCCCCTCGCCCGAACGGCTCTGGCGGGAGGTCCTGCGCCGCCAGCGCAGCGAACTCGCGATGGTGGCCACGTACCCCGACGACCCTTCGCTCAACTGATGCGTGCGAGCCCCAGTACCCTTGGCGGCATGAGCACTCTTGAGCCCGAGCGCGGTACTGGTACGGGGACCCTCGTCGAGCCGACGCCGCAGGTGTCGCACGGCGACGGTGACCACGAGCGCTTCGCCCACTACGTCCAGAAGGACAAGATCATGGCGAGCGCGCTCGACGGCACGCCCGTCGTGGCGTTGTGCGGGAAGGTGTGGGTACCGGGTCGCGACCCGAAGAAGTACCCCGTGTGCCCCATGTGCAAGGAGATCTTCGACTCGCTCGGCGCGGGTGGCGGGGACGACGACGGCGGCGGCAAGAAGTAGCGGCCGGATCATGTGACCGCGGTGCCCCCGGGAGCGGGTACCGCGGTCTTTGCTGCGCCGGGCGCCGCTCGGGGGCGCGCTGTTTGTTCTGCGGGTGCGGGTGCGTTGTGGCTTGTCGCGCAGTTCCCCGCGCCCCTGTAAAGCGACCGGGGCTGCGCCCCGTGCTTTTCAACGGGCGCCCATCCGAGTGCAACGGCGACACCCGCTGAAGGCCGGGCCCCATGCCGTCAGACATCAGGCGCCCTCTCTTGGTCACAACTGGTCGAGACCTCTTGTGGTCATGTTCATGTACTCCATAGCCTCCGGTGTGTTGTAGAGAGCAAAACGCCCGTTGCAGAGAATGCAACACTCCGCACCCCCCTCCGGAGGACCACGCGCCATGAAGCTCGCCGCCCGACTCGTCGCCCCCATGGCGGCCCTCGCCCTCGCGGGGCTCACCGCCTGCGCCCCCGGGACGTCCGACAACTCGTCCGCCACGAAGGACGACAGGACCGGCACCCTGCGGCTCTGGCTCTTCCGGGAGGTGAGCAACGAGCCGAAGGAGAAGGTCGTCGACAAGGTCGTCGCCGCCTTCGAGAAGGCGCACGACGGCGCGAAGGTCAAGGTCGAGTACATCCCCGTCGAGACCCGCGCCGAGCGCATGAAGGCCGCCTTCAACGACCCGAAGAGCGCCCCCGACGTCATCGAGTACGGCAACACGGACACCGCCGGCTACGTCAAGGACGGCGGACTCGCCGACGTCACCACGGAGTTCAACGGCTGGGCCGACTCCAAGGACTCCGACCCGACCGCCAGGACCTCCGTCACCGTCGACGGCAAGGTCTACGGCGCCCCCTTCTTCGTGGGCGTCCGCGCCCTGTACTACCGCACGGACGTCTTCGACGAACTCGGCCTGGAGCCCCCGAAGACGCTGGACGAGCTGACGACCGCCGCCCAGCGGATCCGCGCGGCCAGGCCCGAGCTGTACGGCCTCGTCGTCGGCGGCGCGTACACCTACGGCGCGATGCCCTTCGTCTGGGCCAACGGCGGCGAGATAGCCGAGGGCCGGGGCGGCTCGTACGCCTCCACCATCGACAGCGACGCCGCCCGCAAGGGCATCGAGACGTACACCTCGCTGTTCGGCGACGACAACTGCCCCGCCGCCAAGTGCGCGGGCATGGGCGGCAACGACACGGTCACCGCGTTCGCCGCGGGCAAGGCCGGTATGGCCATCGGCGGTGACTTCAGCCACGCCGCCGTGGAGGCCGGGAAGGTCAAGGGCAAGTACGCGGTCGTACCGCTCCCGGGGGTGAAGTCCGGTTCGGTGGCGCCGGCGTTCGCGGGCGGCAACAACATCGGCGTGCTCAAGAGCAGCACGCACCGCACGCTCGCCGTCGACCTCATGAAGGGGCTCGCGTCCAAGCGGACCCAGGGCGCGCTCTTCGACGCGATGGGCTTCCTGCCGACGTACACCGACGTCCGGGCCGAGGCGGCGAAGAAGGAGCCGTTCATCGAGCCGTTCGTGAAGACGCTGTCCTCGGGGACCAAATTCGTGCCGGTCTCGCCCGCGTGGGCCCAGATCGACGCGTCGCTCGTGCTGCCGACGATGTTCCAGGAGGTCGTCAGCGGCAAGAAGGACGTGGACGAGGCGTCCGAGGACGCGGCGGACCGGATGAACGACGCGTTCAGCTCCGTCGGGTGACGCCGGTGCCCACCAGCCCGGGCGGTACGGCGCGTTCGCGGGTGCGAGGCGGTCCCGCCGTCCCGCACCCCCGCGCCCGCCCGCGTTCACGGGGCGCCGCGGCCTGGACCCCCTGGCTCTATCTCGCCCCCGCGCTCGTCGTGCTCGGCGCGCTGCTCGTCTATCCCGTCGGCCAGCTCGGCCTGATCTCCCTGCTGGAGTACACCCAGGCCCAGGTCAGCGGCGGCGAACCGACCTCCTTCCGAGGTGTCGGGAACTACGCCGAACTCTTCGCGGACGCCCAGTTCTGGCAGGTGCTGCTGGCCACCGTCGGCTTCGCGGCGGCCTGTGTGGTGTCCACGCTGGCCGTCGGCTGCGCCCTGGCCGTGCTGCTGACCCGGGTGCGGGCCGTGCCGCGGCTGGCGCTGATGCTGGCCGCGCTGGGCGCGTGGGCGACCCCGGCGGTCACCGGCTCGACGGTGTGGCTGCTGCTGTTCGACCCCGACTTCGGCCCCGTCAACCGGGTGCTCGGGCTGGGCGACCACTCGTGGACGTACGGGCGGTACAGCGCCTTCTTCCTCGTCCTGCTGGAAGTGGTGTGGTGCTCCTTCCCGTTCGTGATGGTGACGGTCTACGCGGGCATCCGGGCCGTCCCGTCCGAGGTCCTGGAGGCGGCGGCCCTCGACGGGGCCTCGCAGTGGCGGATCTGGCGGTCGGTGCTGGCCCCGATGCTCCGCCCGATCCTCGTCGTCGTCACCATTCAGTCGATCATCTGGGACTTCAAGGTCTTCACCCAGATCTATGTGATGACGGGCGGCGGCGGTATCGCCGGCCAGAACCTCGTACTGAACGTGTACGCCTACCAAAAGGCCTTCGCCGCCTCCGAGTACAGCCTCGGCTCGGCGATCGGCGTGGTGATGCTGGTGATTCTGCTGGCGATCACGCTGGTGTATTTGCGGCTGCTCCGCGCACAGGGGGAGGAGCTGTGAATTCGACGGGATTCCGGCGGCGGCCGAGGCGGCCCCGGCGGCTCGCCGCGGAGGCGTCCGCGCTGGTCATCGCAGCCGTGGTGGCGTTCCCGCTGTACTGGATGGTGTTGAGCGCCGTCAGACCGGCGGGGGAGATCGAGTCGGCCGAGGCCCGGCCCTGGACCCTCGCGCCGACACTGGATTCCTTCCGCCGGGTCCTCGGGCAGCAGGAATTCGGCCGCTACTTCCTCAACAGCGTTGTCGTCGCCTGCGCCGTGGTGATCGCCTCCGCGCTGATCGCGTTTCTCGCGGCGACGGCGGTGACCCGATTCCGCTTCCGTTTCCGGACCACCTTGTTGATCATGTTCCTGATCGCCCAGATGGTGCCCGTGGAGGCGCTCACCATCCCCTTGTTCTTCCTGATGCGGGACGCCGGCCAACTCAACACCCTGGGCGCGCTGATCCTGCCCCACATCGCCTTCTCCCTGCCCTTCGCGATCTGGATGCTGAGGGGCTTTGTGAAGGCCGTACCGGAGTCCCTGGAGGAGGCCGCCCAGCTCGACGGGGCGAGCCGTTCCCGATTCCTGTGGCAGATCCTTTTCCCGCTCGTCCTGCCGGGGTTGGTCGCCACCAGCGTCTTCTCCTTCATCTCGACCTGGAACGACTTCCTGTTCGCCAAGTCCTTCATCATCAGCGACACCTCCCGGTCGACGTTGCCGATGGCCCTGCTCGTCTTCTTCAAGCCGGAAGAACCCGACTGGGGCGGCGTGATGGCGGCGTCCACGGTGATGACGATTCCGGTGCTGGTCTTCTTCGTACTCGTCCAGCGACGGCTGGTCTCCGGACTGGGCGGAGCGGTCAAGGAGTGACATGACCGAACTCGACGGAACGGAACTGATTCCGGCGCCGCGACGCCTCGTCCGGAACGGCGCCGGCCGCGGTCGGCTGGACGAGGGGACCCGGCTGGTGGCCGGCCCCGGTACCGAGGGTGTCGCGCGCTGGCTGCGGGCGACGGTCGGCGCGGCGACCGGATACGCCCTCACCGAGGGCGGCGGGTCCGCGCCCCGGCTCGTCCTCGGTATCGAGCCGGACCTGCCGCCGGAGGGCTACCGCGTGGTCATCGGCGGCGCCGACCACCTGATCCAGGGCGGCGACGCGGCAGGCGTCCTCTGGGGCGCGCAGACCTTCCGGCAGCTGCTCGGGCCCGACGCCCACCGGCGGGCGCCCCTGCGGCCCGGCCGGGACTGGGACCTGCCCGCGGTCACCGTCGAGGACGCCCCCCGCTTCGCCTGGCGCGGCCTCATGCTCGACGTCGCCCGGCACTTCCTGCCCAAGGACCAGGTGCTGCGCTATCTCGATCTGATGGCCGCGCACAAACTCAACGTCCTCCACTTCCACTTGACGGACGACCAGGGTTGGCGGGTCGAGATCGAGCGATACCCGAGGCTGACGGAGGTCGCTTCCTGGCGGGCCCGTACGAAATTCGGTCATAGGGCGTCACCGCTGTGGGAGGAGAAGCCGCACGGCGGTCACTACACGCGGGACGACCTCCGCGAGATCGTCGCCTACGCCGCCGAACGGCATATCACCGTGGTCCCCGAGATCGACATCCCGGGACACAGCCAGGCCGCGATCGCCGCGTATCCGGAACTGGGCAACACCGATGTCGTCGACACGGCCTCCCTCACCGTCTGGGACACCTGGGGCATCAACGAAAACGTCCTCGCCCCCACGGACAACACCCTGCGCTTCTACGAAGGGGTCCTGGAGGAAGTCCTGGAACTCTTTCCCTCGACGTTCGTGCACATCGGCGGCGACGAGTGCGTCAAGGACCAGTGGAAGCGTTCGGCCACCGCGCAGGCGCGCATCCGGGAGCTCGGACTCACGGACGAGGACGGCCTGCAGTCGTGGTTCGTCCGGCACTTCGACAACTGGCTGACGGCGCGCGGGCGTCGCCTGATCGGATGGGACGAGATCCTGCAGGGCGGCCTCGCGCCGGGTGCGGCCGTGTCGTCCTGGCGGGGCTACGCGGGCGGCGTCACGGCGGCCCGCGCGGGCCACGACGTGGTCATGTGCCCCGAACAGCACGTGTACCTGGACCACCGTCAGCACGACGGCCCCGACGAACCGGTCCCGATCGGCTATGTGCGCACCCTGGAGGACGTCTTCCGGTTCGAGCCGGTTCCATCGGAGTTGACGCCCGAGGAGGCGCGGCACGTGCTGGGCACCCAGGCCAATGTGTGGACCGAGGTGATGGAGGACCCCGCGCGCGTGGACTACCAGGCGTTCCCGCGGCTCGCGGCCTTCGCCGAGGTGGCCT
>NZ_LIRK01000281.1:11976-13174 GCF_001419765.1 Streptomyces torulosus
GGCGCCCACGCGCGTCCGAAAGCCGATGCCCCGTGAGGTGCCCCTCACCTGGAACAAGAGGCGCAAGAATCACCGAAGGCCAGCAAAAAGAACCTGCGGGAGATCCCGTACCAAAACGGACCATCGCCGGGGTGAAGTGGGCGAATGCCTCCTAGCGGACCCCCGCGTTCGGGCCTCGCGAGAATGTGCCAGAGTTGCCACGTCCGCCCTGTCAGCACGTACCGTACGGCAACACAGGCGGACCAGGGTCTGTCGTTCGGATCATGCCGGCTTCGGGCAACGGTGCCGGATGATGGCCGGTGGACGGGGCGCGCAGCGAGCTCCGCCTCCAGGCGTGATCCGTAAGACAGGCCCTACGGTGGGGCAGCGGGAAGGGGCAGCCGGTTTGACCACGCACGCACCGCAGGCGGCGCAGGCCGTGACCCTGCCCGGCTCGCTCGACGAGGCCGTGGCGGCCCTCGCCGCCATGCCCTGGGCGGTTCCGGTGGCGGGCGGCACGGACCTCATGACCGCGGTCAACTCCGGGCAGCTCAGGCCCGCCGCACTGGTCGGGCTGGGCAGGATCAGCGAGATCCGCGGCTGGCAGTACCAGGACGGACACGCCCTGCTCGGCGCCGGANNCAACGCCGGCACCCTCGGCGGCAACATCGCGACGGCCGCCCCCACGGGGGACGCGCTGCCGGTGCTGGCCGCCCTGGAGGCCACGCTGGTCATCGCGGGTCCGGGCGGGGCCCGCCGTGAGATGCCCGTCTCCCATCTGCTGGCCGGCATGGAGATGCTGCGCCCCGGCGAACTGATCGGGTTCGTGCGCGTGCCGCTGCTGCACGCCCCCCAGGTCTTCCTGAAGGCCACCNNCCGTCGGCGCCATAGCGCCGATGCCGCTGCGCCCGCTGGACGCCGAGGCGTGGGTCGCCGGGCTGATCGACTGGGACGGCGAGCGCACCCTGGTCCCCGAGGCGTTGCAGGCCTTCGGCGAGTACGTCGCCGCCGCCTGCATCCCGGACCCGGCCCCCGAGGTCGACGGCTCCGTGCCGCCGCTTCCGCCCGCCGTACTGCACCTGCGGCGCACCGTCGCCGCGCTGGCCCGACGAGCACTGGGGAGGGCACTGTCGTGACCGACGACCAGCACGGAGAGGGCACCCCGCAGCAGGGGGGCCAGAGCGGCTGGGAGCGACTGCCGCAGGGCGACTACGACGAC
>NZ_LIRK01000282.1 GCF_001419765.1 Streptomyces torulosus
CGCCGCCCGCGACCTCGACGGGGACGGCTACACCGACCTCGTCGTCGGCGCCTACAAGGGCGCCGCCGTGCTGTGGGGCTCCGCGAGCGGTCTGTCCTCCGCCACCGCCCTCGACGGTACCGTCAGCAAGCTGGCCGGCGGCGACTTCAACGGCGACGGCAAGGCCGACCTCGCCCTCGGCAACAACGGGCGCCTCCAGGTCCGCCTGGGTCCGTTCACCCGTGACGGCGCCCCGGCGGGCACCAACGTCTTCCCGGTGGACGAGAGGAAGGAGACCTGGGACGTCATCGCCGGCGACATGAACGGTGACGGCACGGACGACCTCGTCACCACCCACGGCTTCGAGGAGCGGTCGTACGCGACCCTGTGGTGGCCGGGCACCGCGGCCGGCATCGACACCGAGCACTCCCGGACCACCGGGTCCGCCTCCGTCGGCGGGGTCGTCGCCGACGTGGACGGGGACGGCTACGGCGACTACGTGGGACGGCGCGTTGACGCCGTCTCCGAGATGCGGATGTACGAGGCGGGCAACGTCCGGGTCGTGTACGGCGGCCCCGACGGACCCAGCAGCCGGGTCACGAGCATCACGCAGGACACGGCGGGCGTGCCCGGCGTCTCCGAGGCCGGGCACCGCGACGACGACGACAGCGACTACGGCGACCAGTTCGGCGACGCGCTCGCCGCCGGGGACGTGACGGGCGACGGCTACCCGGACATCGCGGTCGGCGTGCCCGGCGAGGACATCGGGTCCGTCCGCGACGCCGGCTCGGTGGTCCTGCTGAAGGGCGGCCCCTCCGGGCTCACCGGCACCGGCGCCCAGGCCTTCGACCAGTCCGACACGGGCGTGCCCGGGGTCTCCGAGGCCGGTGACCGGTTCGGGGGGGCCGTCGCCCTGCTCGACGTCAACGCCAACGACCGCGCCGACCTCGCCGTCGCCGCGCCCACGGAGGACGGCACGTACGAGAACTCCGGCGCGGTGTGGCTGTTCCGCGGCTCCAAGGCGGGCCTGACCACGAACAACATCACCTCGTTCGGGCCGTCCGTCCTGAAGGCGCCGGAGAAGGGCGCGCTCCTCGGCAGCGGCTTCGCCAAGTAGGCCCTATCCCGCTCCGCCCGGCCGGGCCGCCGCCTCGGTGGCCCGGCCGTGCAGTTCCTCCGCCCACGAGTCGTCGGGCCGCAGCTCCAGCGCCCGCTCCGCGTCGGCCAGCGCCCGCACGGGGTCGCCGAGTTCGAGGTGGAGCGCCACCCGGTGGCGGAGCGCCCAGGTGTACTCGGGGGCCAGGGCCACCGCCCGGTCGAGGTCCAGCAGGGCCTCCGCGTGGCGGCCCAGCTTCATGAGGGAGACACCCCGGCTGGCGTACGCCGACGCGTACAGCTCGTCCCGCTCGATCGCCCGGTCGTAGTCGGCGAGGGCCTCCGCGTCACGGCCGGCGACCCGCAGGGCGTCCCCGCGTTCGCAGCGCACCCACGCCGTGTCGGGCTCCAGCGCCACCGCGTGGTGCAGATCGGCCAGTTGGCGCTCGTGTTCGCCCCGCGAGCGGCGGACGCGGGCGCGCCGCACCAGGGCCCACACATAGGTGCCGTCCAGTTCCAGGGCCCGGTCCAGGTCCACGAGGGCCTCGTCGAGGCGGCCCTGGGCGTGCCGGGCGGCGCCGCGGGAGGCCCAGGGCACGCGGCGGGCCGGGGCGAGCGCCACCGCCCGGTCCAGGTCGGCGATCGCGGCGGACAGGTTCCCGAGGAGGCGGTGGTAGTCGCCGCGCAGCGTGAGGGTGGTGGCGTCGTCGGGGGCGAGGGCGTCGGCCCGGTCGAGGTCGGCCACGGCGGCGGAGTGGTCCCCGGTGTGGGCGCGGGCGACGGCCCGCCCCGTGTACGCGGTGACCAGTTCCGGGTCGAGGGCGAGCGCGCGGTCGAACTCGGTGACCGCCCGCTCGTTCGCCCCGTCGCGGTGCAGGGTCCGCCCCCGCAGGGCGTGGGCGAGCGCCTGGTGCCGGGCGTCGAGGCCGGCCCGCAGGAGCAGGGCGCCCAGCGCGTCGTGCACACCGCCCCGCGCCAGCGCCGCCAGCAGGTCCTCGCCCCAGCGGGCGGGCTCCGCATCGTCCGCGTCGCGGCCCGCCCGGGCCAGCGTCTCGGCCCACCGCCGGGCCACCGGTTCGCCCTCGCCGCACGCCCCCACGGCGTCGTGCAACGCCCCCGGCAGCGCGCCGCGCTCCCCCGCGCACAGCAGGTGGTAGGTCTCGGCCAGACGCGCCTCCCGCCAGCGTTCGATGCCCCAGAGCCCGTCCTCCGTGAGGCCCGCCTCGGCCTCGGTCGCGGCCCGCCGTCCGGCGAAGGCCGCGGCCAGTCGGCGGTGCCGCTCGGTCCACGTGCGGGGCGACCGCAGGCGCTGCAGCCGGACCATGGGCGCGCGGACGACGTCGTGGTAGACGATCCGGTCCCCGCGGTCGGTGACGAAGGGCAGGGCGCGCAGCCAGGCGAGCAGGGCATCGGGGGCGCCGCCGCTGTCGCCCGCGGCGCCGTCCGCGTCCGGTTCCGCCACGGCCGCCCGGAACACGTCCGCGTCCAGCCACCGGGGCAGCGCGCAGGCCAGGGCCGCGGCCCGGTGCACCGGGTCGGACTCCCACTTCAGGAAGCGTTCCACGGCGGTGGCGCTGGGGTCGCCCGCGTCGGCCAGGTCGTCGAGGTCGCGGGGGCGGGCCTCGGCGAGCGTGGAGACGAGGACGGGGAGGCCGCCGGTGAGGCGCAGCACCTCGTCGACGACGGGCTCGTCGAGGACGCCCCTGGCGGCGAGGAGCCCTCGCGTCTCCGTCTCGGTGAACGGCCGGAGCGGGAGGTCCGCGACGAAGTCGGCGAGCCCGCCCCAGCGTGCGGTGTCGAAGGGCCGCCGGCCGGCGGTGACGAGGACGACATTGCCGGGGAGGGCGCCGTGGCGGTCGCCGGTGACGAGGTCGTGCAGCCACGGGTCGAGGAAGGGGCCGGTCCGCTCGTAGGTGTCGAAGAGCAGGACGATCCACGACACTTCGGCGGCGACCGCGGCGAGTTCGTCGAGCAGGACGGGGGTCAGGACCCGGTCGGGGTCGAGGAGGAGGCGGGCGTCCTCCTGGCCGCGCAGCCGGGAGACCGTGCCGGTCCACAGCCGGTCGGCGCCGCGGGCCAGTCCGTCGGGGTCGACGGCACCGGCGAACGGCCCGACGACGGGCAGCAGGCCGAGGGCCACGAGGGTCGCCCGAGCGGCGGCCGTGCTCGCGGCGGAGGGCGCCGGGGGCCCGTCGCCGGCCTCCTCCTCGGGCTCCGCCGCGGTCAGGGCGGCCAGTTCGGCCTCGTACCGCCGCTCCCGGTGGGCCGTGAGCAGCCGCTCCAGTTCCTTGAACCGCCGCCCCTCACGGGCGAACCGGTCGGCGATCACCGCCATGGCCTCGGGGACACTGCCGGCCCCGTCGTCGACGTACGCGGTGAGGGCTCCGTGCTCCCGCGCGATCTGCTCCAACTCCCTCACGAGGAAGGTCTTGCCGATACCGGCGTCGCCGTGGACGTGGAACAGGAAGCGTCGGCGCTCGTCCTCGATCGGCAGGTCGAGACCGGCGCGGAACGCGGCGCGTTCCGCGGCACGGCCGACGAAGCCCTGCCGGGTGCGTCGCCGGATCAGCTCCTGCATCGTCGGAACCGGGGGCCGCGCCGGTGCCATGCGTCATCCTCCGCTCGTACGCCGTCGGGGTGGTCGCCGCCCGTACGGTTTCCGCCAGTCCGCAGCCTCTGATTCTGGCCCAACGCGCCGAAAATCACCTGGGGTTGGTCGGATCGTGCGGGACATAGTTGATCCATGTCCGCTGAACTGAGACCTCGTTCGTCCCTTCTTCCCCTCACCTCGACGCTCCTCGTCGGCACCGTCGCCCTCTACATGGCGCTCGTCGCCTTCAGCAACATCACCGACTTCGGCACCAACCAGCAGTTCGTACGGCATGTTCTCGCCATGGACACCACGTTCAAGGACGAGGACCTCATGTGGCGGGCGATCACGTCGAAGGGCCTTCAGGACACGGCGTACGTCGCCATCATCGTCTGGGAGACGGTCGCCGCCCTGCTCCTCGTGGCGGCCACGTACTTCTGGGCCACCGGCCTGCGGTCCCGCGCGTTCCACACCGCCCGCCGCTACAGCACCCTCGGTCTGCTCATGGTCCTGCTCCTCTTCGGCGCCGGCTTCATGGCGATAGGCGGCGAGTGGTTCGTGATGTGGCAGTCCAAGAGCTGGAACGGCCTCGACGCGGCCCTGCGCGTGTTCCTGCTGAGCGGTGTGGTCCTGCTGGTCACCTGCCTACCGCAGAACGAGTCCGCGAACGACTAGTGCTGTGACCGGAAAGGTTCACCGGCTCGCGACGCCCGGCACGGCACCTCGCGGCGTTGTCGCATGACCCGAGTACATCCAGTACGCGGGCCATGCTCCGCCTTGCGAGGCACCGCACCGGACGCCGCGAGCTTTCCGGCAAACCTTTCCGGTCACAGCAC
>NZ_LIRK01000283.1 GCF_001419765.1 Streptomyces torulosus
GTCGCCAACCGGGGCGAGATCGCCGTCCGTGTCCTCCGTACCGCCCGCGACCTGGGCCTCCGCACGGTCGCCGTGTACTCCGACGCCGACCGCGCCGCACCCCACGTCCGCCTCGCCGACACAGCCGTACGGCTCGGCCCGGCTCCCGCGCAGGAGTCGTACCTCGACGCCGACCTGGTGCTGAGGGCGGCGAAGGACGCGGGCGCGGGCGCCGTCCACCCCGGCTACGGCTTCCTGTCCGAGGACGCCGCCTTCGCCCGCCGCTGCGCGGACGCCGGGATCGTGTTCGTGGGGCCCACCCCGGAGCAGCTGGAGCTGTTCGGCGCGAAGCACACCGCGCGGGCCGCCGCCGAGGCCGCGGGCGTCCCACTGCTCCCCGGCACCGGCCTGCTGGCCTCCCTCGACGAGGCCCTCGACCGCGCCGAGGCCGTCGGTTACCCGGTGATGCTGAAGGCCACCGGCGGCGGGGGCGGCATCGGTATGTCGGCCTGCCGCTCCGCCGCCGAACTGGCGGAGGCGTGGGCGCGGGTGCAGCGGGTCGCCGCCGCCTCGTTCTCCTCCGCCGGTGTCTATCTCGAACGTCTCGTCGAGCGCGCTCGCCATGTCGAGGTGCAGGTCTTCGGCGACGGCGAAGGCCGCGTCGTCACCTTCGGCGACCGCGACTGCTCACTGCAGCGCCGCCACCAGAAGGTCGTCGAGGAGGCCCCGGCCCCCGGCCTGCCCACCGCCGTACGCGAGCGGCTCGCCACGTCGGCACGCGACCTCTGCGCGAGCGTCGCCTACCGCTCCGCCGGAACCGTCGAGTTCGTGTACGACCCGGAGCGCGGCGAGGCGTACTTCCTGGAGGTCAACACCCGCCTCCAGGTGGAGCACCCGGTGACCGAGGAGACCCACGGCGTCGACCTCGTCGCCTGGATGCTGCGCCTGGCACGCGGCGAGTCGGACGTCGTCCGCGACCCGGGGCCGCCCCGCGGCCACGCCGTCGAGGCCCGGATCTACGCCGAGGACCCCTCCCGCGAACACCGTCCGAGCGCGGGCCTGTTGACGCGGGTGGAGTTCCCGCAGGGCGTCCGCGTGGACGGCTGGGTGGAGACCGGCACCGAGGTGACCACGTCGTACGACCCGCTGCTCGCCAAGGTCGTCGCCCATGGACCGGACCGCGCCCACGCCCTGCGCCGGCTCGACGAGGCGCTGTCCCGGACCCGGATCGACGGCATCGAGACCAACCTGGGGCAGCTCAGGGCCGCCCTGCAAAGCCCTGACCTGCGGCGGGCCACCCACTCCACCGCCACTCTCGCGACCGTGGGCGACCCGACGCCCCGTATCGAGGTGCTCTCCGGCGGCACCCTCACCACCGTGCAGGACTGGCCAGGACGCACCGGGTACTGGCAGGTCGGCGTCCCGCCCTGCGGTCCCATGGACGACCTGTCCTTCCGCCTCGGCAACACGGCGCTCGGCAACCCCGAGGGCGCACCGGGCCTCGAATGCACCCTGCGGGGGCCGTCCCTGCGGTTCACCCACGCCACCACGGTGTGCGTGACGGGTGTCCCGGCCCCGGTGACCGTGGACGGCTCACCCGTGCCGCAGTGGGAGCCGGTGACGGTGCCCGCCGGCGCCGTACTGGCCGTCGGCGCCCCCACCCGACACGGCCTGCGCACCTACGTGTCGTTCTCCGGGGGCGGCCTGGACGTGCCGTCGTTCCTCGGCAGCGCGGCCACCTTCACCCTGGGGCGCTTCGGCGGCCACGGCGGCCGGGAGCTGCGGACGGGCGACGTGCTGCACGGCGGAGGGGTCACCGAAGGCAGCCCCGTACCGGCCGGGGCCCGCCCGGTGTTCGGCTCTACCTGGCAGGTGGCCGCCCTCGAAGGGCCGCACGCGGCACCGGAGTTCTTCACCGAGGAGGACATCCACGAGTTCTACGCCGCCGACTGGAAGGTCCACTTCAACTCGGCCCGCACCGGCGTACGGCTGGTCGGCCCGAAGCCGCGCTGGGCGCGGAGCGACGGCGGCGAGGCGGGTCTGCACCCCTCCAACATCCACGACACCCCGTACTCGGTCGGCGCCGTCGACTACACCGGCGACATGCCGGTCCTGCTCGGCCCCGACGGCCCGTCGCTCGGCGGTTTCGTCTGCCCGGCCACGGTGATCTCCGCGGAACGCTGGAAACTGGGCCAGCTCCGCCCGGGGGACACGGTCCGCTTCCTGCCCGTCGCCGACGACGCCTCGCCCCGCCCCGCGATCGTCGACGGCGGTGTCCTGGCGCGGGACGGCGAGGTGACGTACCGCCGCAGCGGCGACGACAACCTGCTCGTCGAGTTCGGCCCCATGCAACTGGATCTGGGTCTGCGGATGCGGGTGCACGCCCTGATGGAGGCGGTGGCCGAGACGGGCCCCGACGGCGTCACCGACCTCACCCCCGGCATCCGCTCCCTCCAGATCCGCACCGACCCGGCGCGGCTCCCCCTGCCCGAACTCCTGGCCGCCGTAAGGAGGATCGTCTCCTCCCTGCCTCCTGCGGACGAGCTGGTCGTCCCCTCCCGCACGGTCCACCTGCCCCTGTCCTGGGACGATCCCGCGACCCGTGAGGCCATCGCCCGCTACATGGCCGGTGTCCGCGACGACGCGCCCTGGTGCCCGTGGAACATCGAGTTCATCCGCCGCGTCAACGGCCTGGAATCGGTGGCGGACGTCTACGACACGGTGTTCGCCGCCGAGTACCTGGTCCTGGGCCTGGGCGATGTGTACCTGGGCGCGCCGGTGGCGACCCCGCTCGACCCGCGCCACCGCCTGGTGACGACGAAGTACAACCCCGCCCGCACCTGGACCGCCGAGAACTCGGTGGGCATCGGCGGCGCGTACCTGTGCGTCTACGGCATGGAGGGGCCCGGCGGCTACCAGTTCGTCGGCCGCACCACCCAGGTCTGGTCCCCCTGGCAGCAGCGCGGCGCCTTCGAGGCGGGCTCCCCGTGGCTGCTGCGCTTCTTCGACCGTGTGAAGTGGTATCCGGTGGACGCGGACGAACTCCTCGCCCTGCGGGCCGACATCATCTCCGGCCGCTTCGTCCCGCGGATCGAGGAGGGCGAGTTCTCCCTCGCCGACCACCAGCGGTTCCTCGCCGAACACGCCGACTCCATAGCCGAGTTCAGGTCCCGCCAGCGGTCCGCCTTCGCCGCGGAACGAGCCGCGTGGGAGGCCGCCGGTGAGTTCGCCCGAGCGGAGGCCGCCACCGCCGCACCGGTGCCCCCGACGGAGATCGACGTCCCGGCGGGTGGGCGGGTGATCGAGGCGGAGTTCGCCGCGTCGGTCTGGCAGCTCCACGTCCGGCCCGGCGACCGAGTGACCACCGGCCGGCCCCTGCTGACCCTGGAGGCCATGAAGATGGAGTCCCGCGTCCACTCCCCGCTGAACGGCGTGGTCCACGAGACCCTGACCGTCCCGGGCGCCCAGGTCCAGGCGGGCACGCCGCTCCTCGTCCTGACACCCGACACCGACTGATCGGGGCTCAGCCCGCACGCCCGACGGACCGTCCCAGCCCAGGAGCACCGATGCCGCACCCCTCGCCCTCCCCGTCCCCGTCCCTGGCCCGAGTCCGCCTGGCGTACGCGCGCCTCGACGCGGTGCACCGCCCCGAGGTC
>NZ_LIRK01000284.1 GCF_001419765.1 Streptomyces torulosus
TGCCCTACCTCGTCGCCCTGCTGGCCGTGCACGCGGCCAGCCCCCCGTTCGGCACGGCCTACCGGCAGGGCGACGAGGTAGGGCAGTTCGGGGTCGGACCGCCGGGCCTCCGCGAGCAGTCCCGACAGCCGTCGGGGCGCATCGGCGGGGAGGTCCAGCAGCCGCATCGCCGCGGCCAGCTGCTCCTCGCTGAACCGGCTGTCGTCCGGGGTGGCGATCAGGTCCGGCTCCGGCATCTCCGCGCCCAGGTGCTCCCGCTCCACCGGGGGTGTGAACAGGAGGTCGACGAGGTCCCCGAGCCGCGGGGATCCCGGCGTACGCAGCCCCGTCCCGCGGGCGAAGAACGCGTCGGTCACCCGCCGGGCCTGCTCCACGGGCAGCGGCAGCAGCGGTGCGAGCAGATGGCCGTAGAGGTCGGTCCCCGAGGTCGTCATGGGGGTGGCGAAGGCCTGCCGGTCCTGCTCCGCGCGGAACAGGGGGCCGGCCTCCAGCAGCCGGGACTGCAACTGGGTGTGCCGGCGGATGCAGTCCTTGACGATGTCGACGAGCTCGGCGGCGCGCCGCTTCTGCTCGGGGTCCTCGGACTCGTCGCGGGCCTTGCGGATGTTGGTGAGGATCGCGTTCTCGTGGCGGTAGCGGTCGGCTACGTGGTCGAGCGCCTCGGCGATCATGTCGGGGACGGCCTGGAGCCAGTCGACCGCGCGGACGTTGCGCCGGGTGGCGTCCAGGGCCTTGCGGAGCGTCTCCGAGTACTGCACGGTCCGGTAGCGCGCCTGTTCGGCGGCGAGCTGGGCGTCGGCGAGCCGGCCCCGGCTGATGAGGACCTCCAGCTTGACCTCGGCGGCGATCTGCGCGCTGGTGACGTCGGTGTCGAGGGCGCCCACCAGGACGTTGACCGCCTCGTCGGTCGTGCGGAGGTAGACCCCGCCTCCGTACCCGGGGACCTCCTCGATCAGCTTGAAGTCGTAGTCGCGGCGCACATAGGTGCCGTCGGAGGCGAAGGTGCCGTAGACGGCGCGGAACCCGCGGTCGACGCTGCCGACGTTGATCAGGTTCTCCAGGACCCAGCGGGCGACGCGCTCGTGCTCCTCGACGGGGCGCCGCGGGGCCTGGGCGGCGATACGGGGGATGAGCCGGGCGACGATCTGGTCGTGGTCGGCGCCGGTGTCGAAGTCCATGTTGAGCGTGACCAGGTCGATGGCGGCGAGGGCGACCTCCGCCATGCCGTACACCGAGTACTCACCCGCGAGGTTGGCCTTGCGCGCGTCGAGGTCGTGCAGCGGCGCGGTGCAGGCGAGCGCGCGCAGCCGCCGCGCCAGGCCCTCGTCGGCGGCCGGGCCCGGCGCCGGGCGCGGCCCCGCGCTGAGCTGGGGCGGAACGCTGTCCGTCGATACGGGTGAAGTCACGGTGCACAGATTAGGTCCTGGGTCTGACAGCGACCCAAATCGCTGCCCCGGCGGGCCACCGGGCCGAGCGGAGAACGCCACGCCACCGGGCCGGGCGAACGCCGTACCACCGGCCCTCGCCCGACATCACCATCCCGGGCTGGGTCGCAGCCCGCTCAGGACACGTCGGCCACCCGGCGGCCGTAGACCTCGACCAGGCCCTGCAGCGAGTCGTCGAGGTACTCGGCCAGCATCTCCTCGGCCCGGTCGCGTTCGCCCCGCTGGAGCGTCCCGAGGATCAGCTGGTTCCGCGCCAGGTACGGCTCGTAGAGCTTGCGCGGGTTGTCCACCACGTGGAACGCGAGCCGCAGTTCGGCGAAGACGCTGCGCATGAGTTCGTCGGTGCGGGCGCTGCCCGCGAGGGCGACCAGTTCGCGGTGGAAGTGGATGTTGGCGGTGGAGACGCCCTTCCAGTCGCCCTCCCGCGCCTGCCGCTGACCGTCGGCGACCGCCTCGGCGAGCCCGTCGAGGCCGTACGGCGGCTCGCCGAGCCCGCGGACGACGGCGCACTCCACGAGCCGGCGGGTGCGGTAGATGTCCTCGACGTCCTGGACGGTGAGGACCCGCACGAAGACCCCGCGGTTGAGCTCGTGCACGAGGAGCCGTTCATGGGTGAGCAGGCGGAACGCCTCCCGGAGGGTGTTGCGGGAGACCCCGAGGGCACCGCCGATGCTGTCCTCGGACAGGCGGGTGCCCGGCGGGAAGAAGCCTTCGGCGATCCGGCTCCGGAGGATGTCCGAAACCCGCTCGGCGGTGCTGGTGCGGCCCAGCAGGGCCCGGTCGTCGGCAAGTCCCGTCAGTTCGGCGGCCATGCGCCGAATTCAACCGCAGTCATCAGAACGAGACAACATGGGTATTGAAGGATCGTTCAACGATCCTCTACCTTGCTGGACAGGCGCCCCGAACCACGCCACGGTTCGCCCCACCCGGCGCCGACCGCCCCCACGCGGCACGGCACAACGGCTTGGCACGCCGACACGACACAACGGCGCGGCACGCCGACACGGCACGACGGCACGGTTCACCTCTCACGCATCCTCCGTCCCTCATTGCGAGGTGCTCATGAGCTCGACCCCTCCCTCCTCCTCGGTCCCCACGACCACATCTCAGCCCTCGGCAGGCGCACAAGCCGCTGACGACGGCGCGTTCGGCTGGCTGCGCGCCCTCGGCCCGCGCGGCCGCCGCGCCTTCGGCGGCGCGTTCGGCGGCTACGCCCTCGACTCGTACGACTACTTCACGCTGCCGCTGAGCATGGTCGCGCTCGCGGCCTACTTCGGGCTGGACAGCGGCCAGACCGGCCTGTTCACCACGGTCACGCTGGTCGTCTCGGCGATCGGCGGCGCCGCCGCGGGTGTGCTCGCGGACCGGATCGGCCGGGTGAAGGCCCTGATGATCACCGTGATCACCTACGCGGTCTTCACCGTGGCCTGCGGCTTCGCGCCCAACTACGAGACGCTGCTGGTCTTCCGGGCCCTCCAGGGCCTCGGCTTCGGCGGCGAGTGGGCGGTCGGCGCGATCCTGGTCGCCGAGTACGCGAGCGCCAAGCACCGGGGGCGCACGCTCGGCGCGATCCAGAGCTCCTGGGCCGTCGGCTGGGGACTCGCCGTGATCGTCTACACGGTGGTCTTCTCCGTCTTCGGCGACGACCTCGCCTGGCGCGTGATGTTCTGGACGGGCGCGCTGCCCGCGCTCCTCGTCGTCTGGGTGCGCCGCTCGGTCGAGGACGCCCCGGAGGCGGCCGCCGCGCGGGAGCGGAGCGCCGAGAAGGGCTCGTTCGCCGCGATCTTCCGGCCCGGCACCGCGGCCGCTCCCGGACTGCTGCGCACGACGCTGTTCGCCGTGCTGCTGTCCACGGGCGTCCAGGGCGGCTACTACACCCTGGCGACCTGGGTGCCGACGTATCTGAAGACCGAGCGCGACCTGTCCGTCGTCGGCACCGGCGGCTATCTCACGTTCCTGATCTCCGGTGCCTTCATCGGCTACCTCACCGGCGGCTACCTCACCGACCGCCTCGGCCGCAGGCGGAACATCTGGCTCTTCGCGGTGCTGTCGGCGCTGTGCATCCTGGCGTACGCGAACATACCGAGCGGCGCCAACGGCCTTCTCCTGGTGCTCGGTTTCCCGCTCGGGTTCTGCATGTCGGCGATCTTCAGCGGCTTCGGGTCGTACCTGAGCGAGCTGTACCCGGCGGCCGTGCGCGGCACCGGGCAGGGCTTCACGTACAACACCGGGCGCGCCGTGGGCGCCGTGTTCCCGACGACGGTCGGCTTCCTGGCGGACAGCTGGGGGGTGGGCGGCGCGCTGGTCTTCGGCGCGATCGGCTACGCCCTGGCGGCCGTCGCCCTCCTCGGCCTGCCGGAGACGCGCGGGCAGGAGCTGGTATGAACCCCGCGACCGCGCAGGACCGTCCCGTGACCCTGGTAGAGCCGCACGCGCACGCGTGGAGCCCCGGTGAGGCCCGCGCCCGGTTCCGCGCCGGGCTGCCGGGGCCCACCGCCGGTGTCGCCGCCGGGCACACCCAGGCGAATCTGATCTCGGTGCCCGCCGACTGGGCGTACGACATGCTGCTGTTCTGTCAGCGCAATCCGAAGCCCTGTCCGGTGCTCGACGTGACGGACGCGGGAGCCTGGACCACCCCGCTCGCCGAGGGCGCCGACCTGCGCACCGACCTCCCCCGCTACCGGGTGTGGGAGCACGGCGACCTGGTGGCCGAACCGACGGACGTGGTCGACGTCTGGCGGGACGACCTGGTGTCGTTCCTCATCGGGTGCAGCTTCACCTTCGAGTGGGCGCTCACCGAGGCCGGCGTCCCGATGCGCCACATCGAGCAGGGCCGCAACGTCCCCATGTACGTCACCGGCCGTCAGTGCCGGCCCGCGGGCCGGC
>NZ_LIRK01000285.1 GCF_001419765.1 Streptomyces torulosus
AGTGCCGGCCCGCGGGCCGGCTGCGCGGTCCGATGGTGGTGTCGATGCGCCCGGTGCCGCCCGAGCACCTCGGCACCGCGATCCGGGAGAGCGGTCTGCTCCCGGCGGTGCACGGTGGTCCGGTGCACTGCGGGGAGGCGGCCGGCCTCGGCATCGCCGACCTGTCCCGCCCGGACTTCGGCGAGTCCGTGACCGCCGAGCCGGACGACATCCCGGTGTTCTGGGCCTGCGGGGTCACTCCGCAGGCCGCCGTGATGGCGTCGCGCCCACCGTTCGCGATCACCCACGCGCCGGGGCGGATGTTCCTGACGGACGCCCGCGACGAGCAGTACCGCGTGGTCTGAGCGAGAGCCCGGAACGAGCAGAATGGGAACCATGACCTCGATCGACCTCAACGCCGACCTGGGCGAGGGCTTCGGCCGCTGGCGGCTGACCGACGACGAGCAGTTGCTCACCGTCGTCACCAGCGCCAACGTGGCCTGCGGCTTCCACGCCGGGGACGCGGCCACCATGCGCCGGGTCTGCGAACAGGCGGCCGAGCGCGGCGTACGGGTCGGCGCCCAGGTCTCGTACCGCGATCTGGCGGGCTTCGGGCGGCGCGCGATGGACGTGCCGCCCGCCGAACTGGCGGCCGAGGTGGCCTACCAGATCGGCGCCCTGGAGGTCTTCGCACGCGCGGCGGGCACGCGCGTGTCGTACGTGAAGCCGCACGGCGCGCTCTACAACCGCATCGTGCACGACGAGGCGCAGGCGGCGGCGGTGGTCGGCGGGGTGGTCCTCGCCGACGCCTCCCTGCCGGTCCTGGGCCTGCCCGGCTCCCGCTTCCTCGATTTGGCGGCGGGGGCGGGACTGCCGACGGTCACCGAGGCGTTCGCCGACCGCGCGTACACCGCACGGGGCACCCTCGTGCCGCGCGGCGAGGACGGCGCGGTGATCACGGACGCCGACGCGGTGGTCGGGCGGTCCGTGGAGCTGGCCCGCTCCGGCACGGTCGTCGCGCACTCGGGGGAGCGCATCCCCGTCCGCGCCCGCTCGCTGTGCCTGCACGGCGACACACCGGGGGCCGTGGAGCTGGCCCGCCGGGTGCGGGCCGAGCTGACGGCGGCGGGGGTGCGTGTGGAGGCGTTCGTATGAGGGCGCTGCCGGTCGGCGATCGCGCGCTGCTGATCGAGGTGGACTCGGGCCAGGAGGCCGAGGCCCTGCACGCCGAGCTGCTGCATCGCCGCGCCACGGGTGAGCTGACGGTGGAGGAACTGGTCCCCGCGGCCCGTACGGTCCTCCTGGACGGCCTGGACGCCCCGTCCCGCCTCGCCGAGCGGCTCGCCTCCTGGGAGGTGCCGCCCGTCCCGCCGCGCACGGAGGACGTCGTCGAGATCCCCGTGCGGTACGACGGCCCCGACCTGGGCGACGTCGCCGCGCACTGGGGGGTCGACGAGGCGGAGGTCGCCCGTATCCACGCGGCGGCCCAGTTCCGCGTGGCCTTCTGCGGGTTCGCCCCCGGCTTCGGCTACCTCACCGGGCTGCCGCGCGAGGTGCCGCGCCGGGCGACGCCCCGCACGGCGGTCCCGGCGGGTTCCGTGGCCCTGGCCGGTCCGTACACGGGCGTCTACCCGCGCTCCTCACCGGGCGGCTGGCAGCTGATCGGTACGACGGACCTCGTCCTGTGGGACCCCGCGCGCGTGCCGGCCGCGCTGCTGACGCCGGGCACCCGTGTCCGCTTCACCCCGGTGGCGGCGCCATGAGCGACCGTGCCCTCGCCGTCGTCCGGGCCGGTGCCCTGACCACCGTCCAGGACCGGGGGCGGCCCGGCCACGCGCACCTCGGCGTCCCCCGCTCGGGGGCGCTGGACGCGCCCGCCGCCGCCCTGGTCAACCGTCTGGTGGGCAACGCCCCGGAGGCGGCCGTCCTGGAGACCACCGTCAACGGCTGCTCCGTACGGCCCCGCGCGACGGTCACCGTCGCCGTCGGGGGCGCGCCCTGCCCGGTCACGGTGGACGGCCGCCCGGCGGCCTGGGGAGCGCCCGTACGGGTCCCCGGCGGCGCGCTGCTGGACATCGGGGCGGCACGCGCGGGGGTACGCAGTTATCTCGCCGTCTCCGGCGGGGTGACCGTCGAGCCGGTCCTCGGCAGCCGTTCCACGGACCTGCTGTCCGGTCTGGGTCCTCCCCCGTTGACGGACGGCACCGTGCTCCCCCTGGGACGCCCGACCGGGCCCCACGCGTGCGTGGACGCCGTTCCGCATCCGGCGCCGCCCTCGGAGCTGGTCCTGCGGGTCACGCTGGGCCCCCGCCACGACTGGTTCACGGACTCGGCGCTCACCACCCTGGCCGCCCGTCCCTACGCCGTGTCGTCGGCGAGCAATCGCATCGGGCTGCGCACGGAGGGCCCCGCGCTGGACCGCGCGCGGCCGGGTGAGCTGCCCAGCGAGGGCATGGTGCTGGGAGCGGTCCAGGTGCCGCCGGACGGCCGCCCGGTCGTCTTCCTCGCCGACCATCCGACCACCGGCGGCTATCCGGTGATCGCGGTCGTCGACCCGGCGGACCTCCCGGCCGCGGCCCAGGCCACACCGGGCACACCCGTGCGGTTCATCGCCGTACGACACCGCCGCTGACCGCACGACGCCGCCTCCACCCCACTTCCGCGGTGGTCCCACCCTGTCGGCAGCCCTCCTGTCGGCAGGCCCCCGTAAGCGGTCTCCCCAGCAGCGGTCTCCCTGGCGCCGGTCCCCCCGGCGGCGGTCCCCCGGCAGCGGTCGCCTCACGCCACCTCCGGCCGCTGCTCGGACCCCGTCAGCGCCCCGAGGGCCGAGGCCACCGCGTAGGACGCGGTCAGGTCGAGGCGGGCGCTGGTGCCACGTGCCTTGTGGCGTACCTCGGCGGCGGCGAGGGTGAGGAGTTGCGGCAGCAGGTCGGTGCACCGCCGGGCCACCCACCCCGTGCCCGCCGTGGCCAGCCACCACAGGCCGGCGGCGCGGGTCGGCGCGGGGGAATCGGGTTCCGGTGAGGGCGCCGGGCCCGTCGCGAGCCCGGCCTCCGTGAGCAGCGTGTGGAAGCGGACGGCGAGCTGCCGGTGTCCTCGCTCGCCGGGGTGGAGCCGGTCCGCGCTCCACATCGCGCGGTCCGTCAGCCAGGCGCCCTCGCAGGCGTGCAGATGGACCGCTCCATGGCGCTCGGACAGGGCGTGCACGACGGTGTTGACGGCCCGTTGCCGCCGGGCGAGCGGCCGGGCGAGGGCTCCGGGCAGGCCGAGCATCGCGCCGGGGTCGGGCAGGCACGCGGTGAGCAGTTCGGCGCCCTGGTCCCGCAAGGCCCCGTACACCTCGTCCAGGCGGGCGGCCACGGCGTGGATGTCGAAGGTGCAGCGCAGGGTGTCGTTGACGCCGATGACGACGGAGGCGATGTCCGGGCGGAGCGCGAGCGCGGCGGACAGTTGGCGTTCCAGGACGTCGCGCGTCTGGGAGCCGCTGACGGCGAGGTTGGTGAACTCCACCTCGGGGGCGAGTCCGTCGGCGAGCAGCGCGGCCCAGCCCCGCCGGCCGTCCGCGACGGGGTCCCCGACGCCTTCGGTGAGGGAGTCGCCGAGGGCCACGAAGCGCAGGGGTCTCATCCGACGCCCTCCCATGCCGGGCGGCCGGCGTGCGCGTCGTGGGCGGCGAGGAAGGCGTCCACGGCGGTCTGCCAGCCGAAGCACTCCGCACGCGCGCGTGCCGCGTCCCGGCGTTCCCGCTCGGGTCGGTCCAGGAGCGACTCGACGGCCTCCGCGAACGACGTGCCGCTGTCCGCCGCCGTGGCCCCGGCCGACCCGATGACCTCGGGCAGCGCCGAGGAGGAGCTGGCCACGACCGGCGTGCCGCAGGCCATCGCCTCCAGCGCGGCCAGCCCGAATGTCTCGGCGGGCCCGGGCGCCAGGCACACGTCGGCGGAGGCCTGGAGGGCGCCGAGCAGGTGGCGGTCGGCGACATGGCCGAGGAAGGTCACGGGAAGCCCGCGGGCCCGCTGTTCGAGCCGGGTCCGCAGCGGTCCGTCCCCGGCGACCACCAGCACCGCGCGCCGTCCGCGTCGGAGCAGCGCCTCCAGCGCGTCGAGCGCCGTGCCGGGACGTTTCTCCACCGAGAGCCGGGAGCACATCACCAGCAGCACGTCGTCCTCGCGCGCGTGCCGCTCGCGCAGCCCCGGGTCCCGGAGCCCGGGGTGCCGTCCCACGAGGTCGACGCCCAGCGGGGCGCGGACGACGTTCCGGGCGCCGATCCGTACGAACTCCCGCTCGGCGAACTCGGTGGTGCACACCACGCGCGCGTAGGTGTGGGCGGTACGGATGTTGAGGGCGTCGGCGGCCCGCCGGGCCATCGTCTCGGAGAGGCCCCAGGTGCGCAGCACCCCGTCGGCGGTCTCGTGGGAGACCATCACCGCGGGCACCCGGGCGCGTCGCGCCCATGCCCCGGTCCAGCGCAGGGTGGTGCGGTCGGAGACCTCCAGCCGGTCGGGGCGGAGGGACTCCAGGAGGGAGGCGACCCGCCGCTTGTCCATGAGGACGCGGTAGCCGCCGGTGCCGGGCAGCAGGGGCCCGGGGAGGGTGATGACGCGGCCCTGCTCGGTCGCGCGGTCGGTGTACCGCTCGCCGGGCACGACGAGCACCGGGTGGTGGCCCGCCGCCTGGTAGCCGCGGCCCAGCTCCCGCAGGGCGGTGCGCAGTCCGCCCGAGGCGGGCGCGACGAAGTTGGCGAGCCGCACGATCCGCAAGCCCGAGCGGGCGGCGTCGTTCCGTGCAGCCCCGGAGGAGGCGCCGTTCATGCCGCCACCGCCGTCCGCGCCGCGAGCACATCGGCGTAGTGCCCGATGAGCTGGTCGCCGACGGCCGCCCAGGTGCGCCCCTCGACCATGGCCCGCCCGGCGGCCCCGTAGGCCGCCCGCAGCGCCGGATCGCCGGCCAGCGACGACACGGCGTCCCGTACGGCCGCGGCGTCGCGCGGCGGCACCAGCAGCCCGGTGCGGCCGTGTGCCACGAGGTCCAGCGGTCCGCCGGCGGCGGGGGCGACGACGGGCACGCCGCTGGCCATGGCCTCCTGCACGGTCTGACAGAAGGTCTCGAAGGGGCCGGTGTGGGCGAAGACGTCCAGGGAGGCGAAGATCCGGGCGAGGTCGTCGCCGGTGCGACGGCCGAGGAAGACGGCGCCGGGCAGGGCCTCGCGCAGCCCCGGTTCGCTGGGGCCGTCGCCCACGACGACGACGCGTACGCCGTCCAGGCCGCACACCCCGGCCAGCAGTTCGACCTGTTTCTCGGGGGCGAGGCGGCCGACGTAGCCGACGATCAGCTCGCCGTTCGGCGCCAGTTCACGGCGCAGCGCCTCGTCGCGCAGGGCGGGCCGGAAGCGGACGGTGTCCACGCCGCGCTGCCACAGCTTCACCCGGGGCACCCCGTGTGCCTCCAGGTCACGCAGGGCGACGCCGGACGGGGCGAGGGTGAGGTCGGCGGCGGCGTGGACGGAACGGATGCGCCGCCAGGCGGCCGCCTCGCCGGCGTGCACATAGGTGCGGGCGTAGCCGGCGAGGTCGGTCTGGTAGATGGCGACGGCGGGGACCCCGAGGCGCGCGGCGGCGGCCATGCCGCGCACCCCGAGGACGAAGGGGCTGGCCAGGTGGACGATGTCGGCCCGGTGCTCGACGATCGCCCCGGCCACCCGGCGGCTGGGCAGGGCGACGCGGACCTGGGGGTAGCCCGGGAGCGGGAGGGAGGGGACACGGACGACGGGGCACGGCGCCTGGAGGTCGGCGCCCGCCGCTGTGCCCGCGGCGGTGGCCGGGGCCACGACGAGCGGCGAGTGACCGCGCGCGACGAGGTGCCGCGCGGTCTGCAGGGCGCAGTGGGCCACGCCGTTCACATCAGGGGGAAAGGACTCGGTCACGATGACGACACGCATACCCGTGTTGTCGTCGTACCGGACGTGGCCGCGTCAACGTGGATCTTTCCGGACGAGGAACGTCCCATGAGCGTTGCGCTGCACACATGTCCAGGTCAGACCGTGTCCATGCCCTCCTGGCCTCCGGGTCACGGGCTGTTCACATTGCGGGCATGTCAGGACCGATTCGGCTGCGTACGGCTGTCTGGACCTCGGCCTCCTCGGCCGGGTCGGCGGCCAGTCGGCGGAGCTGGTCGACGACGCGTGTGTCGCCCGTCTCGGCGTGCCGGGCGGCGATCTCGCGGGTGGTCTCCTCGCAGTCCCAGAGGCATTCGACGGCGAAGCCGGCCGGGAAGGAGGGGTCGGTGGCGGCGAGTGCGCGGGCGGCGCGGCCGCGTAGGTGGGAGGAGGCGGTCTCCCGGTAGATGTGGCGCAGCACGGGTGCCGCGCAGGCGATGCCGAGGCGTCCGGTGCCGTCGACGAGGGTCCACAGGGTGGGCGCGTCGGGGCCCTCGCCGCGTACGGCCTCGCGCAGGGCGCCCAGCACCAGGTCGCTGTCCTGTGCGCCGCCCCGGCAGGCGAGCATGCGCCCGGCGGCCGCGCCCAGCGCGTCGGGCCGGTGCACCCAGCCGCGCGCCCGGTCGACGGCGGCCACGCTGCGCATCCGTTCGAAGGCGTCGACGGCTGCCTCCACGACCATTGTGGTGCCGTCGGCCACCGCGCCCTCGATGAGATCGAGGGCGTCGGGATCGTTGCCGTCGGCGAGATAGCGCAAGGCGGTACAGCGGGCGGCGTCGTCGCCGGACCGGGCGGCCTCGATGATCTCCGGCCGGTCCTCGGGGCCGGCGACGGCCGTGAGGCAGCGCGCGGCCGGCACATGGAGGACGGCTCCGCGTTCGATGCCTTGTCGGGCCCATTCGAAGACGGCGCTGACGCTCCAGCCGGGCCGGGGTCCGCTGGGCCGCATCTGCCGCTGCCAGCGGTCGAAGCAGCCGGTCTCGTGGGCGGCACGCACGCGTGTGGCGACCGCTTCGCGGGGGTCGTCGGCCCACAGTCGCCAGGGCCGGGGTTCGAAGGCGTCCCGGACGGTGGCGGCGAGTTCCGCCTCGCCCTCCGGGTCGGTGGTGAAGCGGGCGAGGACGGGTTCGGCGAGGGCGCGCAGCCCTTCGTCGTCGTCCCTGAGGGCCAGTTCGTCCAGGGCCCACGCCCAGTTGGTGCCCGTGGCGGCGTACTTGCGCAGCAGGTCGAGCGCGTCCCGCCTGCCGTACGAGGCGAGATGCCCGAGGACCGCGAGGGCGAGTCCGGTGCGGGACTCCTCGGTGTCCAGGATGTCCTCGGCGTCGAAGAGATGCCGTTCGATCTCGTCGAGTTCGCCGTGCAGGTCGAGGTAGAGCCGGGCGTAGTAGAGCGAGCGGTTCTCCACCTGCCAGTCGTGGCGGGGGTCGCTGAGCACACAGGTGTTCAGTGCCGCGAGCGCCTCGGCCCGCGGGGCGGTGAGCGCGTGCAGCGTGCCGTCGCCACGGCCCCGCTGCAGCAGGCCGAGCAGCGTACCGCTGGGCGCTATGAACGGTTCGAACATGGGAAACAGCCTCACATCAAGCGTCGACGCAACCGGGATCTTGCTCTACCTGGCCGCGTGACAACACGTCGGGGCGCCCGCCGTTTCCTGCTTGCTGTAGACCATCTTCCTCTGCCTCTCGTCAGTGGCCCATGCGGACCGCATCACGGTCCACGTGGTGCGGCAACACCTGCCCAGCCATCGCGTCCGTGAATCACGACGTCATGATGACCCGGCGGTTCTTCCTGCCGCGACCGATATTTCCGGCGGCCCTGTACCGCCTCCCCCGTCTTTCGTTTTTTACCTGGTCAGAACATGTGGATCAGTGTGCGCCGAACAGTTCGAGCAGCTCGGTCCTGCCGAACATCCGCGCCGTGTCGACGGCGTTCGGCGTGCCCTCCAGCGGGTCGGCGCCGCCCTCCAGAAGAACCCGGATGACACCGGCCTCCCCCTTGAAGACCGCCCCCGCGAGGGGGGTCTGCCCTCGGTCGTTGACGCGGCCCGCCTCGGCGCCGCGGGCCAGCAACTCCCGTACCGCGTCGGCGTGGCCGTGGTAGGCGGCCAGCATCACGAGCGAGTCACCGCGGTCATTGGTGAGTTCGGCCGGGACGCCGGCGTCGACGTACGCCACGAGCGCCTCCGTCTCGCCCCGCCGGGCCAGATCGAAGACCTTGGTCGCCAGCTCCACGACCTCCGGTTCGGGGGCTTCGCTCATCGCCCGGTCCACCTCTCTTCGCGTTGCCGCCACGAGCACGTGTGCTTCTGGAGCGTACGACGACAGCGCCGCCGTACGGGTGAATCGCCAGAGTACTGGCTTCTCGCGCACATGAGCGGTCGTGGCCGAGGCAAAGATCACATCGAGTCACGCGCGGCGCAACAGCCCAGCTCGGACGGCCGAACGTCCGCTCGCCCACCCAGATGAAAACGCCGGAATTTCCCTCATTTGCACCTTTAATCATATGGATACATGCTGTGACCTTGGAAGAACTCATGGTGACTGTCCCCACCTACCAGGAGAACCCACATGATCCTCAACATCTCCGGCGTCGTTCTGCTCGGCGTCATCGTCTTCCTCTTCTTCCGGAAGGACGGCCTCAAGGCCTCGCACGCCATCGTCGTCACGCTCTTCGGCTTCTACCTGGCCAGTACGGGTATCGCCCCGAGCATCACGGCGGGCGGCGAGAGCCTCGCAGGCCTCCTCGGCGGGATCAAGTTCTGACCCCGTCCCCATCCGTACGCACCTCCAGGAGACAGCCGTGGCCCGGGTCACCCTCCCCCGCATTCTGAGCAACGGCGGCGCGCATCTCGCCAAGAGCCGGGAGCTGGCCCGGACGGCGGCCGACGGCGCCACCGACGTCCTCCATCCGCTGATCACGATCACCCGTGGACTGCGCCGGCTTGCCGCGGCCGGCCGGCGCAGATGGGTGGAGACACCGACGGACCGGCGCGGGTCACTGCTTTTCCTCGCCGCCTCGGTGGTCCTGGTGGTGACCCTCGTGCCGTACGGAGCGCTGCTCGCCGTCATCGCCCTGATGGCGGCGGCAGCCTGGGCGGGCCGCGACGGCGCCACCCCCGAACCCACCGGCCCCGACGAGTCCCAGACCCAGCGTCTGCGCTCCCTCTACGAGGCCCTGGTCCCCTGTTTCTCGGCCGCCGAGGACCCCGAGCCGCTCTACGCGCACGGCGGTGCCTGGGACAAGGCCTTCCCCACCTACGCGTTCGACGGCACCGGACGGATCTGCCATCTGCTGATCCACTACCCGGCGTACTTCGCCGACGGCGAGCCCGAGTCCCGGGCGCGTGTCGAGCACCTGCTGTACACCAAGGCCGGTCGTGGCCGCGAGTACCGCTTCGACTGGGACGAGGAGGGCAACACCCTGTCCGTCAGCGTCCTGCCCCCGCTCGCCACCGACATCGCCGCCCAGCGCTTCGTGACGGCTCCGGGCGAGACGGTCCTCGGTTTCACCGACCCGGCGCAGGTGCAGCGCATGCTCCCCCTCTCCTTCGGGGAGGAGCGGCGCGACGTACCGCCGGTCGTCTGGCGCACCGGCGCCCGCTCCACCGAACCCCATCTGCTGGCCGTGGGCGAACCGGGCAGCGGTACGACCACGCTGCTGCGCTCCATCGCCCTCCAGGCGCTGCAGCACGGCGACGTCGTCATCGTCGACGGCGCCGGCAGCGGCGACTACGCGTGCCTGACCGGCCGGGACGGCGTCCTCGCCGTGGAGAGCGGGCTCTCCGGGGCGCTGGCGAGCCTGGAGTGGGCGTCCCAGGAGACGGAACGCCGGCTGATCGCCACGAACCGCGCCCGTCAGGCGGGGCATCCGGCCCCGGACGACACCAAGCGCCCCCTCTGGCTGCTGCTCGACCGCCCGACCGTCCTGGCGCATCTGGCGGCGGCCGACGGCGGACGCGACCCGCAGTCGCTCCTCCAGGTCCCCCTGCGCCACGGTCGGGCCGCGAACGTCACGGTCGTCGTGGCCGAGCAGTTCGATCACCTGGACGCCCTCGGCGAGGCGATGCTGCGTCACACCCGTGCCCGCGTGGTCCTCGGCCCCGCCACCACCGAGCAGCTTCAGTCCGTCCTGGGGGCGCCACCCCCCACGACC
>NZ_LIRK01000286.1 GCF_001419765.1 Streptomyces torulosus
GCCGCCGCGCGCCTTGGGGGCGGGGTGGTACGGGTGCCCGGTGATCAGCGACTGCTCGGACCGCCGGTACGGGTCCTCGGGTGGCGTCGCGTGGGTGCGCGCCGTGAGGAAGGCGGCCACGGACGCGCGGCTGTCGAGCATCTCCGCGGGCAGCTCGGGGTTGGCCAGGCCGGTGCGGAGGCGGAGTTCGTCGGCGGTGAGGTCGACGAGCTCGGCGTGGGTCAGCCGGCGCCATGTGCCGTCGGTGGGGACCTCGGGGTCGGTGGGGCGCCAGGTGCCGTCGGTGAACACCTCGGGGTCGGTGGGGCGGCGGGTGCCCCGGACGCGCAGGAGGCGGCCGCTCGCCGCGAGGCGGTGCACACCGGGTCCGACGGGCTCCCCAGCCTCCCGCAGGAGGCAGTTGAGCAGCGGCGCGGCGGCATGGGCGTCGGCGGCGGTGCCGACGTCGGCGCGGGGCGGGGTGGCGTCCACGGGGTCCATTCGTTCCACATACGGTGCATGTGTGATCAGTATGTCTGCCCGTCGTGGCTCGTCCCGCCGCCCTCATGCGTCACCGCGGAGGCGGGCGGGCAGTGGTCGTACGCCGTTGTCGACGCGGTGCCCGTACCCGCCCGTCGTCGTTCCCGCACCCTAGGAGCCCGTCCGTGGACCGTCACCCGATGTCCGATGCCGAGGCGGCGCTCGGCGCCGAGCTGGGCGCCGTACGTCCCGATCTGGCGCTGCCGTACGCGGCGGCGCTCCCCGGTGCCCGGGCGGCCGTGCTGGCGCGGCTGTGGCGGGGCCTCACGCACGAGCCGCTGCCCTGGGTGGCACACCGGGAGACGGCCGGGGGCGACGGCGTGACGCTCCTGCTGGCGGACGGTCGCCGGCTGCACGGCCCGGCGGTGGACCCGTACGCCACGGACGCGCCGGTCGAGCAGGTGTGGCTGGACGGGCGGCCGTACGACCGTCCGGCGCGGCTGATGAGCGCGCTGGCGGTGCCGCACAGTGCCGCCTTCGCCGCCGAACTCGACCACAGCGCGGCCTCGTTGGCGCTGTCGCGAGCAGGACGGCAGGCGGGGGCGGGGGCGCCGGAGACGAGCTGGGAGTGGGAGCAGTCGGTGGTGGACGGGCATCCCTTCCACCCCAACTGTCGTTCCCGGCCCGGGTTCTCCGCCGCCGATCAGCTCGCGTACGGGCCCGAGCACCGGCAGGTCGTGCCGCTGGGGCTGGCGCCCGTGGACGAGGCGCTGGTGGTCGGGGAGTGGCCGGAGCGGTTCCGGGACGGCGGTCGGGTGCTGCTGCCGGTCCATCCGTGGCAGGCGGCGCATGTGCTCAAGTGCCCTCTGGGCGAGGTGCTCGACGCGCATCCGCTGATGTCGTTGCGCACCCTCGCCCTCGCGGACGGCGGGGCACATGTGAAGACGGCGTTGAGCGCCCGGCTGACGTCCTCCGTGCGGGACATCTCGGTCTACTCGATCGAGACGTCGGCGATCGTGTCGGACTTCATGGCGGAGGTCGCCTCCCGCACGGACGGTCTGCTGCACGTGACCCGTACCCTCGGCGCGGTCACCGCCGGTTCCCCGGATCTGGCGGCGGTGCTGCGGGAGTCACCGGAGAGGTACGCGGACACGGCCACCGGTGAGCGGGTCGTCCCCGTGGCCGCGCTGGCGGCGACCGGACTGCCCGGGTCGCCGTCGTGGCTGGCGGATTTCAGCCGACTCGCGCTCACGGTCTGCCTCCGGCTGCTCGACCTGGGGGTGGCCCTGGAGGCACACGGCCAGAACCTCCTGGTGGTGCTCTCGCCGTCGGGTGCCCCCGTGCGGCTCGTCTACCGCGACCTAGCGGACATCAGGGTGAGCCCGGCCCGGCTGGCCCGGCACGGCGTCGCGGCGCCCGCGATGACCGGCCGCATCATCACGGACGACGAGACGACCCTGCGGCGCAAACTGTTCGGCGCGCTGATCACGGGCACGCTCGGGGCGACGGCGGGTTCGACGCCCGTGCTGCGCGAGGCGCTTGCCTCCGCCATACGGGACGTGCCGCCGACCGCCGATCTGGCCACGCTGACGGAGGGGCCGGTACCGACGAAGGCGTTGACGCTGATGCGTCTTTCGCCGGAGCGGCCGGGTGACATCTGGGCGCAACTGCCGACACCGCTGCGGTGAGGCACGTCCGGCCGACCGGGTGCGGGACTTGTCACCCAGCCCTGTCCGGGGCCTGTCACACGGCCCGGTACGGGGCTCGTCACCCGGACCGTAGGCGGCCCGTCGACAGCCTCTCCAGCGGCCAGGCGGCCGGGTGAACGTCCGCCGCTCTCCCCGTGCTTGGGGCGCGCGGCGGGTGCCGTTGTCCGGCGGGTGAACGGGCGGTCTCGTTTTGAAGCGCGGGCCCCCTGATCAATAGGATCCGCCGATGATCACAAGACAACGGCTGGCAGCAGGGGTGTTCGCCCTGCTCGCCGCCCTGACGGCCGGGATCGCCGTCCCGTCGACGGCCGTCGCCGACGAGACCACGGCCACCGCGCCCAAGGTCAACCTCCTGCTGGACGTCAGCGGTTCGATGCGGGCGAAGGACATCGACGGGCAGTCCCGGATGGCCGCGGCGAAGCAGGCGTTCAACGAGGTACTGGACGCCACCCCCGAGGAGGTCCAGCTCGGCATCCGCACGCTGGGCGCCAACTACCCCGGCGACGACCGCAAGACGGGCTGCAAGGACACCGCGCAGCTGTACCCGGTGGGCCCGCTGGACCGCACCGAGGCGAAGACGGCCGTCGCCACGCTCACCCCGACCGGCTGGACCCCGATCGGCCCGGCGCTGCTGAAGGCGGCCGACGACCTGGAGGGCGGCGAGGGCACCAAGCGCATCGTCCTGATCAGCGACGGCGAGGACACCTGCGCCCCGCTCGACCCGTGCGAGGTGGCCCGCGAGATCGCGGCCAAGGGCATCGGCCTGACCATCGACACGCTCGGCCTGGTTCCGAACGCCAAGATGCGCGTCCAGCTCAGCTGTATCGCCGAGGCGACCGGCGGCACGTACACCTCGATCGAGCACCGCGACGAACTCACCGACCGCGTCAACCAGTTGGTGGACCGCGCGGCCGACCCGGTGGTCGTCCCGAAGGCCGTCGAGGGCACCGACGCGTGCGCCGGGGCGCCCACGCTCACCTCGGGGCTGTTCACCGACCGCGAGGAGTTCAACCAGCAGCGCTGGTACCGGGTGGACGTGAAGCCGGGCCAGGAGCTTCGGGCCTCGGTGAGCGTCGCGGCGGACCGTGACGTCAACCCGCACTACGGGGTGCTGCTGCGCGCGGTCACCGTCAAGAACCGCGAGATCGTGCGCGGCGAGGCGGCCGGCACCGGCCGTACGGACGTCATCTCGACGGGTCTGCGCTATCCGAAGGCGGAGGCCGAGGACGAGGAGGACGAGGACGTCGCCGAGACCGTGTGCCTCCAGGTCACCCACTCGTACGCGGCCGCCGGCGGGGTGAAGACCACACCCGGTCTGCCGCTGGAGATCACCGTCGACGTCGTGGACGGCCCGGACCCGGCGACGGACGTGGCGTCCTTCGGTCTCGGCCGCGGCTGGTGGCTGCTCGGTGTGCTGGTGCTCGTCGGGTTCCTGGCGGGTGTGCTGTGGGGCTGGCTGTCGCGCTGGCGGGTCGCGGTCTGGAGGACCAACTGATGCGGATCACACGTGTGTGGGGCGCCGCCCTGCTGATGCTTGCCCTGGCCGCCTCCCCGGCCGCCGCGGACTCCTCTCCCTCCGCGAGCCCGTCGGAGAACGGTGACGCGCCCACCGAGGCGGGCACCTCCTTCCGTACGGCGGCGGAGTTCGAGCAGGGGCGGACCGCGACGGCGAGCGCCTCGACCGGCGACTACCTGTACTGGTCGTTCCCGGCGGACGCCGGCCAACGCCCCACCGTGAAGGCGACGGTGAAGCTGCCGGAGGCGGCCGAGTCCGCCTCGACGTGGCAGCTCGACGTGTACGACGGGCTGCGGCGCCGCCAGGCCTGCCAGTACGGGGCGCAGACGCGCACGGCCGACGCGGGGGCGGCCTCCGTGGAGCTGTCCTGCACGCTGCGCACGGTCCGCGCCTGGTCGGAGCCGTGGTCCGACGACCCGCTGCCGGGCACCTACTACGTCCGGCTGACGACGACGCGGCTGGCCACGGGTGACCTCGGGCTGCCGGTCGGGGTCGAGGTCCGGGCCGAGTCCAAGGACATCGGCGGTGCGGCGGCGGTCGACGGCTCGCTGGCGCGGCCGCTCGTGCCGGGCATCGCGGTGACCTCGGCGCGGGACGACGAGGACTCCTCGGCGGAGGCCGTCCTGTCCTCCCTCGAACCCGACGACGGCTGGGCGTCGGGCTGGTGGAGCGACCGCTGGGTCTGGACCGCGCTCGGCGCGGTACTCGCCGCCCTCGCGGGCATCGGCGGCTACTCCCTCACCCGCGGTTCGGGCCGCCCGACGAGGACGCCCCCACCGAGCGCCTGACACCCCCGCGAAGGCCCGCCGAACCCTGGAATCCACCCCGGTCCGGCGGGCCTTCGGCATGGACGGGCCCTCAGCCCTCCCGCAAGTCCTTCGCCAGGGCCCCCTCCCCCGACACCTCGACCCGGCCCGCTCGTACGGCGTCCCTGAGGGGCAGTTCGCCGCGGCGGACCGCCTCGCAGGTCTCCTCGTCGAGGGTCAGCCGGGCGTCCGGCTCGCCCGGGGCGGGGCCGTCGCCGTACACCGGGCCCTCCTCGGCGCCCGTCCACAGATGGAACGTCCCTTCCTCCAGGTGGACTTCGACGAGCCCGGCGGCGCGACCGTCGAGGTTCCGCAGCAGCGGCAGGGCGGACCAGTGCGCACGTACGGCGTCGGTCGGTCGGCGTTCCCCCAGCGCGCCCTCGCCCCACTCCCCCAGCGCCTGCAGCACCGGGAGCAGGTCCCGTCCGCGGCCGGTGAGTTCGTAGACGTACGCGGCCCCGGGCGGCGGCAGCCGGCGCCGGGTCGACAGACCGTCACGCTCCATGTCCCTCAGCCGTGAGGCGAGGACGTCCGTGCTGACGCCGGGCAGGTCCGCGTGCAGGTCCGTATAGCGGCGCGGCCCGGCGAGCAGTTCGCGCACGATCAGCAGGGTCCAGCGGTCACCGACGAGGTCGAGCGCCCGGGCGGCGGAGCAGTACTGGTCGTAGCTTCGGCGAGGTGACATGCGACGCAGTCTAGACATGTCGTTGGACTTTCCAAGCACCTACTTGGTAAAACCAAGCAACACAACGAACCGGAGGGCGAGAGCGCATGGAGTTCCGGCAGTCGAGCAAGCTCAGCGAGGTCTGTTACGAGATCCGCGGCCCCGTGATCGAGCACGCGAACGCACTGGAGGAGGCGGGGCACAGCGTGCTGCGCCTGAACACCGGCAACCCCGCTCTCTTCGGCTTCGAGGCGCCGGAGGAGATCCTCCAGGACATGATCCGGATGCTCCCGCGGGCCCATGGCTACACGGACTCGCGCGGTGTCCTCTCCGCCCGCCGCGCGGTCGCCCAGCGCTACCAGACCCTCGGCCTGGAGGTCGACGTCGACGACGTCTTCCTCGGCAACGGCGTCTCCGAGCTGGTCTCCATGGCCGTGCAGGCGCTGATCGAGGACGGCGACGAGATCCTCATCCCCGCGCCCGACTTCCCGCTCTGGACCGCCGTGACGACCCTCGCCGGCGGCAAGGCGGTCCACTACCTGTGCGACGAGCAGGCCGACTGGTACCCGGACCTCGACGACATGGCGTCGAAGATCACCGACCGCACCAGGGCCGTCGTCATCATCAACCCCAACAACCCCACCGGCGCGGTCTACCCCAAGGAGATCGTCGAGGGCATCCTCGACCTCGCCCGCCGCCACGGCTTGATGGTGTTCGCCGACGAGATCTACGACCAGATCCTCTACGACGACGCCGTGCACCACTCGGCCGCCGCGCTCGCCCCCGACCTGGTCGTCCTCACCTTCTGCGGCCTGTCCAAGACGTACCGCGTGGCGGGCTTCCGCTCCGGCTGGCTGGTCGTCACCGGCCCCAAGCAGCACGCCCGCAACTATCTGGAGGGCCTGACGATGCTGGCCTCCATGCGGCTGTGCGCCAACGCCCCCGCCCAGTACGCCATCCAGGCCGCGCTCGGCGGCCGCCAGTCCATCCGGGAACTGACCGCGCCGGGCGGGCGCCTGCACGATCAGCGGAACGTGGCGTGGGAGAAGCTCAACGAGATCCCCGGCGTGTCGTGCGTGAAGCCCAAGGGCGCGCTGTACGCGTTCCCCCGCCTCGACCCCAAGGTCCACAGGATCCACGACGACGAGAAGTTCGTCCTCGACCTGCTGCTGCGCGAGAAGATCCAGGTCGTCCAGGGCACGGGCTTCAACTGGCCCACCCCCGACCACTTCCGCATCCTCACGCTGCCCCACGCCGACGACCTGGACGCGGCGATCAGCCGTATCGGACGGTTCCTGAGTGGCTACCGGCAATAGCGGAGAACCAATGTTCCCGGAATTTCCCCAAAGATAATTCCACGTGCTCGCAGCCACCGTCATATCCCTCTATAGTCCCCAGCACACGAGTTCGGGTGTTTCGGGGGTGGATGTGAACTCCGGTACGAACGTGGTCACGGGCGAGGACGTCATCGGCGCGGCGCTGCGGCTGCTCGCGCGGAACGGGGAGTTGGGCTCCCACGACGTCGAGAAGGTCGAGCTGGAACTGCCCGGGCTGCTGGAGCGGTATCGCGCCGACCCGGTGACGGTCGACCAACTCGCGGCCCGGCGGGGCGGGTTGATGTCGTCGGGACTGGTGACCACGGCCCTCACCGAACCCCTGGTCGTGGCCGTCGTGGCGACACTCATCGCGGAGGGCGTCAAGGTCGGGTCCCGCGCGGTGAACGGAAGAGTGGGCCGCTGGTGGTCCGGGCGCAGAGAACGGCGGCGCCTGGTCGCGGCGTTACGGGAACCGGCCCTGCCCGTGGAGGCTCGGGCCCAGTTCGACCACAGCCAGCTGGGGCCGTGGGTCCGCGAGACCCTCCGTGTCCACCGGGACGAGGCGGCCGCCCGGCGGGCGTTCGACAGGACGGTCGCCGATCTCGCGGACTGCGCGCACTTCACCATCTCCTGGTCCGACCTCGCGCGGACCGGCACCGAACGCCTGCGGGAGACGACCGGTCCGAGGGCCGGCGACCGCAGTTGGGCCGCCGCCATCGAGGTCGAGCTGGGCGGCTTCCCGTCCGGCGAGACCAAGACGCTCGTGCGGCAGGGCAGGCTGCTCGTCGTCATCAGCCACGCGGCCGCCCCGAAGGCACCGCCGTGGGCGGAGACCGAGGACATCACCCGCCGGGCGACGGAACGCGCGACCCGCGCCCTCGACGACGTCTGAGGAAACAGCCGGGGACAGCCCGGGACAGCCGACGGTCGAGGACAGCCGAGAGCAGCCGAGGCCCAGGGACACCCGCGAACGACCGACGACAGCCGAGGGCAGCCGAGGATCGCCCCGGACACCTGGGTAGACCCTCCCCATGACTGAGCGACCGCTCCTCCTCCTGGACGTCGACGGCCCCCTCAACCCGTTCGGCGCCCGCCTGTGGCCACCGCGCGGCTACGTCACCCGCCGGGTGCACCCCACCGTCTGGTCCGCCCGTCAGAAGCCCGGCTCCCGCAGGCTCCGCCGGGGCCTGCGGATCCGCCTCAACCCCGCGCACGGGCAGCGCCTGCTCGCCCTGCCGTACGACCTGGCGTGGGCGACGACCTGGATGCACGACGCGAACGAGATGATCGGCCCCGTGATCGGCCTCCCCGCCGACCTGCCGGTCATCGAGTTCACCGACATGTTCGCGCGTGATCCCGACGGCCTGTACTGGAAGACCCGCCGGGTCCTGGAGTGGGCGGCCGGCCGGCCCTTCGTCTGGGTCGACGACATGATCACCGACCTCGACGTCCGCCATGTCGCCCGGCACCACGACACACCCGCCCTGCTGCTGCGGATCGACCCCCGCCGGGGGCTCGGCGAGCGGGAGTTCGAGGAACTGGAGCGGTGGGCTCGTAGCCTGTGAGACATGGGTGATCTTTTTCTTGTGCGGCACGGGGAGACCGAGTGGTCGCTGTCCGGGCAGCACACCAGCTGGACGGACCTCCCGCTGACCGACCGGGGGCGGGAACAGGCGCGCGGGCTGGCGCCGTTGCTGACCTCGCACCGCATCGGCGCCGTGTTCGTCAGTCCGTTGAAGCGGGCCCGCCAGACCGCCGAACTGGCCGGGCTGACCGGGGCGCGGGTGGACGCGGATCTCTCCGAGTGGGACTACGGGGCGTACGAGGGGGTGACGACCCAGGAGATCCACCGGACGCGGCCCGACTGGTTCCTGTTCACCGACGGGGTGGCGCCGGGACCGCCCGAGCACCCCGGGGAGGGCCCGGAGGACGTCGGGGCGCGCGCCGACCGGGCACTGGCGAAGGCGCACGCGGCGCTCGGCAACACGGAGGGCTGTGTGGTGCTCGTGGCGCACGGCCATTTCCTCCGCGTCCTCACCGCGCGCTATCTCGGACTGCCCGCGTCCGCCGGGGCGCTGTTCCAGCTCGCCACGGGCACGGTCTGCCGGCTCGGCACGGAGCACGGCCGCCCGGTGCTCGCGGCGTGGAATGTCAGACCCTCCTCGTAGTCTTCGAGTGGGTTGACGCCGTCCCCGAGTGACAGCGCTCCTCCGCGAAAGGAGGTCGTCGTGACCCGACCGCCGACCGCCGTCCAGCGGCGGATCATCGACGCCGCCGAGCCCGTGACCGGCCGGCTCACGGGTACGGAGACCCAGCTGGCGGCGCTGGTGAAGCGAGGGCTGGCGTTCCGCCACCCGCGCCCGCCGCACGATCACTTCCTGACGCCGGCCGGGCACCGCGTACGGGAGGCCGGCCCGCCCGAGGCCGCAGCGGCCCCGGCCCCGGCGCCGTCCGCCGCCCCCGCCGAGTCGGGCGGGTTCGCGGCCCGGGTGGGCGGCGAGGAGAGCGCCGGGGACGGACCGGCGCGGGCCCGCGAGGTGCACAGCGCCTGGCAGGGGCTGCTGGAGCTACGGCGGATGACGAACCCGGGCGGCGCCACCGACCGCCCGTGCGGCTGGGAGCGCGCGCATCTCGTACGGGCCGCCGCGCTCGCCCTCGAAGCGGCGGGCCACCGCCCGGCGGGCCCGGAGGCGGAGCGTGGCGGTTACCGGGTGCGGACCACCCCGCAGCCGGAGGCCGTCGCCGTGCACGAGCCGGACACGGCGGCGCTGCGCGGCTGCGCCGAGACTCTGCGGCGGGCGGGCTGGCAGCCGAGCGAGCACACGGACCCGCGGACGCGGGAGCGGTATCTGCTGGCCTCCCCCAGGAAGGTGTGACCGGGCGGCGCCGGACCGTCGCACCCCGCATGAGCAAGCGCTCAGTAAGCTTGCGTCCGTCCTGTTCGCCGCTGAGGTAGTCGAGGGGTAGTCGTGTCCGAGCCGTTTTCCGTCCCGGTGACCGTCCGGGGGTACGAGACCGACGTACAGGGGCACCTCAACCAGAGCGTGTACCTCCAGTACGGGGAGCACGCGCGCTGGTCGCTGCTCCAGGCCGCCGGGATCCGCCAGGCCGATCTGATGGCCAGGGGCGTCGGCCCCGTGGCTCTGGAGACGACGATCCGTTACCGGCGCGAACTGCTCGCCGGTGACGAGGTCGAGGTGACGTGTGTCTTCGCCTGGGGTGAGGGCAAGACCTTCCGGATCGAGCAGACGATCAGCAGGACCGACGGCACGGTGGCCGCCGAGATCACCGGTGTGGGCGGCCTGATGGACCTCAAGGCGCGCAAGCTGGTCGCCGACCCGGGCGCGTACTTCAGGGAGCTGGCGGACGACCCGAAGCTGTTCGGGCTGTGAGCGCGGCCCACGGCCCGAACAGCGGTTGAGGGTCGTCCCGTCGGTCAGCCCAGCGGGTTCAGCAGCGCGGGGTCGTTCTCGAAGGCGAACAGCAGCAGGTCCGTCATCGTGAAGCGGCCCTTGCGATGGGCCGGGAGGCTCGGGCGCCAGCCCGGGTGCTTCACGATCGAGACGCGGCTGCCCTCCATCGCCCGGTGGAAGACCTCGGCGACGAGCGTGCCGCCGACACCGGTGAGGCGGCCGGGGTGGCGTCCGTTCACCTCGGCCTCGCGCAGGACGTAGAACCACAGCGGGGTGTGCTCCACGACCTGGGCGCGCTCGGCGTCGGTGAGGCCCTCCAGGACGGCTCCGCCGGCGCCCCGCAGGATCTGGTCCTCGGTCAGCCCCTTGATGCCCATCTGCGCGGCCAGTTGGGGGCCGGTGGCCAGTTCGACCATCGCGGCGCGCGTGAGGTTGCGGAACGCGAGGTTGCGGTGGATCGGCGGCGGCGCCGGGCGGCCCCGGCCGTCGAAGGTGCCGGTGGGCAGGGCGGCCAGCGGGTCGACGAGCAGGGTGTCCAGCCGCTTGGCGAGGTTGAACTCGCCCTTGGGCACCACCAGATCGTCCCTGCCGGCCTCGCCGAAGTCGAAGAGTCGGCGGAAGTCGACGATCCAGTTGCTCGGCAGCCGCAGGTTCTCCCCCGCGTTCGGGTCGTCGAGGTCGCTCAGGTCGTCCGGTCCCGGCGTGAGGTTGCCCGCCGTGCCGCTGAAACGGAAGAGCAGGCCCAGCGAGGCGATCGGACCGGGTCCGCCCGCACGGAACACCCTGTTCCACTGGTACGCCGTCCGCACCATGCTGTGCCCGAGCCGGTAGGCGGCGACGGAGAACTCGATGGGCATCGTCGGCAGGTCGCCGGGCCGGGTGTACCCGGGCACCTCGAAGTGCCGCCGCCCCCGCGTGAAGACGCGCTCGACGATCTCCGGGTCGACGACACGCGGCAGGAAGTCCGTGCGCAGGACCCATTGGTAGTGCTTGACGACGATCTCCCGGGCCGCCTGGAACAGCCGACGCTCGGGCACTCCCCGGTCGGCGAGCAGGTCGATGACGCGGTTGTGGAAGCGGATGAACGCCAGGTGGAGCTGGCCGACGGCCAGGTTCTCGTCGTTGCGCGCGTCCGGGATGAGCGGGGCGCGCATGTCGGCGCGGGTGCCGCCGACCGTCTCACCGGCGCGGGGCAGGTCGAAGCCCTTCTGGTCGGTGTTGGCGGACGGCAGCTCGGGCGGGAAGCCCACGCCGAGGGTCGTGCCCGTCTTGAGGCGGCCGTCGGCCTCGTAGAACCGGGCGCTGCCCGAGTGGTGCGGGCCCATGCCGTACAGCGAGTCGAGGTCGAGGGCGGGGCTGCGCCCCTGGAGCAGTTCCTCGACCGGGACGGGCTCGCCGAGCCCGACCTGGGTGCGGTCCAGCGTCAGGTCGTGGTCGACGAACTGGCCGAGGTAGGTGAACCCGGCCGGGACCGGTGTCCCCGGCCTCCCCGAGTCCGGGTCGTCGCCGCCCGTGCCGACCGTGGTCATGGCCGCCGCGAGCTTCGCCCGCAGCGCCTCGTCGAGTTGCACCCCCTTCTTTCCGAACCTGGAGAAGCGGAAGGCGAGTTGCTGCTCGGCGGCGCTCGGTACGCGCGCTACGGCCTCCCCCTTCTCGAACTCCAGGATCCTGCCCTCGTCGACGACGTAGTAGCTCTCGCGATGGTGTCGACGCACCATGTGTGTCCCCGTTCTGTCCCCCGGACTCCGCGACCGACCATAACCGGACGTACCGGTTCCTCCCGGATCTTCCGGCCCCCACCGGACGCGAAGCGATCATTTCGGATGAATCCCTGTTTCCCGACAACGTGTCGCACCCGGCGAGGGTTTCCCTGTCGCCACATCCGGCATATATCGACGGACGACCGATCGAACGAAAGGCGTAGGAGGGGCGTAGGAGAGGTGCGAGAAGGTCGGGCTCCGGCGGCAGCCGGGGCGTCGGCGCCCGAGGGGATTCCGGCCGTTCACGGCGGGTTCTCCCCCTTGTGGCCGTGTGTCGGTGCGGAAGGGTCGGTTCCGGGGGTATTGCTGCCACGGCGTATCCCGCACCCGCACCCGCACCC
>NZ_LIRK01000287.1:0-24376 GCF_001419765.1 Streptomyces torulosus
GGAACGAAGGTTCCTCGGTCGCATGTGTGACCTTCGCCCGTGTGGGTCGTTGAGGAGCGTGGTGAGGGTTCGGCTGGTGCCGGGGACGGTGGTGATGGGGATGGGTGGGCTGCGGGAGTTGGCGGCGCCGTTCGTCGCCGTCGGCCCGTCGGGTGTGGCGGTCCGTGACCGGCTCAAGCAGCTGACGGCAAAGGACGAGACCGTACTGCGCCTGGTCGGTGACCATCTGGGCGCGCTCGCCTCCCGGGATCTGAAGGTCCGGTGTGCGGGCTGGACCACGACGCCGAGGGGTGGGCTGCGCGTAAGCGGTCTGTGACGGGGGTGTCGTCCTCCCGTTGGGCCGGGTCGATCACGAAGGCCACGCATGATCAGTGGGGGCTGGCCCGGCGGAGTCAGCTCGCGCACATCCAGGGCCTGGAAGCGGGTGTGCGGATGCTCGCGCACCGGTTGTCGCTGCCGGTGGGCGAGAAGGGCAGTAAGCATGCTCCAGGGGGTTATGCGAGCAGGCGGGAGTGGCATGCGAAGGCGCGCCGCCTGCACGTGCTCACCGACCGGCTCCAAGCCCTCCGGGCGGACTGGGAAGCCGGGCGCGTGCACGTGGTGCGGGGCGGAAAAGGGTTGCTGAACACCCGCCACCACCTCGCTGCCGCCCAGCTCACCGAGGAGCAGTGGCGCACCCGCTGGCAGGCCGAGCGCCGCTTCCTCCAGGCCGACGGCGAGTCCGGCAAACGGTTCGGCAACGAGACCATCCGCGTCACCCCCGACGGCGAGATCTCCCTCAAACTCCCCGCCCCGCTGGCGTCTTTGGCGAATGCCCCGCACGGCCGGTACGTGCTCACCGCCCGGGTGAGGTTCGCGCACCGGGGTGAGCAGTGGGCCGACCGCATCCATGCGAACCGGGCCGTGGCCTACCGCATCCACGAGGACACGACACGCGGCCGCTGGTACCTCACCGCCTCCTGGACCAACCCTGCGGTGCAGAGCGTGCCGCTGGCCGCAGTCCGCGCGGGCGGTCTGGCGGGGGTCGACACCAACGCCGACCACCTGGCCGCCTGGCGCCTGGACACCCACGGCAACCCCATCGGCGCACCCAGACGGTTCGGCTACGACCTGACCGGCCCCGCCGCCCACCGCGACGCCCAGGTCCGGCATGCCCTGATCCGCCTGCTGCACTGGGCCCGCCGCCATCACCTCGCCCTCGCCATCGAGGACCTCGACTTCACCGCGGAGACGACGCGTGAGAAACACGGCCGCCGCAAACGGTTCCGCACCCTGGTCTCCGGTATGCCCGTGGCCAGGCTGCGGGCCCGGCTGGTGTCGATGGCCGCCGAACTCGGCATTCCCGTCGTCGCCGTCGACCCCGCCTACACCAGCCGCTGGGGCGCCCAGCACTGGCAACAGCCCCTCACCAGCAAGACAAGGAAACCCACCCGCCACGACGCGGCAGCCGTGGCGATCGGAAGGCGCGCCCTCGGGCACCCGGTCCGGCGACGGACGGCACCGCCCCCACACGACCGGAGCGATCGTGCGGGGCATCGGACGGTCCAGGCCCCACCAGGTGACCTGGGGCGTGAGGGAACCCGCCCCCGCATCCCCGGACCACGGACACGATCCGTGCCGCCCGGACGCGGAGCGAACGCGGGCGACCAGGACACCCAACACCGTTCGGGGCGTCCGACTGAGCATGAGTTCTGGCAACAGGACTCACTCCCGCTCAGTCTTTAGGAACGGTACGCATCGCTACCTCGCTGTCCTCGTCGACATCTGAGACGTCAGCTCGACGTCGACGCACACTGAAGCCCATTACGTAGGATTAATTCAAGCCCTCGTCGCAAATAAATCTGACTTTTTCTTGGCGCCCCTCGCCTCGTACCCTGATCCCCATGACCACACCGGGCCGGGGGCTGCACGGCCGAGTACTGGACATGCTCGGGCCGGCGATCACGGCAGGCGACTACCCGCCGGGCAGCGTCCTGCGCACCGATGAACTCGCCCAGCGGTTCGAGGTGTCGCGCTCCGTGATGCGGGAGGCGGTGCGGGTGCTGGAGTCGATGCACCTGGTCGAGTCCCGCCGCCGGGTGGGAGTGATCGTCCGCCCGGCGGCCGCCTGGAACGTCTACGACCCGCAGGTCATCCGTTGGCGTCTCGCGGGCGCCGACCGCCCCCGCCAGCTGCGTTCGCTGACCGTCCTGCGGTCGGCGGTCGAGCCGGTCGCCGCGGCCCTGGCCGCGACCCACGCCACCGCCGAGCAGTGCGCCGCCATCACCGAGTGCGCGATCGGCATGGTCGCCCACTCACGCGGCCACAAACTGGAGGGCTACCTCCTGCACGACGTCGCCTTCCACCGGCTGATCCTCACCGCCTCCGGCAACGAGATGTTCGCCCGCCTCGGCGACGTCGTCGAGGAGGTCCTCGCGGGCCGCACCCACCACGAGGTCATGTTCGACGACCCCGACCCCGCCGCCGTCACCCTCCACGTCCAGGTCGCCGAGGCCATCCGCGAGGGCGACGCCGCCCGCGCCGAACACCTCACCCGAGAGATCACCGAGGGCGCCCTGAAGGAACTCGACATACTGGCCCCTTGAGCCCCGCGGCTACAGCTCCGGCAACGGGTCACCGACGCCGGGGGAGCGCCGCTCCTCCAGCCAGTACAGATAGACGCGGAGATCGTCGGCGAGCCCGTCGGCGATGTAGGCCGCGAAGGCCCGCACGGCCAGGGCGATCTCCTGCCCCGACCGGGCGTCGAACTCGTCCCACTCGCTCCTCCGGCCGACCAGGTACTCCGTGACCCGCCCCCGATCACGCCACCACTGCCGCACGAGGCCCGGAGTCCACCGGGCGTCCCCGTCGCAGCCGTATCCGGCCAACGGGTCGCTCTCGGCCGCCTCGACCAGCCGGGCCGTCTGCGCGACCGTCCTCGGCTGACGGAAGACGTACTCGGTGGCGTAGTCACCTCCGTAGAGCACGTGGTCGGGCGCGTGCAGCCGCCCGGTCCAGCAGGTGTCGGTGTCCCCGCCGTACAGCGGCCCCGGCACGTTCAGCCACAGCCGGTCGTCCCACTGTCCCTCGAACGAGTCGCGGTGGTCACCGATCGCGCTCAGCGGGTCGAAGTACCGGGTCACGACTCCAGGAACTCCCCGTCCACATACACCCACGCCCCGTCCACCCGCTCGAACCGGCTGCGTTCGTGCAGGGAGCCGCCGCGGAACGAGGCGCGGAAGGTGACCGTGCCGGTGGTGTGGAAGGCCGAACCCTCGCTCGTGCCGAGGATCTCCAGGCCGGTCCAGCGCATGCCCGGGTCGAAGTCGACCTGTGTCGGACGCGTGCGCGGATGCCAGGTCCGCAGGAGGTACGCCTCGTCCTCGACGACGAAAGCGCTGTACCGGGACCGCATCAGGGCCTCGGCGGTCGGGGCCCCGGCCGACCCGGCGTGGAAACGGCCGCAGCAGCCCTCGTACGGGCCCGGAAGACCGCACGGGCACGGGCCGGCCGCCCTCGACGGCACCCCGCCGGGGGCCGAGGGCCTGGCGGCGGACCTGGACGAGGGCTTCGAACGGGCCTTGGGGCTGCGACGCGACGACATGACCGCCATTCTGCCCGCCCCCGGCACCCGCCCTTACGCGGAGCCCTTACGCGGAGCCCGCGTTCGTCGGCGGATACGGCGGCCGCGCGGGCACCGCCCCACCCGCCGGCGACGCCTGCGGCAGCGGCGGCAGCGCCGGCTCGTGCAGCCACGCCGCGAAGAGATCGTCCAGCGGCCCGTCCGCGTACCGCCCGACGTGCGCGGTGAACGACGCCGTCGTCACGGCACCCCCGCGATGCACCGCCGCCCAGCCGCGCAGCATCCGGAAGAACGCCGCGTCACCGAGGGCGCAGCGCACGGCGTGCACGGTCAGTCCGCCACGCTCGTAGAGCCGGTCGTCGAACATCAGCTTGCGGCCCGGATCCGCCAGCCGCAGATCCTGCGGGAGCGCCGCCAGCTTCCGGTGCGCGGCGGCCGCCAGCTGCCCCGCCGTACGCCCGCCGGACCGCTCCGACCACAGCCACTCCGCGTACTTGGCGAACCCCTCGTTCAGCCAGATGTGCCGCCAGTCCGCGATGGACACGCTGTTGCCGAACCACTGGTGGGCCAGCTCGTGCGCGACCAGCCGCTCCGAACCCCGCGCCCCGTCCACATGGTTGGCGCCGAACAGCGACAACCCCTGTGCCTCCACCGGGACATCGAGCTCCTCCTCGGTGACCACCACCGCGTACTCACCGAACGGGTACGGCCCGAAGAGCTCCTCGAACAGCTCCATCATGGCGGGCTGCCGCGCGAAGTCCCGCGAGAACTCGGTGAGCATGTGCGCCGGGATGTGCCCGTGCTGCGGCACCCCGCCCGGACCCGGATCGCCCAGCAGCACCGTCTGGTACTTCCCGATCGACAGGCCGACGAGATAGCTCGACGTCGGCGCCGACTGCTCGTACACCCACGTCGTCGTGGACGCCTTCGTCGTCCGCGTCAGCAGGCGCCCGCCCGCGACCACCTGGTACGCCGACGGCGTGGTGATCGAGATCTGGTACGACGCCTTGTCCGCCGGCCGGTCGTTGCACGGGTACCACGACGGCGCCCCCACGGGCTGGCTCGCCACCAGCGCCCCGTCCGCCAGCTCCTCCCAACCGAGCCCGCCCCACGGGCTGTTGACCGGCTTCGGATTCCCCGACCACTGCACCTCGACCGTGAACGCGGCCCCTGCCCGGATCGGCTTCGCGGGCCGGACACGCAGCCTGCCTCCCCGGTGCGTGTAGTGCGGCGCCCGCCCGTCGACCCGGACCCGGCCGACCTTGAAGTCGGCCAGGTTCAGCTGGAACTCGGTGAGAGCCGCACGGCCCGCTATGGCGTTCAGCCGCGCGGTGCCGGACAGCCGGTTGGGCCCGGGACGGTAGTCCACGCCCAGCTCGTACCGGTGCACCCGGTAACGGGCGTCACCGTTCGCCGGGAAGTACGGGTCCGGACCCATCGCCTGCTGAACCGCCACTGCCGCTTCTGCTCCCCGCTCCGCTGTCGTACGACGTCCATCGTCCCCCGGCATCGCGGACACGGCGCTCAGGGCCGCCACACCTCGATCGGGTTGCCCAGCCACCGGGTGTCGTCCGGGACGGACTCCGCGGCCATGACCAGCGACGCCGGACCCAGCGTGGTGCGGGCTCCGATCACACTGCCGGGCAGGACGATCCCGCCCGGGCCCAACGTGGCGCCCTCACGGAGTTCCACAGTATCCGTCCGCAAGATCCGGTCGTGGAAGAGGTGGGTCTGCAGCACGCATCCCCGGTTCACCGTGGCGCCGTCGCCGAGCGTCACCAGATCGGTCTCGGGCAGCCAGTAGCTCTCCACCCACACCCCCCTGCCGATCCGCGCCCCGAGCCCGCGCAGCCACACGTTCATCAGCGGCGTACCGGGCACCGACCCGGCCAGCCACGGCACGGCCACCACCTCCACGAAGGTGTCCGCCAGCTCGTTGCGCCACACGAACCCGCTCCACAGCGGATGCTCACCACTGCGGTGCCGCCCCACGAGCAGCCACTTCGCGACGACCGACAGCACACCCCCCAGTACGCCCGCGCCGAGCAGCACCAGCCCGCCGAGCAGCCACCCCCAGCCGCCCAGCGCGCTCAGCACGGCCACGGTCAGCAGCGCCAGCCCCGCCGAGCAGAACACCGGCACGATCCGGCACAGCTCCACCAGGGCCCGCGCCCACAGCAGCCGCGCCGGCGGCTCGTACGTCCGGCTCTGGTCCCCGCCGGCCGCCGCCCTCGGCAGCTTCATCGGCGGCAGCCCCAGGTACGAGCTGCCCTTCTTCGCCTTCTTCGGCGTCGCCGACAGCACCCCCACCAGCCCGCCGTCCGGCACGGAACGCCCCGGCGCGGTCATCCCGGAGTTCCCGAGGAACGCCCGCCGCCCGATCTCCGCCCGCCCGATCCGTATCCAGCCGCCACCCAGCTCGTACGGCGCGGTCAGCGTGTCGTCCGCGAGGAACGCCCCGTCCCCGACCGTCGTCAGACTCGGCAGCGCGAGCACGGTGGACACCTCGGCACCCTTCCCGATCCGCATCCCCAGCAGCCGCAGCCACACCGGCGTCACCAGCCCCGCGTACAGCGGGAACAGCGTCTCCCGCGACCGGTCCATCAACTGGCTCACCGTCCACGCCTGCCAGCCGACCCGGCTGTGCGTGGGATGCGTGCCCTCCCGCAGCCCCAGGCTCAGCAGCCGCACGGCCACGAGCAGCAACAGCGCGTACGCCGCCCCGAACGCGAGCGTCGCGGGCACCAGGCCCACCGCCGCGCCCCGCACCGCGGACCCGAGCCCGGCACCCGGCGCCACGAACAGCGCCAGCACGGCCAGCGCGGCGACCCCGGCCAGCAGCGGCAGCGCGGTCAGCCCGACACCGGTCGCCCCGTACGCGGCCCGCCAGAACAGGCCCCGCTGCGGACGCGCCTTCGGCCAGTTCCGCTTCGCCTTGCCCAGCTTGACCGCGGGAGCCCCCGCCCAGCGCTGCCCGGTGGGGATCTGCCCGGCCACCGCCGACCCCGGCGCCACCTCGGCCCGCTTGCCGACCCGCGCCCCCGGCAGCAGCATGCTCCGCGTCCCGACCACCGCGCCGGCGCCCACCTTCACGGCGCCGATCTCCAGCCGGTCCCCGTCCAGCCAGTACCCGGACAGGTCCACCTCCGACTCCACGGCCGCGCCCCGCCCGAGCTTCAGCAGCCCGGTCACCGGCGGCAGCGCGTGCAGATCGACCTCGGCACCCACCTTGGCGCCCAGCGCCCGCGCGTACCGCTCCAGCCACACCCCGGTCAGCGAGGTCGCCCCGCTGAACTCGGCCAGCCGCTCCGCGGCCCACAGCCGCAGATGCACGCTCCCGCCCCGCGCGTACCGCCCCGGCCGGACCCCGCGCAGCAGCAGCCGCGCCCCGCCCGCCGCCACCGCGAGCCGTCCCGGCGGCGTGAAGAACACCAGCGCCCCGGCCGCCACGGCCCACCAGGGCGCCGTCGGCAGCCACGCGTACGACCCGAGCAGATTGCCCAGCGCCGCCAGCGGAACCACCCATCGCAGCCCCAGCAGCGTGAACAGCGGCACGAGCAGCAGCAGTTGCACGACCCGCGCCCGCACCGGCACGGCCGCCACGGCCCGCCCCGCACCGTCCTCCTGCGCCGACTCCTCCAGGTACCGGGCCAGCTTCCGCAGCGTCGGCCGCTGGTAGACGTCCAGCACCGCCACGCTCGGATACCGGCTCCGCAGCCGCGTCGTCAGCTGCGCGGCCGCCAGACTGCCGCCGCCGATCGCGAAGAAGTCGTCGTCGGCGCCGCCCACCGGCACACCCAGCACCTCGGCCCACTGCTCGGCGAGCCACGCCTCGGTGCCGTACAACTGCTCGGCCGGCCCGCCGGTCTCCAGCTCCGGCAGCGGCCACGGCAGCGCGTCCCGGTCGACCTTCCCCGACGTCCGCGTCGGCAGCTCCTCGACCGGCGCCAGCAGAGGCACCAGCGCCGCCGGCAGCTCCGCCCGCAGCCGCTCCACGGCCGCCGCATGGTCCCACCCGTCCTGGGTGACCACATAGCCGACCAGCAGCTGGTTCCCGCTCCGCGCGGTCCGTACGGCGGCCGCGGCGCCCGCGACGCCGGGCAGGCCCTGCAGCGCGGCGTCCACCTCGCCCAGCTCGATCCGCCGCCCGCCGAGCTTGATCTGCTCGTCCGCCCGCCCGAGGAAGACCAGCCCCTCCGGCTCGGCCCGCACCAGGTCACCGCTGCGGTAGGCGCGCTCCCAGCCCAGCGACGCGAGCGGCGCGTACTTCTCCGCGTCCTTCTCGGCGTCCAGGTACCGCGCGAGGCCCACTCCGCCGATCACCAGCTGCCCGCTGCCGCCCATCGGCACCGGTTCCCCGGCCTCGTCGACGACGGCCAGCTCCCAGCCGTTCAGCGGCAGCCCGATCCGGATCGGCTCCGTGCCGCTCATCAGCGAGGCACACGCCACGACGGTCGCCTCGGTCGGCCCGTACGTGTTCCAGACCTCGCGCCCCTCCGTCACCAGCCGCTGCGCCAGCTCGGGCGGGCACGCCTCACCGCCGAAGATCAGCAGCCGGACGTCGTTGAGCGTCTCCGGCTCCCACAGCGCCGCGAGCGTCGGCACCGTCGACACCACGGTGATCTCCTGCTCGACCAGCCACGGCCCCAGATCGGCGCCGCTCCTGACCTGCGCGCGCGGCACCGGCACCAGACAGGCCCCGTACCGCCAGGCCAGCCACATCTCCTCGCAGGACGCGTCGAAGGCCACCGAGAGGCCGGCCATGACCCGGTCCCCGGGCCCGATCGGCTCCTCGGCCAGGAACAGCTCCGCCTCGGCGTCCACGAACGCGGCGGCGCTGCGATGACTCACGGCGACACCCTTGGGCTTCCCGGTCGAACCGGAGGTGAAGATGATCCACGCGTCGTTCTCGACCCCGGGCCGCGCGGCGGGGGAGCAGGACGCGCCGTGGACGGTCAGCTGGTGCCCGGCCCCGACGACGGCCCGCACCCCGGCCTCCCCGAACACCAGCTCGGCGCGCTCGTCGGGGTCCTCGGCGTCCACCGGGACGTACGCGGCGCCGGCGGCCAGCACCGCGAGGATCGCCACGTACAGGTCGTTGGTGCCCGACGGCACCCGCACCCCGACCCGGTCCCCGAGCCCGACGCCCACCTCGCCCAGCCGCCGCCGCAGTCGCTCCACCTCTATGGCCAGCGCGCGATAGGTGAGCCGCCGAGTGCCGTCGTCCAGCGCGGGCTCGTCCGGGAACGACCGCACGGACGCCTCGAAGACGTCGACGAGGGTGCGGGGGGAGGCGGCGGGCCCCGCCGAGAACAGGGCCGGCCCGTCGAGTCCCTCCGCCAGTTCCCCCTCCAACAGGGTCAGCTCGGGACTCTCGTACACGGCGGCCATCGGATCCTCGCCTTTCACACCCGGACGACCCGGGGGGCACCGGCGGGCCCGCAGGTCTGCCTGGGGATGTTTCCGTCCCGGCGCCGAACAAGCCCCATACTCTAGTGCTCACGTGACTACGGCCTGTCGTATCGGCCAAGAGGACGCATCCGCGAAGCAACCCGGAGGCATCGGGCCATCCCCGTGAGCTGGGGTTTTCCCGGCGGGGCGAGACGTCTCCCACATTTCGCCGCACTCTACGCACAAAGGCCGCGACCTGATGGTCGCGGCCTTCGCCACTGTGTGTCCGAGGGGGGACTTGAACCCCCACGCCCGATAAAGGGCACTAGCACCTCAAGCTAGCGCGTCTGCCATTCCGCCACCCGGACAAGGTGTCTGTCGTGCGGGGTGTCCCCCGCGGCGACAGAGGAAACATTACCAGGCTTTCCGGGGCCCTCGATCACACCCCGTTCCCGGTGGCCCCGGGCGTGAACGGCGTGTGACGGGCCGGTCCCGGTCTTGGGGCGGGCCCCTGGGCAGGAGGAGGATGAGGGGGAACCACCAGCAGCGACAGCGGGAGGAAGCAGCGTGAGCGAGACGGACACGGCCAGGCGCGTGACCGGCGAGGACGAGGTCGTGGACCTCTGCCGCGAGCTGATCCAGATCGACACCAGCAACTTCGGCGACCACTCGGGCCCGGGTGAACGCAAGGCCGCCGAGTACGTCGCGGAGAAGCTCGCCGAGGTGGGTCTCGAACCGAGGATCTTCGAGTCGCACCCGGGCCGTGCCTCGACGGTGGCCCGCATCGAGGGCGAGGACCCGTCCCGGCCCGCGCTGCTCATCCACGGCCACACCGACGTCGTCCCGGCCAACACCGACGACTGGACCCACCACCCCTTCTCCGGTGAGGTCGCCGACGGCTGTGTGTGGGGCCGGGGCGCGGTCGACATGAAGGACATGGACGCGATGACCCTCGCGGTCGTCCGGGACCGGCTGCGCAGTGGCCGCAAGCCCCCGCGCGACATCGTCCTCGCCTTCCTCGCCGACGAGGAGGCCGGCGGCACGTACGGCGCCAAGTACCTGGTCAAGAACCACCCCGAGCTCTTCGAGGGCGTCACCGAGGCGATCAGCGAGGTCGGCGGGTTCTCCTTCACCGTCAGTGAGCAGCGGCGGCTCTATCTGATCCAGACGGCCGAGAAGGGCATGCACTGGATGAAGCTGACCGTGGCCGGCACCGCCGGGCACGGCTCGATGATCCACCGCGACAACGCCATCACCGAGCTGTCCGAGGCCGTCGCCCGCCTCGGCCGCCACACGTTCCCGGTGCGGGTCACCAAGACCACCCGCGCCTTCCTCGACGAACTCGGCGACGCGCTCGGCACCGAGCTGGACCCGGAGAACATGGAGGGCACCCTCGCCAAGCTCGGCGGGATCGCCAAGCTCATCGGCGCCACCCTCAGCAACACCGCCAACCCCACCCAGCTCGGCGCCGGCTACAAGGTCAACGTCATCCCCGGCGAGGCCACCGCGCACGTCGACGGACGGTTCCTGCCCGGCTTCGAGGAGGAGTTCCTCGCCGACCTCGACAAGATCCTCGGGCCCAAGGTGCGGCGCGAGGACGTGCACTCCGACAAGGCGCTGGAGACGTCCTTCGACGGGGCGCTCGTGGACGCCATGCAGTCCGCGCTGGTCGCCGAGGACCCGGCCGCGAAGGCGGTCCCGTACATGCTCTCCGGCGGTACGGACGCCAAGTCCTTCGACGACCTCGGTATCCGCGGCTTCGGCTTCGCCCCGCTGAAGCTGCCGCCGGAGCTGGACTTCGCGGGCATGTTCCACGGCGTCGACGAACGCGTGCCGGTGGAGGGCCTGAAGTTCGGTGTGCGCGTGCTCGACCGATTCCTCGACGCATCCTGACCTTCTTGCGTGTCGGAGCGACTCTTTTATTCGGTAGCGCGTACGAAGATCGACCGGGTCGGGTGAATCGGAACATAAGCTCGTAGCTCCATTCATCCCTCCTCGTTACAGGTGATGTGACTCGCTCTTCGGGGTCGCTTTGCCAACAAGGAGGAATAATGATCAAGAAGGTCGTCGCTGCTGCGGCTGCCACCGGTGGTCTCGTGCTCGCGGGTGCGGGTCTGGCTGTTGCCGACGCCGGCGCCCAGGGTGCCGCTGTCGGTTCCCCGGGTGTCGCGTCCGGCAACGTCGTCCAGGTGCCCGTTCACGTCCCTGTGAACGTGTGCGGCAACACGATCAACGTGATCGGGCTGCTGAACCCCGCCTTCGGCAACACCTGCATCAACAAGTGACGTTGTGCCTCACCCGGTGAGGGTCCGATAACCGTTGGCCCCGGAGTGTGCGCCATGCACTCCGGGGTCGACCGGTTCCCCGGACAAGGTGAAGAACATCAGACCATAGGGCTAAGGCAGGTAATTCAGACATGCGACAGGTCACCCGCAAGGGCCTGATGACGATGGCGGCCGCGTCCGGCGTCCTCGCCGCGGCCGGCGGTTACGCGCACGCCGATTCCGGCGCCCAGGGCTCCGCGACCCATTCTCCCGGCGTCCTCTCAGGCAACAACGTGCAGGCGCCGGTCGAGGCCGAGGTCAACGTCTGCGGCAATACCGTCAGCGTCGTCGGGCTGCTCAACCCCGCGTCCGGCAACACGTGTTCCAACGGCGTCAAGACCGGCAAGCACGCCGGTGGCGGTGGTTCCGGATCGTCGTACGGGGGCTCGCGGGCGCAGGGGTACGCCAGTGACTCGCCCGGCGTCGCGTCGGGCAACCATGTGCAGGCCCCGGTGCACGTACCGGTCAACGTCTGCGGCAACAGCGTCAACGTGGTCGGCGTCGGCAACCCGGCCACGGGCAACGAGTGTTCCAACGGCGGGGGCGGCCACCACGGCTCCTCGCACGGCGGCGGCCACGGCTCCTCCCACGGCGGCGGATCCCACGCGGACGGTCACACCGGCAACTCGCCGGGCGTCGGCTCCGGCAACCATGTGCAGGTCCCGGTGGACGTCCCGGTCAACGCCTGCGGCAACAGCGTCAGCGTGATCGGTCTCGGCAACGGCACGACCGGCAACGACTGCGGGAACCCGGGCGGTGGAGGGTCGCACGAGAACCCCGGCGGCCCGCAGAACCCGCCGGTCGAGCGGCCCGGCCCGGAGCAGCCCGGTAACCCCGGTAACCCCGAGACCCCCGGCAACCCCGGTAACCCGGGCACCCCCGGTAACCCGGGCACCCCCGGCCCCGGTGGTGGCACCGACACACCGGGTACCCGGACCGTCGCCCAGCCCGGGGCGGTCGGGCAGCTCGCCCAGACCGGCGCCGAGGTGCCGCTCGGCCTCGCCCTGTCGGTGGGCGCCGGCACGCTCCTCGGGGGCGCGATGATCTACCGCAAGGCACGGGCCACCGCGCGGTAACCGGACCCCGCGCACAGGAAACGGAGCGGGCCCCGCACCAGCGGGGCCCGCTCCGTTTTTCTCTGCTCACATCACCACGTGGCCCGCACCTGGCGGATGATCCGTCGGCGCAACCGCACCCTGCGGCTGCCATCGCGCAGCAGACTCAGTCGGTCCAACTCCCAGTGTCCGTACTCGGCATGGTCCGTCAGCAGGCGTGTGGCGTCCTTGCGGGAGACCCCGCGCGGTACGTACACGTCGACAAATTCGTATTCCGGCATCGGTATCTATTGTGCGGGCTGGGGCTCGGTACGGATAGCGTCTGCACTATGTCTGATGCTGCGCAGCCCACCGCTGCCGAGGTACGCGCCGCCGCCGAGGCGGTCAAGACCGCGCTCGACCGCCACCTGGCCGCGGTCGAACGCCGGTCGGGTGAGGACGACCCGGCCGTCTACGAGGCGTTCAACGAGCTGGCCGCGGCCGCCGAGGAGTACGACGAACTGCTCTACGACCGCTACGACGAGGTCACTCCCTTCGAGATCCCCGGCACCGAGGACATGCCGCCGTACACCGGCCCCGAGGAGCCGAGCGCGCTGAGCGTGCTGATCCGGCGGGACTACACGGTGGCGGAGCCGCAGCGGTTGCTGGCGCAGGCGCAGCGGGTGGAGGCGGCCGACGAGCCGTCCGCCGTCGGCGCCGGCGACGACGAGGCGTCGGCCACCGTCCACGGCGCCCTGGGCGTTCTGTTCGGCGAGTTCGAAGCGGACGAGATCGCCTCCCGGCACAAGGAGTTCGGCCTGGAGGAGGGCGACTCCACGCTCTGGGTCACCGCCGGGGACGACACGGCCGACCCCGGGGAGTGGCTGGAGGCCCCGTTCGAGAACGTCGACCCCCAGCGGGTCGTCTGCCGCTTCGACGTCAGCGCGGTCTTCGACGAGGACGAGGACGACATCGAGGACGACATCGAGGACGACATCGAGGACGACATCGAGGACGTCGAGGACGTCGAGGACGAGATCGATGTGGACGAGGACCTGGACGAGGACGAGGAGTTGGAGCCGCTGGACGCGGACCGGTAGGGCGGGCGTCGGACCGCCGGACGCCCATGGGCTCGGGTCCGCCCGTGGGCGATCAAGCGCGGGCCGTCCGCGCTTGATCGTGCGGTTCCCCGCGCCCCTGAGGACGGCCCTCCGGGCCGATCCCAGGGGCGCGCCGCTCCGCCGGGCCGACGGACGGTGCCGCCCGGCTGCGCCGCTTTCACCGGCCGTTCCCCTCAGCCGCGCCCACCCCGGCCCCTGGCGTCAGCCGGCCGGGGGTACCTGCGCCTTGAGCAGGGCCGGGAGGCGGGTCGTGCGGGGCTTCGGGGGGACCTCGGCGACCGCGCGGGGGAGCAACTGCTCGACGCCGTGGACGACGGACAGGTGCCGCTCCGCACGGGAGAACGCGGTGTAGACCCAGGGACGGCTGAGCGCCGCGCCCGCGTCACCCGGCAGTACGACCACCGCGGCCGGCCAGCGGTGCCCCACCGCCTGGTGCGCCGTGAGCGCCCACCCGTGCCGTACGGCCGTCTCGACCCGCTCCTTCGGTACGACGACGGCGCCGCCCGCGCACTCCAGGTGCAGCCCCTCCGCGTCGGCCTTCACGACGCGCCCCGGCGTCGCACGGCCCGGTACGGGGGAGTGGACGACACGGTCACCGGGGTCGAACCCGCCGAAGCGGCCCGGCCCGGGGTTCAGCCGCTCCTTCAGCGCAGCGTTCAGCGCACGGGTGCCCGCCGCGCCCCCATGGCCGGGGGTGATCACCTGCACCTGCTCGGCCGGGACGCCGAAGGCCCTCGGCACGGAGTCCACGACGAGCTGCACGGTCCGGTGCACCGCCTCCCCGGCGTCCCGCACCGGCACGATCACGACCTCCTTGCCGGGCGCCTCCACCTGGTTCAGCTCCCCGATCCCGATCCCGGAGACCAGCTCACCGAGCGGGCCGGGGTCCGGGGTCCGTGAGGAGACCTGAGGGCAGGCCCGGGCGGCGAGGAGGTCCGCGAACACCCGACCCGGCCCGGCGGACCACAGCACCCCCGGATCGCCGCTGAGCACCAGCCGTGCCCCGTCGGGCAGCGACTCGACCAGGACGGCGGCGGTCTCCACGTCGAGCTGCGGCGCGTCCAGCACCACGAGCAGATCGAGGGCGAACGCGCCCTCGGTGTCCCTGCCGGGCCCCTCGACTCCGGCCAGCAGCCCGCCCACGGTGACCACGGCGGAACCGCCCGCCCCGGCGTCGCCGGGGGCCGCGCCGCCCGTGCCGGCGGCGTCCAGCAGCGCGGCGAACCGCCGCCGGCCGTCCGCGCTGTGCGTGGCGGCGTACGCCCGCAGCCCGAGGGCGCGCGCGGCGGCGACCAGCACGGCGGGCTCGGCGCGGGCGGCCTCGCCGCCGGTGTGCAGGACGAGCCCGTCCCCCGCGACGGCGCGGATCAGGTCGGCGGCGGGACGGGGCGCCGACGCGGCCGCGGACGCCCAGTCCGTGGTGTCGTCCTTGGGCAGGGAGTTCATGATCCGGGCGAGGCCGTCGGCGAGGCTCTCCTCGGCGAGGGCGTACCGCTCCAGGCCGACCAGGACACGCACCGGGCGCTCCGGCTCCTCCTCGTCGTCCTCGGCGTCCGTGGCCGCCGCGACGGGCGGGGCGTCGTCGAGCGCGTCCTGGAAGATCAGCGCCTCGCCCTCCGCGACGGCGCTCTGCACGGCCTCGTCCGGGTCCGGCACCGCACGCTGGGCGAGCGCGGTGGTGAGGGCCGGCACCTCCAGCGCGGTGTGCCCGGCGACGGCGGCCTGTTCCAACAGCCATACCGTGACCGCCCGGCCGCGCCGCTCGTCGTCCGGGCCGCACTCCGCGCCGAGCAGCGCCCGCGCGAAACCGTCGGCCTGTTCGGGCCGGACCCCGACGACCCGCAGCAACTGCCAGGGGTCCTCGCGCAGTCGGTCACCGGCGCCCTCGCCGAGCGCCTCGGCGACCTGCGGCGCCAGCGTCTCCGGGGCACCGCCCTCGGCCAGCACCGCGCGCACCGCCCCGACCGTCTCGCCGGACGGTGCCACGGCGACGGGGGCGGCCACGGGCTCCGGGCGCCGCACCGGTTCCGGCGCGGGCCGCCGAGGCGCGGGCTCCGGCTCCGCGAAGACGGTGGCCGAGGGCTTCTGCCCGCCCTCCACGGCCCGTACGGCAGCCAGCAGGTCGGCCGCCGTGCCGCTGAGCTTGGCGCCCGCCGTGATCGGCCCCTTCTTCCCGGCCTTGCGGCGCTCGATCCGCTCCCGCTCCCGCTTCTGCGCCGCCAACTCGGCCTGAGCCTCGGACAGGTCGGACGCGCCGTCGGCGCTCTCCGCGCCGGCAGCCGCGTCCCCCGTGGCCTCCGCGCCCGCGTCCTCGGCGGTCTCCCCGGTCTCCCCGTCCTCCGGGGCACCGTCGTCCGTGGCCGCGGCGGCCGCCGTTCCCCGGTCGTCGGGTGTGCCCTCGGCCTCCGGGGTCCCGGCGTCGGGGGTTGCGTCGGCGCGATCCCCCGGCTCGTCCGGCTCCGTGGTCGCGGGCTCCGTGCTCACAGCGTGCTCCAGTCGTGATCGGGATAGTGGTGCACGGGCGCCGACACGTCGTCGAGCGCCCGGCAGATCTCGTCAGGAAGACTAAGGGTCTCCACTGACAACGCCGCCGTGAGCTGGAGCGCGTTGCGCGCTCCGACGATGGGCGCGGCGACACCCGGCCGGTCCCGGACCCAGGCGAGGGCGACCTGCAGCGGCGTCACGGCGAGCCCGTCCGCGGCGGTCTGCACCGCGTCCACGATGCTGGTCGCCGTGTCGTCGAGGTACGGCGCGACGAACCGGGCCATGTGCTCGGAGCCGCCCCGCGAGTCCGGCGGCGTGGCGTGCCGGTACTTCCCGGTCAGCACCCCGCGGCCCAGCGGGGAGGACGGGAGCAGCCCGACCCCGAGGTCCAGCGCGGCCGGCAGCACCTCGCGCTCGACGCCGCGCTGGAGCAGGGAGTACTCCATCTGCGTACTGGCCAGCCGGGTGCGTATCCCCGGTGCGGCGAGCTGCCAGGTGGCCGCCTTCGCGAGTTGCCAGCCGCAGAAGTTGGAGACCCCGGCGTAGCGGGCGCGGCCACTGCTGACGGCCAGGTCGAGGGCGTGGAGCGTCTCCTCCAGCGGTGTCTCGGGGTCGTAGGCGTGGAGGTGCCAGAGGTCGACGTGGTCGGTGCCGAGGCGGGCCAGGGAGGCGTCCAGGGCGGCGAGCAGATGACCGCGGGAGCCGTCGAAGCGGCGGTCGGGGTCGGGGACGCTGCCCGCCTTCGTGGAGATGACCAGGTCACGGCGGGGCACGAGGCCGTCCATCAGCTGGCCGAGCAGATATTCGGCCTCGCCGTCGCCGTACACGTCCGCCGTGTCGACGAGGGTGCCGCCCGCCTCCCAGAACACCTTCAACATGTCCGCGGCGTCATGCTCGTCCGTGTCGCGGCCCCACGTCAGGGTGCCGAGCCCGATCCGGGACACGCGCAGGCCGGTACGGCCGAGATGCCTCTGCTCCATGGACGCCGACATTACTGTCCGGAGTTCGCCGTGTGGGGGCCTGTGGACGACGATTTCCCCAGCGCACCGCGCGACCGGCCACGACGCACCCGCGCTGGCCACCCTGCCGCCTCCCCCCGGTAGGGTCGGCGGAACAAGGACGTTACCGATCGGTAAGGGGAAGGCGGGTCTACATGAAGCTCGGGATCAACCTCGGCTACTGGGGCGCCGGAATGGACGGGGACAACCTGGCCGTGGCTCAGGAGGCCGACCGCCTCGGCTACGCGGTGTGTTGGGCGGCGGAGGCGTACGGCTCGGACGCCGCCACCGTGCTCAGCTGGGTCGCCGCGAAGACCGAACACATCGACGTCGGCTCGGCCATCTTCCAGATCCCGGCCCGCCAGCCGGCGATGACCGCCATGACCGCCGCGACCCTGGACTCGCTCTCCGGCGGCCGGTTCCGCCTCGGCCTCGGGGTCTCCGGCCCGCAGGTCTCCGAGGGCTGGTACGGCGTGAAGTTCGACAAGCCGCTCGCCCGCACCCGCGAGTACGTCGAGATCGTCCGCAAGGCGATGACCCGCGAGCGTCTGTCGCACGACGGCGAGCACTGGACGCTGCCGCTGCCCGGCGGCCCCGGCAAGCCGCTCAAGCTCACCGTGCACCCCACCCGCGAGCACATCCCGCTGTACATCGCGGCGATCGGTCCGAAGAACCTGGAGCAGACCGGTGAGATCGCCGACGGCGCGCTGCTGATCTTCCCGTCGGCCGCGCACCTCGAGGACACCGCCATCACGCACCTGCGCGCGGGCCGCGAGAAGGCCGGCAAGACCCTCGACGGGTTCGACGTGTGTCCGACGCTGCCGCTCGCCGTCGGCGACGACAAGGACGTCACGACGCTCGCCGACACCTTCCGCCCGTACACCGCGCTGTACGTCGGCGGCATGGGCAGCCGCAAGCAGAACTTCTACAACCAGCTCGCCCAGCGCATGGGCTACGAGAAGGAGGCCGCCGAGATCCAGGACAAGTACCTGGCCGGCGACAAGGCCGGTGCCGCGGCCGCGATCCCGCACGAGCTGATCGACCAGACGACGCTCCTCGGCTCCGTGGAGCGCATCGCCGACCGGATGAAGGCCTACAAGGAGGCCGGCGTCACCACCCTCACGCTGGCGCCCGCGGGCTTCACGCTGGACGAGCGGATCGCCTCGCTGCGGGCCGGCACCGAGGCCCTGGAGCGGGCCGGGCTCGCGTAACGGGAGGGGCCGGTACGTCGGCCCGGAGAAGTTCTACGGCCGTGGTGGGGGCTCGGGGGTCTTCCCCGCCACGGCCGTCACGGGACACAACGCGCCACCGGCCCTGTCGGTTACGCGTCTTCGCCGCCCTGTCGTCCTTCGTTTGGCGGATTTGTCCGACACAGCTGTTGCCCGACTCCTGGTACCCCATTTGACTCGATTTGCAGGGTCCTGCAGAGAGGTGCCTCAGATGCTTTCGGTCAAGAGCCTGTTCCAGGAGATCATCGACGACGACGAGTCGTTCCGGCTGTTCTGCTCCATCGCCGCCAGCGGCGAGTCGCAGGGCGGCTGGGAGAACGCGCGCATCGCCGCGCTCGTCCCGGAGAGCGAGCGCGCGCTCGCCCCCAGGATCACCCGCCACGGCGCGGACGAGGACAAGCACGGACGGATCTTCAACGCCCTGATGAGGAAGCGCGGCCTCGAACCCGTGGAGGTCCCGCCGGAGACCGACTACACGATGCTCCTGGAGCGCGACGGCATCGGACTGGCCCACGAGAAGCTCAAGGCCGACCAGGCCCTCACGGTGCGGGACATCATCGTCTACCTGTCCCACAGCCGCGTCACCGAACAGCGCGCCTCCGAGCAGATGGTGCTGCTCCGCAAGCACTTCGCCGACCACCCGGAGATCGGCAAGGCCGTCCGGATGATCTCCGACGACGAGGACAACCACCTCGCGTACACCCACGAGGAACTCCTGCGGTTCGCCGCCGCCGGACACGGCCGCCTCATCCAGCGGACCCTGCGCGAGTGCGCCCTCGCCGAGATCGCCGTCTACCGGGACGTCAGCCTCGCCGTGATGGCCCACATGGGGCGTGTGCTCGGCTGGCCGAAGGCCAAGTCCGCCGTGCTCGCCGCGGGCATCCACGCGGTGTACGCCTACGAGCGGGCCTTCGGCTGGCGCCGCATGGTCACCCTGGAGATGCCGGAACGCCGCGACGCGCTCGGCGGACCGGCGACCGCGGCACCCGAGTTCGCCTGAGTCCCGGGCACGAACAGCCGCACGCGCGCGCGGAGCACTTCCCGCTCCGCCTGGCCTCCCCGCGCGCGGCGGCCGGTCGTCACAGCCACCCGCGCCGTTTGAACAGCCGGTACACCAGCACCTCCAGCACGGCCGTCACCGCGATCACCGCCGGATACGACCACACCCAGCGCAGCTCGGGCATGTGCTCGAAGTTCATGCCGTAGATCCCGGCGATCATCGTGGGGATCGCCGCCATGGCCGCCCACGCGGAGATCTTCCGCATGTCGTCGTTCTGCCGGACGCTCATCTGCGCGAGATGCGCCGAGAGGATGTCGGACACCAGCCGGTCCAGGCCCTCGACGGACTCGTTCACGCGGGTGAGATGGTCGCTGACGTCACGGAAGAAGGGCCGGGCCTGCTCGTTCACGAAGGGCACCGCGGAGCCGGTCGCACCCTGGCCGGAGAGCCGGGTGAGGGGCGTGGCGAGCGGGCCGGTGGCGCGGCGGAACTCCAGCACCTGGCGCTTGAAGGTGTAGATCCGCGACGCGGTGTTCCGCGAGCCGCCGACGTCCGGGGAGAACACCTCCGCCTCCAGCTCCTCCAGGTCCGTCTGGAGCTCGGTCGCCACCTCCAGATAGTGGTCGACCGTGGCGTCCGTGATCGCGTACAGCACCGACGTGGGCCCCTCGCCCAGCAGCTCCGGTTCCTGCTCCAGCCGCCGTCGTACGGCGTTCAGGGGCGAGCCGCCGCCGTGGCGGACGGTCACCACGAAGGCGTCGCCGAGGAACACCATGATCTCGTCCGTGCTCACCGTGTCCCCGGCCGGCTCGTACACCACCGGCTTCAGCACCATGAACAGCGAGTCCTCGTACACCTCCAGCTTCGGCCGCTGGTGCGCCTTCAGGGCGTCCTCGACGGCCAGCGGATGCAGTGCGAACTCCTCGGTGACGAGGGCGAACTCCTTCTCCGTCGGCTCATGCAGGCCGATCCACACGAAGCCGCCCGAGGCACGCGCGGCGGCCAGGGCGTCGGAGAGGTCCTCGGGCCCCTCGGTGCGGTGGCCGTCGCGGTAGACGGCGCAGTCGACGATCACAGGGAGTTCCTTTCTCGACGGGGGGAGCCGCAGGAGGGGCGTCTAGGCTGGGCCGCATGCCCACGTTGATCCTTGTCCGGCACGGCCGGTCCACCGCCAACACCGATGGGGTGCTCGCCGGGTGGATGCCCGGCGTCGCCCTCGACGAGCGCGGCACCGCGCAGGCTGCGGCACTGCCCGGCCGTCTCGCCGGGCTGCCGATCTCCGAGGTCGTCACGAGCCCCCTCCAGCGCTGCCAGGAGACGATGCGCCCCCTCCTGGAGGCCCGGCCCGAGCTGAGCCCGCACACCGACGACCGCATCGGCGAGTGCCACTACGGCGACTGGTCCGGCCGCAAGCTCGCCGAACTCGCCGACGAGCCCCTGATGCAGGTCGTCCAGTCGCACCCGACGGCGGTGCAGTTCCCCGGCGGGGAGTCGATGCGGGAGATGCAGCACCGGGCGGCGGAGGCGGTACGGGAGTGGAACGCGCGTGTGGAGCGCGACCACGGAGCGGACGCCGTGTATGTGATGTGCTCCCACGGCGACATCATCAAGTCGCTCGTGGCGGACGCACTCGGACTTCATCTGGACCTCTTCCAGCGGATCTCTGTCGAACCGTGTTCCATCACCGCGATCCGTTACACACGACTGCGGCCGTTTCTCGTCCGCCTCGGCGACACCGGGGACTTCGCGTCCCTGGCGCCGCGCGAGGAACCCCTGAACGGCGACGCCGCCGTCGGGGGCGGCGCGGGAGCACCGTGATCGTCAACCGCAGTAGGGTGAAGCGGTCGCGAAGGCGCTGAACCCGTCAGCAGCCGGAGTGACCGGTCCCGACGTCGATTCCAATGGAGACAGGACGTGTCCCGTCAGGTGTTCCTCTACGACCCCCCGGACCGCTTCGTGGCCGGTACGGTCGGGCTGCCCGGGCGCCGGACCTTCTTCCTGCAGGCCTCCTCAGGGCAGCGGGTCACCAGCGTGTCCCTGGAGAAGACCCAGGTCGCCGCGCTCGCCGAGCGTATGGACGAGCTGCTCGACGAGGTCGTGCGGCGCAGCGGCGGCAGTGCCCCGGTGCCCGCCGTCGCCCCCACCGAGGTCTCGGACACGGCACCGCTGGAGACCCCCATCGAGGAGGAGTTCCGCGTCGGCACCATGGCGCTGGCCTGGGACGGCGACGAGCAGCGCATGATCGTCGAGGCCCAGGCGCTGGTCGAGCTGGACGCCGATTCCGAGGAGGACCTCGCCGAGGCGGAGGAGCGGCTCCTCCAGGACGAGGAGAACGGCCCGCCGATGCTCCGCGTCCGCCTCACCGGCGCGCAGGCCAGGGCCTTCGCCAAGCGCGCCCTGGACGTCGTCAACGCGGGACGGCCGCCGTGCCCGCTGTGCAGTCTTCCGCTCGACCCGGAGGGACACGTATGTCCGCGACAGAACGGATACCGCCGCGGGGAGTGACCTCCGACGGGCGGACCTCGGCCGCCGTGCTGCTGGCCGAGGGCGAGCTGACCGTGCGCGGCCAGGTGCGCGAGGCGTCCAACGCGGTCCTGTACTGCTCGGTCTCGTACGAGGGACGCGAGGCCGCCTGCGTCTACAAGCCCGTCGCCGGGGAGCGCCCGCTGTGGGACTTCCCCGACGGGACGCTCGCGCAGCGCGAGGTCGCCGCGTACGAGGTGTCCGAGGCGACCGGGTGGGGGCTCGTACCGCCCACGGTGCTGCGGGACGGGCCCTACGGGGAGGGCATGTGCCAGCTGTGGATCGAGGGGGTGCCCGGCTCGGAGCTGCTCGCCCTCGTGGACGGTGAGGAGGCGGGGGAGGGCTGGAAGGCCGTCGGCTTCGCCGAGGTCGGCGACGGCGAGACCGCGCTCCTCGTGCACGCCGACGACCGGCGACTGCGCCGCCTCGCCGTCCTCGACGCCGTCATCAACAACGCGGACCGCAAGGGCGGCCACCTCCTGCCCGCCGCCGAGGACCGGCTCTACGGCATCGACCACGGTGTGACCTTCAACGTCGAGAACAAGCTGCGGACCCTGCTGTGGGGGTGGGCGGGGGAGCCCCTCACGGACGACGCCGTCGACGTGCTGAAGCGGTTGCGGGACGCGTTGGGCGACGGCGGGGAACTGGCGGCGAAACTGTCGCCCCTGATCACGGCCGCCGAACTGGACGCCACCAGGGAGCGGGTCGCCACCCTGCTGAGGACCGGCCGCCACCCGGAACCGAGCGGCGAGTGGCCGGCGATCCCGTGGCCGCCGGTGTGAGGACATCCGAGGGGTGACCCCGAACGGGCGCGGGGAACCATGCGATGCGCCCCGCCATCCGCCGCACCATCCGCCCCACCGTTCGTGGCCGCCGTACACCGCGCGGCTCCGAGCCGTCGGGCGGCCCGCTTAACCAGGGAAGGATCGGGTTAGGCTCGTGGCATGTATGCCTGGCCCGCTTCTGAGGTCCCCGTCCTGCCCGGCAAGGGCCGCGACCTGAGGATCCACGACACCGCGACCGGCGGTCTGGTCACCCTTGACCCCGGTCCCGTCGCCCGTATCTACGTCTGCGGTATCACCCCGTACGACGCTACCCACATGGGTCACGCGGCGACCTACAACGCGTTCGACCTCGTTCAGCGCGTGTGGCTCGACACCAAGCGGCAGGTTCACTACGTCCAGAACGTCACCGATGTCGACGATCCGCTGCTGGAGCGGGCCGAGCGCGACGGCATCGACTGGGTGGCCCTCGCCGAGAAGGAGACCGCCCTCTTCCGTGAGGACATGACCGCCCTGCGGATGCTGCCGCCGCGGGAGTACATCGGCGCCGTCGAGGCCATCCCCGGCATCGTCCCGCTCGTCGAGCGGCTCCGCGACGCCGGCGCCGCGTACGAACTCGAGGGCGACATCTACTTCTCCGTCGAGTCCGACCCCGACTTCGGCAAGGTCTCCGGTCTCGACGCCGCCGCGATGCGGCTGCTGTCCGCCGAACGCGGCGGCGACCCGGACCGGCCCGGCAAGAAGAACCCCCTCGACCCGATGCTGTGGATGGCCGCGCGCGAGGGCGAGCCCAGCTGGGACGGCGGCTCCCTCGGCCGCGGCCGGCCCGGCTGGCACATCGAGTGCGTCGCCATCGCCCTGGACCACCTCGGCATGGGCTTCGACGTGCAGGGCGGCGGCTCCGACCTCGCCTTCCCGCACCACGAGATGGGCGCCTCGCACGCCCAGGTACTGACCGGCGAGTTCCCCATGGCCAAGGCGTACGTCCACGCCGGCATGGTCGCGCTGCACGGCGAGAAGATGTCGAAGTCCAAGGGCAACCTCGTCTTCGTCTCCCGGCTGCGCCGGGACGGGGTCGACCCGGCGGCCATACGGCTCGCGCTCCTCGCCCACCACTACCGGGCCGACTGGGAGTGGACCGACCAGGTCCTCGAGGACGCCGTCGCCCGGCTGGGCCGGTGGCGTGCCGCCGTCTCCCGGCCCGACGGGCCGCCCGCCGAGGCGCTCGTCGAGGAGATCCGCGAGGCCCTCGCCGAAGACCTGGACGCCCCGGCCGCGCTTGCGGCGGTCGACCGCTGGGCCGCGCGGCAGCAGGAGCAGGGCGGTACGGACGAGGGGGCACCCGGTGTCGTCTCCCGCGCCGTGGACGCCCTCCTCGGCGTGGCCCTGTGAAGTAACGACTCTGCACAGGCGGCACGACAACTGCACAGGCGGCACGGCTGGGCACCGTCGGCACGGCTTCGCGCTGCCGGGACAGGGATGACCGGCCGTCACACGTGACACGTACTCATGGCGGTGCGGTGGTGTCGCAGCGAGGGGGCGCCTTCTCCGGACGGAGGGGGTGCCCCCTTTCGCCTACGCGGGGGCCCTCCGCGCAGACGGTGGCCGTTCCTCCGCGTACGCGCCGCTCCTCCGCCCCGGCGAGAGCCCTTCCTCTGCGTACGTGGGGGCGTCGAGGAGGCTGTCGTGGGGCTGTCGACGCCCTGTCGGTCGGTTGTCGAAGGCTGCGGGGTGGGGCGGCATGTGATGGGGTGACAGACGTCAGTCGAAGCCGGACCGGCCAGCCGCCGGTCCCTTCGTGGAAGGGACGCACAGTGGCACCCCCGCACTCCTCCTCCCGCTCCTCCCTCTCCCCTCACACCCCCCAACGCCCCGTCAGCCGACGCGGACTGCTCACGGCATCGGCCGCCACCGCGGGCGCCCTGCTC
>NZ_LIRK01000287.1:24470-25188 GCF_001419765.1 Streptomyces torulosus
ATCTCCACCGGGCCCGGCACCCCCTCCGTGGGCCTCGAACTCGACGGACGGGGACGGCTGTTCGTCGCCGGACGAGCCCAGGGCGCCCGCGTGGTGGACGTACGCACCGGCGCGGTCCTCGCCTCGTACCGGCTCACCACGACGACGCCCAGCTTCGCCAACGACGTCTTCCTGACCCCGAGGGCCGCCTGGTTCACCGACTCGTTCCAGCCGGCCCTCCACGCGCTGCCGCTCGGCAAGCACGGCGAGCTGCCGCACGCGGACGACGTGGTGACGCTCACCCTGCGCGGCGNNTCCGGCGCCGGGGGACTGCACCGGGTCGACCCGCGCACCGGCGTCACCCGGCTCGTCGACCTCGGCGACTCCGCGCCCCTCACCAACGGCGACGGCCTGCTGCTCCTCGGACGGCGGCTGTACGTGGTGCAGAACCGTCAGAACGCGATCGACGTGTTCAAGCTCGCCGCGGACGGCCGCTCCGGCATCTTCGAGGGCCGGCTCACGGACCCGGACTTCGACGTCCCGACGACCGTCGCCGCCCACAAGAACCGCCTGTACGTGCCCAACGCCCGCTTCACCACGACCCCGACGCCGGACACGACGTACACGGTCGTCGCCGTGGAGCACTGACCGGCGGCCGAAGGACCGGCACGGAACAGGGAGCCCGCCGTGCTCCCCGCCCCCTGCGCCAGGGAGCGGGGAGCGCGCGGTGACGTCCTCC
>NZ_LIRK01000288.1 GCF_001419765.1 Streptomyces torulosus
CCATCCCCGTTCCCGCCCCCGTGTTCGCCTGCGCGGCGTCGGACCGCTTCTCGTCCATGACCAGGCGGGTCTCCCGAATTCGGGCCTCGAATCGCGGAGTTGACCTGAATCCTGGTTGAGGTTGAAGGGTGGGGGGTGTCCGTCCATCGAGCACCGAACCTTGGAGAGCGTCATGACCCGTCGTACCGATGTCCATCCCGTCCTCGACCGCCCCGGCGTCGGGGCGCCCTTCTTCAGCACCTGGCGGGTCGGCACGCCGCAGCGGCAACGCCAGGTCGTCGAAGCCGTGGCCGACACCTGGCTGGGGCGGCCCTGGCCCGCCGAAGGGCTGCTGGGCTACTTCCTCTACACCGGCGAGGACGGCTCCACCCTGCTGCACTACTCGCAGTGGGCCGACGAGCAGGCCTATGAGGCCTTCGTGCGGACCCGCCGGCAGGAACGCAACGACGCGATCGACACCGCCGTGCCGGACATCGAGCGGGTGCGGCTCGGGCGCTACCGCCACTACCGCAGCCTCACCGGCGGCGATCACGACACGCGGGTACCGGGGTGCGTGGTCATCGTCGACGTCGAGTTCGCCGGCCCGGATCCGGACCGGCAGCGGGCCTGGGTGGACGCCGTGGAGGAGGCGCTGGCCGCCGAGCCGAACCAGCACCCCGGCGGTATCGCCGCGCACTTCCATCTCGGCACCGACGGCACCCGGGTCCTGAACTACGCCGAATGGGAGAGCGCCCAGGCCCACATCGACGCGCTCGCCGCGGACGGTGACGGCGTCGGCTCACCCACCGAACCGTGGCACCGCGTCCAGACCTGGCCGGGGCTGAAGGGCAGCACGGTCAGCCGGTACGAGTACGCCCTCGGCCTCGTCCCCGACTGAGGCGAGGGGCGAGAGGCGAGAGGCGAGAGGCGAGGGCGAGACGCGACTCACCGAACACTCGAATCGCCTGGACAAAAAAAGTTTTCGGTGAGAGCGTGGAGTCATGTGGGACGTCACCGTGATCGAGGACCCGGAGGCCGCGGCCGTGTCGCTGGACCCCGTACGGGCCCGGCTGCTGGCGGAGCTGGCGGCCGGCCCGGCGAGCGCCGCGATGCTGGCCGGAAAGGTCGGGCTGCCCCGTCAGAAGGTGAACTACCACCTCAAGGCGTTGGAGCAGCACGGCCTGGTCGAACTGGCGGAGGAGCGCCGCAAGGGCAACGTCACCGAGCGGCTGATGCGGGCGACCGCCGCGTCGTACGTGATCTCGCCGCTCGCGCTCGCCGCCGTGCAGCCGGACCCGGACCGCTTTCGGGACCAGCTCTCGGCGCGCTGGCTGCTCGCGCTCGGCGCCCGGCTCGTCCGTGACGTCGGGTCGCTGATCACCGGCGCGACCAGGGCGCGCCAACGGCTCGCGACCTACGCGCTCGACGGCGAGGTCACCTTCGCCTCGGCCGCCGACCGCGCCGCGTTCGTTCGGGAGCTGACGGCCGGGGTGAGCGCCCTCATCCGCAAGTACGACGCCCCCGAGGCCGAGGGCGGCCGGGCACATCGCATCGTCGTCGCCGTCCACCCCACGATCACGCGTCCGGCAGGGACGGCGGACGAGGGTGCGGCCACCGCCGAGCCCGGCGCCCACCCCCTGACCGGATCCCCGGCCGGGAACCCCGCCCCCGAATCGCCATCGCACCCGTAGTACTCAGGAGCCACCATGTCCAAGGAATTCGAGATCGCCCGAGAGTTCGAGGTCGATGCCACGCCCGAGCAGGTGTGGGACGCAGTCACCAGCGGTACCGGCGGCTGGCTGTGGCCGATGGAGGCGCCCGAGCCGCGGGTCGGCGGCAAGGGGCCCTTCGGTTCCGAGGTCACCGCCTGGGAGCCGCCGCACCGCTACACCAACCGGGTGGAGGACGTCGACGGCATCTCCGAGCAGACCCTCAACCAGCTCGACTACACGATCGAGCCGCGCGACGAGGGCCGCCGCGCCTGGGTGCGCTACGTGCACAGCGGCATCTTCGTCGACGACTGGGACAACCAGTACGACGCCGCCGGTCGTCACACCGACTTCTACCTGCACACCCTGCGCCAGTACCTGACGCGCTTCGCGGGCCGCCCGGTCACCGCCTTCGCCACCTTCGAGGGGCCCGAGGCGTCCTCCGCCGTCGGCGCGTTCACCGCCGTCGCGCGGGCGCTCGGCCTCGCCGACGACACCGCCGAGGGCGCACGCGTCCGGGCGGAGGGGCCCGAGGGGAAGCCCCTGGACGCGGTGGTCGACTACCGCAACCCCTACTTCATCGGGCTGCGCACCGACGACGCCCTCATCCGCTTCTTCGGCCGCGGCCACTGGGGTCACCCCGTCGGTGTCAGCGTCCACGACTTCGCGCCGGGTGCCGACGCCGAGGCCGACGAGGCGGCATGGAAGGGCTGGCTGAACGGCGTGTTCAGCCAGCCCTGAAAGACCCGGAACCCTCAGCGGGTCACGGGCGGAACCGCAGCACCGACGGGTCGTGGTCGCTGATCTGGTCGTGGAACTCCGCGTTGATGTGCACGCTGTCGTACGTGAACTCGCACGAGCGGCGGATCGACGGGCTGACCAGGATCTGGTCGAGGACCTGCGCGTTGCCCTGGTAGACGTAGGAGTAACGCTCGTTCTTCGGCAGCGACTTGACGGACGACCACAGCACGCCGCCGTCCTCGAGCAGCTTGGCGGTGTCCGAGAACTCGAAGTCGTTGATGTCGCCGAGGGCGATGACGTTCGCGTTCTTCTGCTTCGCCAGGATCTCCTTGACGAACGTGTTCACGGCGGTCGCCTGGAGGTGCCGCTGCGTCTCCGAGCTGCGCGTCGGCGGCTGGAACTGCGAGTGCAGCGCCTGGTCCCCGCCCTTGGACGAGAAGTGGTTCGCGATGACGAACACCGACTGGCCACGGAAGGAGAACTCGCCGACGAGCGGCTTGCGGCTGTTGGTCCAGGCGGCGTTCGCCGGGTCGATACGACCGGGCGAGAGCGTCAGCCGGGCCTTGCCGTACGCCTTCGTCACACCGACCGCGGTGGTGGCGTCGCCGCCCGCGCGGTCGGTGAAGGACACCCGCTCCGGGTTGAACAGGAACACCTGGCGGATATTGCCGCCGGGCTCGCCGCCGTCCGCGAGGTCGACCGGGTCGATGGAGCGCCAGTCGTACGCCGGGCCGCCGGCCGCCACGATGGCGTCGATCAGCTTCTTCACCGTCTGGTCGGCGGCGACCGTACCGTCCTTCGTCGCACCGTTGTTGTCCTGGATCTCCTCCAGGGCCACGATGTCGGGCGACTTCAGGTTGTTCACGACCGCGGCCGCGTGGGCGGCGAACGTGGTGTCGGAGGGGTCCAGGTTCTCGACGTTGTACGTCGCCACCGCGAGCTCGCCGCGCGCCTGCTTACGGGTCGTCTCGCGCTCCAGGCCGCCCTGCTTCAGGGTGCCGAGCTTGCTCGCGACGAGCGTGTAGCCGCCGAACTGGCTGTAGTCCAGGGGGCCCTCGGTGGTGCCCGTCAGGACGTCGCCGACGTTCGCCTTCGGGAAGTCCGCGGCCGCGCCGAGCGACTGGATCTGGAGCCGGCCGGTGTTCTGCGAGGTGTAGGAGCCGTAGACCGTGCCGCCGCGGAGGCTGGCGTTCTCCCGCGGCTTCACCGTGACCCACAGCTCGGTGAACGCGTCGGTCGCGGTGACCACACGGGCGTCGGCGACCTGGACGTTCATGCCCTCCAGGGACTCGTAGTGGTCCAGGGCGTAGGCGGCGGGGTCGAGGGTGAGCCCGTTGACCGAGCCGTTCGCGGCGGTGTCGCCGGCCGGGGCGTACGCCTTCGGCACGGACGCGGCGTCGATGACGGTCGCGGCCGGGACGGCGTTGCCACTGGAGACCACGGTGACGGTGGGGCGGGAGAGCTGGGTGACCGACTGGTTTCCGGACGAAGTGCCGCCCGGCACGAACTCGCCGACCGTGCCCGACACCGTGACCGCGTCGCCCACGGAAACCTTCGGCGTGGAGCTCGTGAAGACGAAGATGCCCTCGCTCGTGGCCGGGCTGTCGTCCGCCCGGGTGTCCTGCATCCAGAAGCCGCGCGACGAACCGTAGGTCCGTACACCGGTGACGATGCCCTCGACACCGGTGACCTGCTGGCCGACGAGCGGCGAGGTGCGCGTGGTGCCCTGGATGTCGTGGATGCGTATGGTGTCCGCCGCGGCGGGCGAGGTCAGGGCCACGGCGGAGACGGTGGAGCAGATGGCGGCGACGGTCAGCGCGCCGATGCGCGCGGTTCTCTTGCTCGGCAAGGGGATCCCTCCGGGGACGTACATGGGCGCCGGGACGAGGGTGGACGGGGGGTGGCCAGATACCGGTGGGGCGGTGTGACGCGCGTAGAACGCCGGGACGCCCAAGAGGGGCGTCCAGGGAGGCCGGGGTCTCGCCCCCGTAGCTACCCGTGAGTTTCTACGCGCGTCAATCTCCAGCCTGGTCAGGCCACTTGTCAAGGTTTCGGCCACGTCCAACTCCTGGCAGGTACATGAACCAGGCGGCATGGGTGGAAATCCGTCTAGGCTGAGCGGTTGCCGAGGTGGTGCGCGGACCGGCCCCGCCTCGCCATCGATGATGCTTGTTCCGCACACCGCTCGCCGTCGTTCGTCCCCGAGGAGAACCCCGCCGATGTCAGACAGCTCGCCACTGCCGCCGGTGCGGCTCCGCTCCGAGGCGGAACTGGCGCGGGACGCGCTCGCCACCCCGCTGCTCTCGCGCGCAGCGCGACTCGCCCGCTGGGCCGGGCCGGAGACGCGGGTGGGCGCCGGGGGCGAACTCGTCGAGGAACAACTGCCCGCCGCGGCCGAGGCGCTCGGGCTCACCGGCGAGGGAGCCGCCGGGGGCACCACCAGGACCGCTGACGGTGGCACCACCCCCGAGGACGCGGCGGCCCTGGCGAGCGAGGCGTGGCGGGTGGCCGTCGACACCGGGCTCGTCGAGATCGTGGACCCGGACGAGGAGGAGGGGAGCGCGGTCACCACCGGCGACGCGCTCGCGCTCCTCACCTCCGGCGCGCCCCGCGACGTCCTCGGCGTGTGGCTCGCCGCGCTGGAGGCCGCGCTGGCCGACGCGAGCGTGCCCGAACTCGACGGCCTCGTCGACGCCATGGAGTCCGGCGGCGAGATCGACTTCTCCGAGTTGGACTGGGACCCCGACGCCGAGGCCGAGTTCCTCGACGGGGTGCTCGGCAACCTCTACCTCCTCACCGTCAGCGAGGACGGACCCGGCGACGGGCCGGTGCCGCTGCCCGCCCTCGCCGCGTCGATGATCGTGCCGGACGACATGGGGGAGCCCACCAACGACGTCCTGGAGCAGGTGTCGGACGCGATGATGCGGCTCGACGACCAGTTCCGGGTGCTGGAGCCGGTCGGGCTGGTGGAGTACCAGCCCGTGGACGAGGCGCTCATGACGGACGCGGAGGAGAACGCGGCCGCCGCGACCGCCGAGGGCGCCGGGAGCGGTCCGGTCGTCGACGACACCGATGTCACCCGGTACGGCATGGTGCGACTCACCCCGCTCGGGCTGTACGGGATCCGGGCGCGCCTCCAGGAGGCGGGCCTCGCGGCCCCCGTGGTCGGGGACCTCGCCGACAAGGGCGCGGACGTGCTGCTCGACGGCACCGCCGAGTATCCGCCGGGGGCGGCCCTCGCCGAGACCGAGCAGTGGCTGGCCCGGCACGAACCGCTGGCCGCCGCACGCGAGTTGCTCGCCGCCGCCCGGGGGTCCGACCAGGGGGCGCCGTTGCGGCGGCTGCGCTGCCAGCAGGCGCTGTCCGTGGTGGGCGCCGCCGCGGAGCCCGCGCTGCGGGAAGTGCTCGACGACGCGGAACTGGGCGGACTCGCCCGGGTATGGCTCACCGAGCGGGGCGCCGCGGACGTGCCGGCGCCGTCCGAGGAGATGGTGTTCTGGCTGACCATCGACACGGTGGCCGCGCAACTGGCGGCCGAGGGGAACTCGGCGGAGCTGCGGGGGCTCGTGGAGGGGCTCGCGCAGCAGCACCGGGGGTTCTTCGACGCGGCGTGGCGGGTGGGGCATCCGGCCACGGCGGATGTGCTGGAGGCGATGGGGCGGATCCATCCGGACAAGCGGGTGGCGAAGGAGGCGCGGAAGGCGGCGTTCAAGGCGCGGTCGCAGAAGGGGGAGTGACGGCTGCCGGGCGCCTGGTAGCTCGGGGGTGCGCGGTTCGTCGGCGGGTGCGGGTGCGTGGGGGCTTGTCGCGCA
>NZ_LIRK01000289.1 GCF_001419765.1 Streptomyces torulosus
CCCATCCCCCGACTCTCCATGACCGCCCATCGTGGCACGAAGAACCCGCAACGGGGCACCCTTACGCCAACTGCCACCAAGTACTCAACACGGCAGCCGACCCTGCGCGTTGATCTGCCGTACCCGAGCGCGCAGCACGTCTCCCGGCGCCGCCTCCCGCAGCGAGCCGGGAGGGCAGTCCCACTCCCGGCCGCCCCCGACGGGTCTCAGCTGGACGTAACCGCCCTCCTCCCCCATCACCTCGCCGAGCCGCCCGTCCCGTACGTCCACGGCGTACGACCGTCGGGCGGTCACGTCTCCGCCGCCTTGCGCAGGACGGCGGCGAGCCGGGCGGCGACGGTCATGTTGCAGCACCCCAGCCGCACGAGGGGGAACGGCTGGTCGCTCGCGCCGGTCACCGGGTCGATCCCCAGCGACGGCAGGATGATCCCGACGGCGCGCAGGGCCTGGTCGAGCTGCTCGACGGCCTCCTCGGTCGTCAGGGCGAGAATCCGTTCCGGGCGCCGCCGTCCGTTCGCCGCGGCTGTTCTGTTCTTCACGGCCAGTTCCTCCACGCTGGGTTGCAGATTCACCACACAGCGTGTCCGAAGGGTGTCTAGCCTGGCCAGATACGACGCCCCAACAGGGGGACTGCTGGACAGGGGAGCACGACCATGCCCGGACCGAAGGACCTCGACCCGTCGTCATCACCCCGCGCGCTCCTGGGCGCGGAGTTGCGCCACGCCAGGGAGAAGGCGGGCCTCAGCCAGGAGGACCTGGGCCAACGACTGTTCGTGAGCGGCTCGTTCGTGGGTCAGCTGGAGTCGGCGGTACGGCGTATGCAGCCGGAGATCGCGCGGCTCATCGACCTCGCGCTGGATACGGGGGACTTCTTCTCACGGAACTGCCTGGCCACCGCCAAGTCCAAGTACCCGGAACACTTCGCCGAGGCAGTAGAGGCAGAGGCATCGGCTACGGAGATCCGGCAGTACTCGCCGCTTCTGATCCCTGGGCTGCTACAAACGGCCGCATACGCGCGAGCCGTGTTCCGTGCGTACCGGCCCACGGCATCGGTCGAGGTGATCGAGGGGTTGGTGGCTGCTCGCCTTGAACGGGCCCAGCTCCTCGACGGTCCAACAGCTCCGTTGCTGTGGACCGTCATTGACGAGGCCGCACTACGCCGAGCAACGGGCGGCCGCAAGGTCATGGCGGAGGCCCTGAACCACATTGCGGCCCTGGTCCAGCAGAACCAAGTCATCGTGCAGGTGCTGCCGTTCGACGCAGGGGCCCATGCCTCGATGGAGGGGTCCATGAAGTTGATGGACTTCGCAGACGCCCCACCGCTGCTCTATTTCGAGGGGGTCGGCTCTGGACGGCTGGAGGACGACCCGGGGACCGTCCGCTACCAGCGGCGCACATACGAGTTCCTCACCGCCGCAGCTCTCTCGCCTGAGAAGTCCCTGGTCATGCTCGAAGCCATGGCCCAGGATTACTCGCATGAGGAACCTCTCTGAGTACGACCTGGACGCAGCCGTCTGGCACAAGTCCAGCCACAGCGGCGGCAGCGGCGGCGACTGCCTGGAAGTCGCCGACGGCCACCCCACCCTCGTCCCCGTCCGCGACTCAAAGACCCCCCTCGGCCCGGCGCTCGTGTTCCGGGCCGAGGCGTGGTCCATGTTCGTCGAAGACGTCAAGCAGCCGCGGCGCTAGGCGAAGACGACCTCCGCCAGGCGAGTCACCTGGTCGGGGTCGGCCGCCCAGCAGTAGAGGATCACCTCGTCCGCCCCGATCCCGGCGTACCCGGCGACCGCCGCCCGGATCGCGTCCGGTGTGGTGAGGAGCCCCTCCGCCATGTACTCGGCGCGCCCGGTGAACTCGTAGTAGCGCAGCAGGTTCGCGCGGGCGTCGGCCACCACGGACGGCGCCCCCAGCGCGACGCTCGCCTGGGCCACGAGCTTCGGGCGCCCCTCCCTGCCGTACTTCTCCCACGCCGTCTCGACGTCGCGGAACATCCGGTCCATGTACGCCGGGGGCAGCGCCGCCCCGAGGAAGCCGTCGCCCCAGCGGGCGACGCGTTCGAGCGCGGCGGGGGCGAAGCCGCCGAAGAGGACTTCGGGGCCGCCGGGGGTGGCGGGCAGTGGCCCGACCGCGCCGACGCCCTCGGCGTACGGTCGGCCGGCCCACGCCCACCTCAACTGCTCCATCTGCTCGTCGAGTCGGCGTCCGCGCCGTCGGATGTCGATGCCCGCGACCCGGCAGTCGTCCTCGCGCCCGCCGACCCCGATGCCGAGCGTGAAGCGCCCGCCGGACATCCGGTCGAGCGTGGCCGTCTGCTTGGCGAGGATCGCGGTGTTGTAGTGCGGGGCGAGGAGCACCTCGGTCTGGACGCGGACCCGGCTCGTCGCCCCGGCGAGGGCGGACAGGGCGACCAGCGGGTCGGGGTTGTCGTAGACGAGGCGGTCGAGGAGTCCGAGCGTCGAGAAGGGCGAGTCGTCGGCGAGGCGGGCCCAGGTCAGCAGACCGGCGGGGTCGTCGACGGGCAGCCCGAGCCCGACGGGCACGGACGCGGGGACGGACACGGGTACGGGAACGGGGCTCATGGCGGAACACTCCTGAGCAGTAGAAGAGGGCAGGGCAAAGTCACTGCCGCCCCCTCCATGGCCCGCGCCGTCTCGCGCGGTTGCTCCCGTTCTGCGGCGTACTTCTGGAGAGCGTGTTCGTCAGAGTGCGCCCACCGTACGCGGGAGCCGCCCCACCCGGCGAGCGAATTAACAGCCCGCCGAGCCGCCCCGAGGCTCAAGCCCCCAGCTCCGAGCCCTCTTTGCAGGGAATGGGAGGTGGGCCTCAACCCGCCCTCCCACCCGGCATGTTGACGTCCCGCGTTCAAGTTGCCACGCACCGTGATCGTGCTGATAGCGTGCGCGCAGACGAATCAGCCCCCGTCAGGTGCGCCAACACCTGCGGGGGCCTGACCTACAAGATCGAAGAGAAAGTTCGATCCCATGGCTGATGCCAACCTTAGTAGCGCTCCCCTGCCCGCGCACGCGTCCCCGCTCGGGTCGCCCCACCCCATGGCCAACCCGGGCTACGGCAAACGCACCGCCCCCGGCCAACACCGCCGCTCCGCACATGACTTCGCGCACCTCGCGCCCCGCGAAGCAGCGATCGCCGCGTACATCGACCGGCTGCCCGACGGCGCCGACATCTCCGTGAAGACGCTGGCCAAGACGCTCCCGTACGGCCAGTGCGCGCTGCGTACGGCCCTCAACAGGCTTCAGCAGGCCGGTCACTTGCGCCGGGGGCGCGAACATCTGACCGCCGAGTCGGGCAGCGCCCGGTGGATCACCCGATCGTGGTTCTCCCGGACCGCGCGGGACGACGACTGGTGGGCGAGCTTCACGCGGGGCGGCGTACCGGAGACGCGGCGGGAGACACAAGGGGAGGACCCCGAGCGTGGCCGCCCGACTCGGTCCCGGGCCCACATCCTTCTCGCGGCCCTCGGCCGTACGACCCCGTCCCTGTCCCTCTCCCAGGCGGACTGCGCGGCGCTGGCCCCGCTCCTCCTGCCCTGGTTCGAGCGCGGCGCCACGGACGAGACGATCCGCCAGGCGCTCACCACGGGGCTCCCCAGCCCGGTCCACAGCCCGGCAGCCCTTCTCCGCACCCGCCTCACCAGCAAGCTCCCACCGGAGCCGGTACCAGAACCGGAACCGGAACCCGTATGCCCGCCACTCCGCATGCTGGAGTGCGCCACCTGCGGCACTCCGGGCGCACCGGAGGCCCTCCCGGGCGGCACCTGCGGCGCCTGCCGGGGCGAACGCGCCCCCTCGCCCCACAAGGCGCCCCTCCCGGCTGCCTCGGTCCACGCCCGCGCGGCGGAGATCCGTGCGGCGATGTCCCTGAAGCCACGAGAGAGGACACCCGTATGACCGCTCCTACGGTCCGCCGCCACCCTGCCGGGGCACGATGGGAGGAAGGAGGCGACACCATGACCCCTGACACCGCTGAGCACCCGCAGATGTCCGTCGAGGACTTCGAGGAACTCGTCCGCAGGGCCCCGAGGGAGCTGCGGAACCGGCTGGAGTTCCTCGGCGGGAGGCTGTGCGTCCGGCACGGCCCGCTCGATGTCGACGAGTTCGAGGACCTGGCCGCCGTGGCCCCGGAAACCGTACGGCTCGAGTACATCAGCGGAAAGGTAGTAGTCAAGGCCATGCCGGACGGCAACCACGGCGAGATCTTCATGTGGCTGCTGCGCCAGTGCATGCAGCAGCGCCCCGAGTTGAACCTCATGCCTGAGCGGGGCGTCAAGGCCGAGGCATACTGCAAGGGCCGCGCCCTCACGGACGGCTTCCTGGCGCCAGAGGGGCACTTCAGGGGCCACGGAAACTGGTCCGACCCCGACGGCGCCCTCATGGCCGTCGAGATCACCTCCCACGACCGTGACACCGACCGCCGCGACCGCGTCGACAAGCCCGTCGGTTACGCGGCGGCCGAGATCCCCGTCTATCTCCTCATCGACCGGGACCACCACACGGTCACCGTGTTCAGCGAACCGAAGGACGGCCGGTACCAGCAGACCGACTCCCACCCGTGGGGCGCGACCGTGGAGATCCCCGCTCCCGTGGGCATCACACTGGACACCGAGAAGCTCAAGGACTACGCGGACTGACCGGCCCGGCCGCTCAGCCTCCTACTTGAACGGCACGTTCACGCAGGCCAGCCGCAGCCCCGCCGTCCCCGCGTGCCCGGCGTGCGTGGACGTGCTCTTCTCGTGCAGGACCACCGAACGCGCCCCGCCCTCCCGGAACCGCCAGTCGACCGTGGCGATCGCACGCGCCGAACCGTCCTTGTCGGTGTTCACGTCCAGCCACACCTCGTTGTCGGGGTTGGCGAACTTCGGGTCGACGGACGGCTGCACCGGGTCGGCCTGGTCCTGGTAGTGCGGCCCGGCATCGGCGGGCAGCTTGCCGCACGGCTTGGTGTGGACGTGGGCGCCGTACGTACGGTTCGCGACCAGGTCCCGCAGCCGCAGCTCGATCCGTGTGCCGCCGTCGCGCCGCAGTTCCTCCTTGACCTGCACGCGGGCGCCGAGCGGCGCGAGCGCGGTGTCGTAGGTGACCGCCGGTGCCACGTCCGCGGTGGCCGCCGGAGCGAGGACCGACTTCACGACGACCTTGACCACGGGCCGCTTCTTCGACGGCGTGTCGGCCGCCGCCTCGGGCGAAGGCTCGGGGCGGGTCGCGGACGTGGTCTCGCTGGCGTTCGCGCCTGCCGCGATGCCGAGACCGCCGGCGACCGCGCCGACGGCGGCGACGGCCGCGATGAGCCGCTTGTGCTTGAGGGTGAGCTTGTGTCGTGCCATGAGCTTGTCTCGTCCCGTTCGTGGGGGGTGAAGGGGAGCGGTCGCGCAAGAAGAAGGCACCTCAACTGCCGCTCATCAGCTGGCAGTTGAGGTGCCCGGGCGACGCTGCGCTCACGACACTACAGCGGCACATTCGGCGGAATTGGATCACTACCGCCGGGTACTGGGGAGACTTGGCGAAAAGTCCGGGCCCAGCGACATGCTCAGCTCAGCGACGCCATGGACGCAGGCTCGAACGCCTTCAGCTCGTCGAAGCGGCCGTCGAGCACCTTCGCCGCCCACTCCGGGTCCTGGAGCAGCGCACGGCCCACGGCGACGAGGTCGAACTGCTCGTCCTCCAGACCGTCGAGCAGGTCCTCGATGCCTCGGACGTCGGAGCTCTCGCCCTGGTAGGCCGTGGTGACATCGCCGTGGAGGCCGACGGAGCCGACGGTGATGACTGGCTTGCCGGTGAGCTTCCTGGTCCAGGCGGCGAGGTTGAGGGCGGAGCCCTCGAACTCGGGCTGCCAGTAGCGGCGGGTCGAGGCGTGGAAAGCGTCGACGCCGGCTGCCGCGAGCGGGGTCAGCAGCGCCTCGAGCTCCTCGGGGCTGTCGACGAGCCGCGCGTCGTAGGCGCCGAGCTTCCACTGCGAGAACCGGAAGATGACCGGGAACGTCGGCGACACCGCCGCGCGCACGGCGGCCACGACCTCCGCCGCGAACTTCGTACGGGCGACGACGTCACCGCCGTAGGCGTCGGTGCGGCGGTTGGTGCGCTCCCACAGGAACTGGTCGATCAGATAGCCGTGGGCGCCGTGGAGTTCGACGCCGTCCATGCCGATGCGCTCGGCGTCGGCGGCAGCCTTGGCGAACGCCGCCACGACCTCGTCGATGTCGGTCTGCTTCATGGCCCGCCCGCCCCCGGCGACACTGCCGTCACCGCGCAACCCGGACGGACCGAGCACCGGCGCCTCGGGGAACGGGGGCTTCCCCTGCTCCCGGACGGTCCCGATGTGCCAGAGCTGCGGCACGATCGTCCCGCCCCCGGCATGCACCGCCTCGATGACCTTCGCCCACCCCGCGAGCTGCTCCTCCCCGTGGAACCGGGGCACCCCGTCGCTCTCCCCCGCCGACTCGTGCCCCACATACGTACCCTCAGTCACGATCAGGCCCACGCCTGCGGCCGCCCGCCTCCCGTAGTACGAGGCCACATCCGGCCCCGGCACCCCGTTCGGTGAGAAGTTCCTGGTCATCGGGGCCATGACGATCCGATTCGGCACGGTCAGCCCATTGATGACAGCGGGCCGGGAGAGAACGTCGGCGGCACGGGAGGTGGACGCGGTGGTCACGTGGGGACTCCTCGGAGAGGTCGGTGGCACATCGGGCGGTCGGTCACTGCGGCGCCCCGCCCGCGCTATATGCACGTGCATGGATCGCTCTACTCGTCAACCTCCCCGCCCGCCACGGCATTCCGCCGAGGGCCGGCGGCTTGTGTGACCCCGGACACGCCCGAGGGCGGCACCCCCTGTCGGAACAGGGAGTGCCGCCCTCGGTACTGACGGACCGGGTCCGAACCTTCTCTCTACGAGGAGGCTCAGAAGTCCATGTCACCGCCCGGCATACCGCCACCGGCGGGCGCGGCGGCCTTCTCCGGCTTGTCGGCGATGACGGCCTCGGTGGTGAGGAACAGCGCGGCGATGGACGCGGCGTTCTGCAGGGCGGAGCGGGTCACCTTCGCCGGGTCGATGATGCCTTCGGCGATCATGTCGACGTACTCACCGGTCGCGGCGTTCAGGCCGTGGCCGACGGGCAGGTTGCGCACCTTCTCGACGATGACGCCACCCTCGAGACCACCGTTGACGGCGATCTGCTTGAGCGGGGCCTCCAGGGCGAGCTTCACGGCGTTGGCGCCGGTCGCCTCGTCACCCTCCAGGTCCAGCTTCTCGAAGACCGTGGAGGCCTGGAGCAGGGCCACGCCACCACCGGCGACGATGCCCTCCTCGACGGCCGCCTTCGCGTTGCGGACGGCGTCCTCGATGCGGTGCTTGCGCTCCTTGAGCTCGACCTCGGTCGCGGCACCGGCCTTGATGACGGCCACGCCGCCCGCGAGCTTCGCCAGGCGCTCCTGGAGCTTCTCGCGGTCGTAGTCGGAGTCGCTGTTCTCGATCTCGGCGCGGATCTGGTTCACGCGGCCGGCGACCTGGTCGGCGGAGCCGGAGCCGTCGACGATCGTGGTCTCGTCCTTGGTGATGACGACCTTGCGGGCGCGGCCCAGGAGGTCCAGGGTCGCGTTCTCCAGCTTGAGGCCGACCTCCTCGGAGATGACCTCGCCGCCCGTGAGGATGGCGATGTCGCCGAGCATGGCCTTGCGGCGGTCACCGAAGCCCGGGGCCTTGACGGCGACGGACTTGAAGGTGCCGCGGATCTTGTTGACGACCAGGGTCGACAGGGCCTCGCCCTCGACGTCCTCGGCGATGATCAGCAGCGGCTTGCCCGACTGCATGACCTTCTCCAGGAGCGGGAGCAGGTCCTTGACGTTGGAGACCTTGGAGTTGGCGATGAGGATGTAGGGGTCCTCGAGCACCGCCTCCATGCGCTCCATGTCGGTGGCGAAGTACGCCGAGATGTAGCCCTTGTCGAAGCGCATGCCCTCGGTGAGCTCGAGCTCCAGACCGAAGGTCTGCGACTCCTCGACGGTGATGACGCCTTCCTTGCCGACCTTGTCCATGGCCTCGGCGATCAGCTCGCCGATCTGGGTGTCGGCGGCGGAGATGGAGGCCGTGGAGGCGATCTGCTCCTTGGTCTCGACCTCCTTGGCCTGGTCGAGCAGCGCACCGGAGACGGCCTCGACGGCCTTCTCGATACCGCGCTTCAGGGCCATCGGGTTGGCACCGGCGGCGACGTTGCGCAGGCCCTCGCGTACGAGCGCCTGGGCGAGGACGGTCGCGGTGGTCGTACCGTCACCGGCGACGTCGTCCGTCTTCTTGGCGACTTCCTTGACCAGCTCGGCGCCGATCTTCTCGTACGGGTCCTCGAGCTCGATCTCCTTGGCGATGGACACACCATCGTTGGTGATCGTGGGGGCGCCCCACTTCTTCTCGAGGACGACGTTGCGACCCTTGGGGCCGAGCGTCACCTTGACGGCGTCCGCGAGCTGGTTCATGCCGCGCTCGAGGCCGCGCCGCGCCTCCTCGTCGAACGCGATGATCTTGGCCATGTGAAGTGGTCCCTCCAGGACTGGGGGTGATTCCTTCGGACCGCGCCCGCGCCCGCGACGGACGGCTCGCCTGCCTCGTGGTTCCTTGCCCCACCTGGCCTGCGGGCCTCACCGACCCGGTCCTTCGTTGTCACTCTCACCTTCAGAGTGCTAACGCCAATGATTAGCACTCGGCATGGTCGAGTGCAAGCGCCTCCGGATGATCCGCAGGTGAACGCGCCCCTACGCGCCCGGTCGGCGCCCTCCCGAACGGACGAGTCGGACGGCGGCCCGGAGCACGCGGCCCGGACACGCGGAAGGGTCCGCACCCCGAGTACGGGGTGCGGACCCTCCGAGAAGAACGAAGAACGTCGCTGCTAACCGGCGCGTTGCTTCAGCCTGCGAGACGGACCATGTCCGCCTGCGGACCCTTCTGACCCTGCGAGATCTCGAACTCGACCCGCTGGCCCTCTTCCAGGGTGCGGTAACCGTCCATCTGGATCGCGCTGTAGTGGACGAATACATCCGCACCACCGTCGACCGCGATGAAGCCGTACCCCTTCTCCGCGTTGAACCACTTGACGGTGCCCTGAGCCATGCCTAACTCCCCTATTACTGGCCCTTGCACAGATCCACACTTCGCGGACCCGGGTCAGACCTCACCCCCCAACGGTTGGGGGTGTGCGCCGGAACGCGTCGACCGCGGCTGAATGTATCTGCCCAACTGCCGTCTGCAACAGGGCAATCGGACGAGAAAATCTGGACAGGCCCGGTCGGGAATGTACGAACAATTCCCCTGAATTCAGGGCAAGTCGGGCCCCACAAAAGGCGCGAAACACGCAAATGCCCTACAGACTTTGGCTACTTCATATAGGGCGTGCGGCGCGATTGGATATGCGCCCGGCATGAAATCACAACGGCAAGCGGGCCGGGTTCCCCAACTGTACCGTGCTCAACCATAGAGAATTGCCCCCTCCGCTTCTCTCACGGAGGGGGCAATTCGATGAACAATCCGTAATCAAGGTTACCGACGGTTACTACCGACGGGTACGGAACGGTGATCAGCCGCCGGCGACGGCCGGGATGATCGACACGCCCGCACCGTCCGGCGTGGCCGTCTCCAGCCCCTGCTCGAACCGCACGTCGTCGTCGTTCACGTAGACGTTCACGAACCGCCGCAGCTTCCCCTGGTCGTCGAGGACGCGCGCGGCGATCCCGGTGTGGTTCTTCTCCAGGTCCGCGATGACCTCGGCGAGGGTGGCACCTTCGGCCTGGACCTCGGCCTGACCGCCGGTGTAGGTGCGAAGGATGGTGGGGATGCGAACGCTGACGCTCATGACTGGTGACCTCCGGGTGTGTGCGGCAGAGCTGAGAGGGCGCGGGGCTGGGTGGTTACGCGAGCCCGGCGTCGCGGAACGAGTCGAGGTTGGGACGGATGGTCGCGGTGAGCCCCGTCCCGGCGACCGCGTCCAGCGTCTTGAGACCGTCACCCGTGTTCAGCACGACGGTCGTCAGCGCCGGGTCCAGCAGCCCGTTCTCGATCAACTTCCGGGTGACCCCGACGGTCACCCCGCCGGCGGTCTCCGCGAAGATCCCCTCGGTCCGGGCGAGCAGCTTGATCGCGTCGACGATCTGCTCGTCGGTCACGTCCTCCACGGCCCCGCCGGTGCGCCGGGCGATGTCGAGGACGTACGGCCCGTCCGCCGGGTTGCCGATGGCCAGCGACTTGGCGATCGTGTCGGGCTTCTGCGGCCGGACGACGTCGTGGCCCGCCTTGTACGCGACGGACACCGGCGAGCAGCCCTCGGCCTGCGCGCCGAAGATCTTGTACGGCTTGTCCTCGACGAGCCCGAGCTTGATCAGCTCCTGGAGCCCCTTGTCGATCTTCGTGAGCTGCGAGCCGGAGGCGATCGGCACGACCAGCTGGTCCGGCAGCCGCCAGCCGAGCTGCTCGCAGATCTCGTACGCGAGGGTCTTGGAGCCCTCGGCGTAGTACGGCCGCAGGTTGACGTTCACGAAGCCCCAGCCCTCGCCGGCCGGGTCGCCGATCAGCTCGGAGCAGAAGCGGTTCACGTCGTCGTAGTTGCCCTCGATGCCGACCAGCTCACCGCCGTAGACAGCGGCCATGACGACCTTGCCCTGCTCCAGGTCGTGCGGGATGAACACGCAGGAGCGGAAGCCGGCGCGGGCGGCGGCGGCACCGACGGCGCCGGCGAGGTTGCCGGTGGAGGAGCAGGACAGGGTGGTGAAGCCGAAGGCGCGCGCGGCCTCCAGGGCCTGGGCGACGACGCGGTCCTTGAAGGAGTGCGTCGGGTTGCCGGAGTCGTCCTTGATGTAGAGGCCGCCGGTGACACCCAGCTCACGGGCGAGGTTGTCGGCCTTGACGAGGTGGGTCCAGCCGGGGTTCAGGTTCGGCTTGGTCGCCACGTCGGCGGGGACGGGCAGCAGGGGCGCGTACCGCCAGATGTTCGCGGGGCCGGCCTCGATCCGCTTGCGCAGCTCCTCCGTGTCGTAGGCGGAGTAGTCGTACGCGATCTCCAGCGGGCCGAAACACTCCTCGCAGGCGAAGACCGGTCCGAGGGGGACGCGGTGACCGCACTCGCGACAGCTCAGGGCGGCGGCGGGGCCGAGGTCGACGCTCTGGGCGGCACCGTCGGTGGTGGTGGATTCGGTTGCAACAGTCTGCGCAGCCATGTGAGGCGAGGCCCTTTCTCCTCATCTTCCTCACGACGCATCTCGTCGTGAGACGGATTTGGCACCTTCCCTAGCCGGACCTCGCCACGGCGACGTGACAAGACAGCTGGAGGGTTGCCGGGGCTTCATCGGGCCGTATCCCTCTGCCCCTCTGGATGAGCGGTATTTGGTTGTATACGCACACGAGCACCGACATGCGATGGTCATCAGCGTTGTTCAAGACTGTAACCGAAGGCCAGGACAGTTGAGAGAGCCGTCCGAACCGCGAGATGAACGCAGAGGAGCCGCGCACTGTGCTGAAGGAAGTCGAGCGCTGGCTGAGCACCCGCTCCTGGTCCGTGACCGATCGCCCGCTCCATAGGATCCTTGCCGCGAAACGGGCCTCGGGCCAGACCGTCAGTGTCGTCCTGCCCGCGCTGAACGAGGAGGAGACGGTCGGCGACATCGTCGCCGTCATCCGCCATGACCTCGTGGAACAGGTCCCGCTCGTCGACGAGGTCGTCGTCGTGGACTCCGGATCGACCGACCGCACCTCCGAGGTCGCGGCGGCGGCCGGGGCGCGGGTCGTCCACCGCGACGACATCCTGCCGCGCCTGCCCGCCGTGCCCGGCAAGGGCGAGGTCCTGTGGCGGTCGCTGCTGGTCACGACCGGCGACATCGTCTGCTTCATCGACGCGGACCTCAAGGAGTTCTCCTCCGACTTCGTCTCCGGGATCGTCGGCCCGCTGCTCACCGACCCCGGCGTCGACCTGGTCAAGGCGATGTACGACCGCCCGCTCGGCGCGGCCGCCGGCCAGGGCGGCCGGGTGACCGAACTCATGGCCCGCCCCCTGCTCAACATGCACTGGCCCCAGCTGGCGGGCTTCGTCCAGCCGCTGGGCGGCGAGTACGCGGCCCGCCGCTCCCTCCTGGAACGCCTCCCGTTCCCCGTCGGCTACGGCATCGAACTGGGCATGCTCGTCGACGCGCTCCACCTCGTCGGACTCGACGCGCTGGCCCAGGTCGATGTGGGCGTCCGCAAACACCGCCACCAGGACGGGCAGGCCCTGGGCCGTATGTCCGCGGCGATCTACCGCACGGCCCAGCTCCGCCTGGCCCGCGGCCACCTGATCCGTCCCGTCCTGACCCAGTTCGAACGCGGCGCGGAGGGTTTCGAGCCGCGGACGTACTCGGTGGACGTGGAGGAACGACCGCCGATGGCGGAGATCGCGGAGTATGTGGAACGGAAGGCAGCGTAGGGGGCGCCTGAGGAGTGCCGAGTGCGGTCTCGTTGGCCGGTGCGGGTAGGTGGGGCTGGTCGCGCCCACGCGGCGGAGCCGAGGATGAAGGGGCGGGCCGCAGGCCCGATCCCTTCAGGGGCGCGGGGAACTGCGCGAGAAACCACGAACTACCCGCACACGCCGACGCACAAGTCACCCCCACCCCCCTAGGCGCTCCTGTATACGGCCGAACCGCACGTTTGAGCGGTTCGACCACGGGCTAGGTTGAGCCGTATGGCATCAACGCACGCTGCAGCCCAGGTGCTGGTCGCCTCCAACCGCGGCCCCGTCTCGTACACCCAGGACGACTCCGGCGGTCTCACCGCGAAGCGCGGCGGCGGCGGACTCGTGTCCGGCCTGTCGGCGATCGGCCCCGACGCCGGCGCCCTCTGGGTGTGCTCCGCACTCGGCGACGGCGACCGCGAGGCCGTACGCCGCGGCGTCGGCGAGCCCGGCGTACGCATGCTGGACATCCCCGCCGACGTCCACCACGCCGCGTACAACGGCGTCGCCAACTCCACGCTGTGGTTCGTGCACCACATGCTCTACCAGACCCCTCTGGAGCCCGTCTTCGACGCGGAGTTCCGGGCCCAGTGGGCCGCGTACGAGACGTACAACCGGTCCTTCGCGGAGGCGCTGGCACAGGAGGCGGCGGACGGCGCGGCCGTGCTCGTGCAGGACTACCACCTGACGCTCGTGCCGAGGATGCTGCGCGAGCTGCGCCCCGACCTCAGGATCGGTCACTTCTCGCACACCCCGTGGGCGCCCGTGGACTACTTCCGGCTGCTGCCCGACGACATCGCCGCGGAGGTGCTGAAGGGCATCCTCGGCGCCGACCGGGCCGCGTTCCTCACCCGGCGGTGGGCGGACGCGTTCACCGCGTGCTGCCACGCCGTCCTGGGCCCCGACGCCACCTCCGGCACCCGGATCGGTGTGCACGGGCTCGGCGCCGACGCGGACTTCCTGCGGGCCCGCGCGCACGAGGCGGACGTCGACGAGCGGATCGTCGCGCTGCGGGAGCAGATCGGGACGGCCCCCGACGGCACGCCGCGCCGCACGATCGTCCGCGTCGACCGCACGGAACTGTCCAAGAACATCGTGCGGGGCCTGCTGGCGTACCGGCAGCTCCTCGACGACCGCCCGGAGTGGCGCGAGCGCGTCGTGCACGTGGCCTTCGCGTACCCGTCGCGGCAGGACCTCGCCGTGTACCGGGAGTACACCGCCGAGGTCCAGCGGGTGGCGGCCGAGATCAACGAGCGGTACGGGACGCCGGGCTGGACCCCGGTCGTCCTCCACGTCAAGGACGACTTCGCCCGCTCCCTGGCGGCGTACCGCCTTGGCGACGTCGCCCTCGTGAACCCCATCCGCGACGGCATGAACCTGGTCGCCAAGGAAGTACCGCTCGTCTCCGACAGGGGCTGCGTGCTGGTGCTGTCGCGGGAGGCGGGGGCGTTCGAGGAACTGGGCGAGGACGCGGTGGTGGTCAACCCGTACGACATCGGGGGGACGGCCGGGGCGCTGCACGAGGCGCTGTCGATGGGCGCGGAGGAACGAGCGGAACGCACGAAGCGCCTCACGGCGGCGGCGACGGCTCTGCCACCGGCCCGGTGGTTCTTGGATCAGTTGGGGGAGCTGAGGGCGACATAGCTCGGGGCCTGGGGTGCGTGGGCGGCTGCGGGTGGTTCGTGGTTTCTCGCGCAGCAGTTCCCCGCGCCCCTGGAGGGACG
>NZ_LIRK01000029.1 GCF_001419765.1 Streptomyces torulosus
TGGTGCGCCGCCAGGGACTCGAACCCCGGACCCGCTGATTAAGAGTCAGCTGCTCTAACCAACTGAGCTAGCGGCGCAGACTCTGTCGCTTTTCGCTTTCGCGGCTGGCGACAGAGAAAATACTACCTGGTCTCCACGGGTGCCTTCGACCACGTAAACGTGACGTGGATCTCCAGCCAGCGCGGGCGACCGCTAGTGCTGTGGCCGGAAAGGTTTGCCGGAAAGCTCGCGGCGTCCGGTGCGGTGCCTCGCAAGGCGGAGCATGACCCGCGTACTGGATGCACTCGGGTCATGCGACAACGCCGCGAGGTGCCGTGCCGGGCGTCGCGAGCCGGTGAACCTTTCCGGTCACAGCACTAGATCGCCAGCGACAGCAGGACCGGTGCCGCCCCTCGGTTCAGGGTGTGCGCCGCCTGGCGGAGCCGGTGCGCGTGTTCCAGGGGCAGTGACAGCGCCAGACACCCGACGGAGGAGCCCGCGGTGATGGGGACGGCCGCGCAGACCGTGCCCGGCGCGTACTCCTGGAGGTCGAGGACCGGGACCGTCGGCGACTGGGCGTCGAGTTTGCTCAGCAGCACCCTCTCGTTGGTGATCGTGCGGGATGTGAGCCGGGCCGGCCGGTGCCGGGACAGGTGGTCCCGCCGGGCGTTGAGGTCGAGCTGGCCCAGCAGGCTCTTGCCTATGGCGGTGGCGTGGGCCGCCGAACGGAAGTCGACCCACTGGTGCACGGCGGGTGTGCCCGGTCCCTCGGCGCAGCCGGTGACCTTGATCTCCCCGTCCTCGTAGCGGCTGATGTAGACGGCGGCGCCCACCGAGTCGCGCAGCCGGTCCAGGGTGCGCTGGAGCTGCTCGCTCAGGGCCTGGTCATGGCCCTGGGCGGAACCCAGCCTGGCGAGTGCGACTCCGGTGACATAGGCGCCGTCGGTGGTCTGCTCCACATATCCCTCGCGGCGCAGCATCAGCAGGAGCGCGGTCAACCGCTCGCTGCCGACGCCGGTCCGGCGGGCGATCTCGGCGTCGGTGACGCCACCTGCGTGCCGCGCCACTGTCTCCAGGACGCGCAGCGCGTCCTGGGCCGAGTGGTTCGGCGCGGTCGGCTCGTGCTTGAGCGCCACGGTTTCCCCCTGCGCTTCTCGGGCCGTTTTTCGGACAGCTTGCCGTGTCCCACGATACGGCCCAAGGGGCTTACGCGCAGGGGTTGTTCGGCAGAAATTCCAGGGGCCTCCGGGCCTCTCAGCTGGTGGATCAGCACTCTGGCATATGCCAGAGTCATGGCCCGGCGGCTCCACCTCGGATGTTCCGCCGTGTTCGACCGCTCACGGCACGTAATCAGAGGACCGCGCCGAGGAACTCCCGCGTGCGTTCGTGCTCGGGTTCGCCGAAGATCTTCTCGGGGCTGCCCGACTCGATGACCTGGCCGGAATCGAACATCAGAACCTGATCCGAGATGTCACGGGCGAAGTTCATCTCGTGGGTCACACAGAGCATCGTGATGTCGGTGGTGCGGGCGATGTCCCGGAGGAGATCGAGCACACCCGCGACCAGTTCGGGGTCGAGCGCGGACGTCACCTCGTCGAGGAGCAGCACCTGCGGGCGCATCGCCAGGGCGCGGGCGATGGCCACCCGCTGCTGCTGCCCGCCGGAGAGCTGGGTCGGGTAGGAGTCGCACTTGTCGGCGAGCCCGACCATGTCCAGCAGCTCCCGGGCGCGCGCCTCGGCCTCGTCCTTGGACAGGCCGAGGACGGTGACCGGCGCCTCGGTGATGTTGCGCAGCACCTTCATGTTGGGGAACAGGTTGAACTGCTGGAACACCATCCCGATGTTCTTGCGGACCTCGCGGCACTGTTTGTCGCTCGCCGGGAACAGCCGCTGTCCGCCGACGGTGATCGTGCCCTCGTCGGGCTTGGTCAGGGTCATCAGCAGCCGCAGGATCGTCGTCTTGCCGGAGCCGGACGGGCCGATCAGCGTGACGTGCTTGCCGGCGTCGACGGAGAAGTCGAGCCGGTCCAGCACCGTATTGCTGCCGAATCGTTTGGTCACGTTCTCGAAGCGGATCAGCTCGGCGCGGTCCGCGGCACGGTCGGCGCGGGAGCCGGCTTCCTTCAACAGCGGGGTGTCAGCGGACAAGGCGACGCTCCAGGGTTCGCAGGAGGACGGAGGCGAGATAGGAGATGACGATGAACGCCACTCCGATGACGGTCAGGGGCTCGGTGAAGCGGAAGGTCTCCTGGGCGTAGAGCCGTGCCTCGCCGAGCATCTCCGGGACGGTGATCACCATGAGGATCGGGGTGTCCTTGAGCATCGAGATCACGTAGTTGCCCAGCGCGGGCACCACCCGGCGGACCGCCTGCGGCAGGATCACCACCGTCCAGGTGCGCCGCAGCGGCAGGTTCAGCGCCGTGGCCGCCTCCCACTGGCCCGCGGGCACCGCCTCGATACCGGCGCGGTAGACCTGCATCGTGTACGTCGAGTAGTGCAGCCCGATCGCGAAGACACCCGTGGTCAGCGCCGAGAACGTCAGGCCCCACTCGGGCAGCACGTAGAAGAGGAAGAACAGCTGCACCAGCAGCGGGGTGTTCCGGACGAACTCCGTGAAGACACCCACCGGCCAGCTCACCCAGCGGGTCGGCGTCCGCACCAGCAGCGCCCACACCAGCCCGAGCGCGAACGACACCACCGAGCCCAGCGCCAGCGCCTGCAGGGTGACGATCAGGCCGTCCCGGAAGTGCGGGAGGAAGTCGACGACCGCGTTCCAGTCCCAGTTCATCACGCACCCCCTCCGGCGCCCGCCGTCTCGGGTACGCGCGCCCGCGCCCCGCCCGCCTTCGCCGGAGCCCTGCCGACCCCGGCCTTCAGTCGCCGCTCCAGGGCCCGCATGGCCCGGGTGAGCAGGAAGGCGATCACGAAGTAGATGAGCAGGATGTACGTGTAGATCTCCACGCTCTCCTGGAGCGCCAGCCGCACCAGGCTGCCGCTGAAGGCGAGGTCGCCCATGCCCATGATCGACACCAGTGCCGTGCCCTTGAGCAGTTCGACCAGCAGGTTGGCGAAGGGCGGGATCATCTCCGGGACCGCCTGCGGCAGCAGGATCAGCCGCATCCGCTGCCACGGGGAGAAGCTCAGTGCGATCCCGCCCTCGCGCTGCGCCGGGTCGACGGAGTTCAGGGCGCCGCGCACGATCTCGGCGCCGTACGCCCCGTAGGTCAGCCCGAGGGCGAGGACGGCCGCCCACATCGGCACGAGCTGCCAGCCGAAGGCCAACGGCAGCACGAAGTACACCCAGAAGATCATGATCAGCGCGGAGGTACCGCGGAACACCTCGGTGTAGACGCCCGCGAGGAAGCGGACGATCCACCGGCGGTCGACACGCGCGATCCCCACGGCGAAGGAGACGGCCGTGGCCAGAAGTCCGCCGAACACCAGCAGTTGGACGGTGACCCAGACACCGCGCAGGACGAGTTCCCACAGGCCCGACGTCATGCGCGACAGAGCTCCCGCATCGTGAGGTCGGTCATCTCGACCTTCGTGAACCCGAACGGCCGCAGGACCCTGAGCAGCTCGCCGCTCTCCTTCATCTTCCGCAGCTCGGTGTTGAAGGCGTCCCGCAGCTTCGTCTCGGTGCGCCGGAACGCGAAGCCCGCGCCGTCCACCCGCGGCTTGCCGTCGACGCGCGCGGCGAACGGCTCGGTGGCCTCCGTCCTGCGGGACTTCTTGACGACCTCACGGGTGGTCAGGGACGTCCCCGCGAACACGTCGACACGGCCCGCCTCGACGGCGTTCATGCCCGCGACCTGGTCGGGGACGATCACGATGTCTCTCTCCGGGTAACCCGCCTCGACCGCGTGCTCGATCTGCGCGTACCCGGAGCCGGTGGCGAACCTGGCCTTGGCGCGGATCACGTCCGCGTAGTCGTTGAGGCCCTTGGGGTTGCCCTTGCGGACCACGAACGCGTCGAGCATCTGGTGGTCCGGCTCGGAGAAGATGACCTGCCCGCAGCGCTCGGGGTTGATGTACATCCCGGCGGACACCACGTCGAACTGCTGGGAGTTCAGGCCGGGTATGAGCGAGCCGAACTCGGTGGGCACGGGCTGGACGCGTTCCACGCCCAGCCGCCGGAAGATGATCCTGGCCACTTCCGGTCCCTCGCCGGTCAGTTCGCCGTTCGTGTCGATGTAGCCGAACGGGATCTCCCCGGCGATACCGAGCCGCGCCACGCCCTGCGCGCGCAGCCGGTCCAGCAGGTCACCCCCCTTCACACCGGAGGCGGAGGCGACCCGGCTGCACCCGGCGGCGCCCAGCGCGCCCGCGGTCGCGAGCGCGGACGCGCCGGCGAGCAGCGCCCGGCGGCTGGGGTCACGTGGGGTGCCGGTTCTTCCGGAAGTCTTCGTTGCTGGAGCCATGGCCGCGCGGCTACCCGACCCCATGCGATGTATTCGGGCCATCTGTGGCCCCTTCACGACCCCCGCACACACCGTGCCGCGGGCCCGACCGCCCTCGACCGCGGCCGCGGCGGCCGCCCGCGCGGCTCCCCGCGCCCCTGAACGCGCGGGGCGCGGGACCTGCCCGGGACGGCACCCGGCACCGTCGGATCGTTCCGCCGGCTCACGCCTGCACGATCGGTTCCCTGGTGAACAGGGCGCCCAGCTCCGGGGCGTTCACCCTGCGGTCGGCCAGGCGCAGGGCCTCCCAGACGCTGACCTGGGTGGCGGTGAGGACCGGCTTGCCCAGCTCCTTCTCCAGGTCGGGGATGTGGGAGGCGGTGCGCAGGGCCGTGTCGGGCAGCAGGAGCGCCTGGGCGTCGGGACGGTCCGCGTCCCGGGCGAGGGCGAGGATGTCGTCGACGGTCCAGGCGCCCACCTCCGCCGCCGTGGCGACGCCGGCCCCGCGCGCGGAGACGACCTCCAGCCCGCCCGCCGTCAGGAAGTCGACGAAGAGGCGGCTCACGTCGTCCGGGTACGTCGCGGCGACGGCCACACGGGCCGCGTGCACCTCCCGCGCCGCGTGCACGAAAGCGAAGGCCGTGGAGGAGGCGGGCAGACCCGCCGTACGGGCCAGGGCACGGATCTGCTCATGGGCGCCCTCGTAGCCGAGGACGAAGCTGCCGCCCGCGCACGCCCAGACGACCGCCTCCGCGCCGGACAGCCGCAGGGACTCGCAGCCCGCGGCCAGCCGCTCGGGCGCGCCCATCTCCCGCAGCGCGTCCACCCGGTGCGGGTCCTCACCGACGTCGATCTGCGCGAGGTCGACCCGGATGTCGCTGCCCAGGAGCTGCTCTATGCGTGGATAGTCGTCCTCGGCGGAGTGGCCCGGGTGGAGGAGTCCGAGAGCGGTCATGCCCAACCTTCCTGTTCTTCCGGCGGCGCCGGCGGTGGTGTGACGGCCCCGCACCGGACGCCTGCCTGGCCGACTCGTCGAGCAGAGCCTGGTACGGACCCACCGCCCGGGTACCCAGGTGACGCTCCGCCGCCCCTCATCGTCACCTGGTTGGCCGAGAGAACGCGGATCCACGCCCCGCACCGGGCCGGGGACGACCTCGTGGCCCGTGGCCGAAGAGGCGTGCACGGGACAACGTCCACCGGCCTCACGCAGAGAGAGATGTCGGCGACAGAACGTGTGCAAGTCCATGTTGACGGCGGGGGGTTCGGGTGCGAGCGTGGTCCATCAGTGCATGTCACACGCATCCCACGGGGCCGATCGAGTCGCATCCCGCCACGATCCGCGCTCCGTCCAGGCCGCACTACGGACGGTTTCCCAGCGATATGACCGCGACGCGCAGACCGACGCTCCTCGTCCTCGACGCCGAGCCCCGCCCCCGGCTCGGGCGCCTCACCGGACGGGCGACGATCGAGTACACCGACGCGTCGACGCTGCCCGAGCGGCTGCCGCACGCCGACGTGCTGCTCGTGTGGGACTTCACCTCCCACGCGGTACGGGACGCCTGGCCCGGGGACGGCCCCCGCCCCCGCTGGGTGCACACGGCGAGCGCAGGCGTCGACCACCTCCTGTGCCCCGAACTCGTCGCCTCCGACACGGTGGTGACGAACGCCCGCGGCATCTTCGACGAGCCCATCGCCGAGTACGTCGCCGCGCTCGTCCTGAGCATGGCGAAGGACCTGCCGCGCAGCTGGGAGCTCCAGGGGCGCCGGGAGTGGCGACACCGCGAGACGCTGCGCGTCGCGGGAAGCCGTGCCTGCGTGGTGGGGTCGGGGCCCATCGGGCGGGCGATCGTACGGTCGCTGAAGGCGATCGGCGTGCACAGCGCCCTCGTCGGCCGGGTGGCGCGCGTCGGTGTCCACGGCCCCGAGGACCTCGACCGGCTGCTCGCCCGCGCCGACTGGGTGATCGCGGCGGCCCCGCTGACGGAGGAGACCCGCGGCATGTTCGACGCCCGCCGCTTCGGCGTCATGCAGCCCTCCGCGCGCTTCGTGAACGTGGGCCGCGGACAGCTCGTGGTCGAGGACGCGCTCGTGGACGCCCTGCGCCGGCGGTGGATCGCGGGGGCGGCGCTGGACGTCTTCGACCGGGAGCCCCTCGCGGTGGACGACCCGCTGTGGGACGTACCCGGCCTGATCGTCTCGCCCCACATGAGCGGCGACACGGTGGGCTGGCGCGACGCCCTGTCCGAGCAGTTCGTGAAGTCGTACGACCTGTGGGAGGCCGGGCGGAGGCTGCCGCATGTGGTGGACAAGCAGAGGGGGTATGTACCGGGCGCCTAGTGACTCGGG
>NZ_LIRK01000290.1 GCF_001419765.1 Streptomyces torulosus
GCCCAGCCCGCCCTCCCTCATCCTCAACTCCAGCCAGGGCATGGTCGAAGGGGGTCGCAACGGGGATGTCAGCAGCCCGACCACGCCGTACGCACGTGGTGACCTGGGCAGACTCCGGGGCGCTGTGGAGGCCGGCGCAACATCTACCGCAACACTCAGCGCAACACTTGGGCGCAACCTCTACCGCAACACCTAGCGCAACACCGGGCCTTATGAGGTGAAGCGGCGGGCCAGCGGGCTGGTCACGGTGTCGCCCTGCGATCCGGTGCCCACGATCTGGAGCTGCTCGCCAGTGCGCGCACGACCAGGTCCAGGGCGGGCCGCAGTGCTTTGGTCCCCCGCTGGGGGCAACCGTCCAGACAACGGTTCAGCCGCCCGTCGGTGCAACCCCCTTCCTGCCCTGCATCGGGCGCGGCAGTCGGGGGGCGGGCCAGGCCGGGTTCCACCGCCAGGACATCCACGAGGCGGCGTCGGCGAACGGGCCGGAGTGCTCGGTGAGCATGGCAATGACCTGGTCGCGGGCGGCGTCCACGGCCTGGTGCTCGGTGTCGGTGACGATGCCGAGCCGCCGCACGTGCGCGTACTCGTCTTCGTCCTTCCACTCCCAGCTGGTCAGGTCGGGGTCGACGACCAGGTCCACGGTGAGGTCGAAGGTGTCGAACCCGTCCGTCGTACGGCGGGTGGGGTGCTCGAAGTTCACGTACCAGTTCCGCAGCCCGCCGCTGGTGTAGAAGGCGTTGACGCTGAACCATGCCGTCGGCGGCTTCCACAGCAGCAGCTCGGTCTCCTGCCACACGGCGTCCGCGAGCTCCCACACGCCGGTCGCCATCGCGTCGAACGCCTCCGTGCGTACCGATCGGTCGCCATCATCGCGGGCCTTGACGTACAGGGCCGGCCAGCGCGTCTCAGCTCCTGGCGGGCAGGCGGCCACCAGGGCCTCGCTGGTGTCGGCGACGACGCGCAGCGCATGCTCGCTCCACACCCGGCCTGAGCCGTGTACGTCGCGCCGTACGACCGTCTGTCCCGTCTCGAAGGTGCTCACCTGTTCCTCCTTCGCATCGGGCCGGGTCTCGGCGCGCGGTCTCCAGCCCAGCGCCGAGGGTGCGGCCTGGGCAAGCCCCCGTTGGAGGGTGGCTTGCCCAGGAGCGCCTTTGGCTTGCCCGGGTCAGGTCCGCCGGCGGAACAGGCTGCGGCGGGGCTTGCCCGGCTCCTGGCCGTCGTCTTCCGGCTCCGGCGGTGCGGCAGCCTGGAGACGGGCGGCTTCGGCTGCGGCTTCCTCGCGGGCGACGTCGTCGGCGTGGCAGGTGCCGCACACCGACAGGTCCCCGGCGTTCCAGGCCGTTCGGTGTGCGGTGGTCTCCTCCCAGCGCTGGTCGGTGAACTTCTGCCCGCACCGCTTGCACACGGGGCGCTGCGCCTCTCGCTCAGCGGCACGGCGGCGCTCGTCCTCCGCTTCGGCGCGGGCGTACTGACGGCGGTAGAGAGCGTCGCCGTCGGGGTTGTTGAGCGCGTCGGTCAGGGTCTGTTCGTCCTTGCGCCCCAGGCGCCGCCACACCGCCGCGTCCGCGCCGTGCTCCATCAGCTGCTCCAGGGTGGTGAAGACGACCGGCACGGCCTGGCTGTAGTCCTTCGCCGTGATCGCCTCGCGGTAGTAGGTCTCGTACCGGCGCGGCGCCCAGAAACGGCGGCCGGCTGCCTCGAGGACCTTCACGGTGTTGTCGACCTTCGCCTCGGTGGTGTCGGCGAACACGAACGCGAGTGGCACCAGGCCCTCCCGGCCGGTCTGCGGATAGACCCGCCGCCACAGCCGCTTCTCGTGGCCGACATCCTCGATCGCGCCCGGCTGAGAGCGGACCAGGTTCACGGTGTGCTTGTCCGCGTCCGGTGCCAACAGCCGGCCCCACTCCCAGTACCGGCGCACCTTGGACACCAGGTCGTGCGCGTCCTCGGTACGGCGGTCGATCTCCAGCAGCATCACCGGCACACCGGCCGCTGGCGCCCGCACCACCAGGTCTGCCCGCTGGACGTACCCGTCCGCGAGCCGGTGCGGAATCTCGGTGGCGAAGCCGAGCCGGTGCCCGATCCCGGCACGGTGGAGTTCGGCGGCCGTCGTAGTGACCGCCGCGGCGTGGTCGTCGTAGCTGGCGCCAAGCAGTTCCCCGGTGTCCGGGTCGTACTTCTCCTCACGCAGCGCCGAGACCCGTATGCCCTTCGGCTCCAGCAGCTTCTTCGCCTCGCTGTGTCCGCGCTTGGTCAGCACCCACACCTGCCGCTGGTCCTCCCGTACCAACTCGATCCTCACCAGGTGGTGGTCCTGAAGATCCAGAAGGGTGTCCCGTACGAGCTTGTCGTGCTGGTTGTCCGGCCGGGTCAGCTTCCACAACTGATCTGGCGTCGCCCTCTGGAAGATCCCAAGCGCCTGCAGCAGCTCCCTTCGCCTGGGCCCCGTCGAGTTCTTCCTGTGAGTAGGACGCCTTGAGGCAAGAGGGTTGTCGGACCTGCGCCGCCCCCCTGTCCGCCGGGGGTGACCTGCAAAAACGTCCGGCCCGTGATGACGGGGCGCGGAGGGGGTGATGGAGGGGTCCACGGAGGGGGGCTGCTCCCCCCGGTCAAGGGGCTGTTCGGGCTCGTCTGCGGTGCTCGCCACAGGGCGCTCCTGAAGGGTGGGGCGGGCCTATCCCGCCATTCACCTCGTACAGGTGTGGAATTCGGGCTCCGTGTGACGCCGGTCTTGAAGAACCCCTCCGTCGTGACAGCATCGTGATCAGTGTGACGACGCAGCTTTGTTGGCAAAGGACTGCGCCGGCTGTCGCTGGGCTGAGGAATGTGTCGCTGTGTAGGTGGCAAGGGGAGAGGCGGTTAACCGTCGGGGTTGTCCGCATGCCAGGGGGCGCCGGATCGGGTGGGGCGTGCGCTGGCGGCGATCCGCAGTGCGTACACCGGCCGTTCGTCGTCGGGGACGGGGCCGAGGTAGTGGTGGCCAGTCATGTGGCACCAGGCGGGCAGGTCGAGCGGGGCGGCGGGGTCGGTGGCGATGACGTGGACGACGGTGTCCGGCTTGGCGCCGTCGATCTCTTTGCGCAGGCGCAGCAGGAGGGTGACGCAGAGCAGGCCGGTGCCGTCGACGGTGATGTCGGGCGCGGGGGTTTCGGGGTTCGTGGGGTTCATCGGCGGTAGGCGGTGGCGGCGACGGCGGGCAGCAGGGCGAGGGAGAGGGCTCCGCCGGTGAGGGCGAGGGTGGGGTAGCTGGTGGCGGCGACCATGATGCCCGAGGTGATGCCGCCGGTGGCACCGGCGAGGGCGATGGAGACGTCGACCAGTCCTTGTGTCTTGGCTCGGGTGGCGAGCGGCACGGTGTCGGTGATGATCGCTGTGCCGGAGACGAGGCCGAAGTTCCAGCCCAGTCCCAGCAGGGCCAGGGCGAGCGCGAGGAGGGCGACGGAGTCGCCGGGGGCTGCGGCGGCGAGGATCCCGGCGGCCAGGAGGGTGATGCCGGAGGTGGCGGCGATCTTCATGCGCCCGTAGCGGTCGACGAGCCAGCCGGTGAGCGGGGAGGGCAGGTACATGGCGCCGATGTGGATGCCGATGACGAGGCCGGAGGCGGCGGTGGAGTGGCCGTGGTCGTGCATGTGGACCGGCGTCATCGTCATGATCGCGACCATGACGAGCTGGGTGAGGATCATGACCAGCGCGCCGAGGACCACGCCGCTGCGACCCTCGTGCGTGTCGGCGGTATCGGGGGCGGTCGGGTTGGTCGCGGCGTCGGCTTCCTTGGCCTGGGCGACGGCGCGGGCCAGGAGTAGCGGGTCGGGGCGCAGCCAGAGGGCGAGGACGAGTGCGGCCAGGGCGTAGGCGGCGCCGGAGATGACGAAGAGGCCGGCGAGGTGGGGGATGCCGAGGTGTTCGGCGAGGGTGCCGGCGGGGGCGGCGAGGTTGGAGCCTGCGACGCCGCCGAGGGTGGTGGCGACCAGGACGGTGGAGACGGCGCGGGCGCGGTGGCCGGGTGCGGCGAGGTCGGCTCCGGCGTAGCGGGCCTGGAGGTTGGTGGCGGTGCCGGCTCCGTAGACGAACAGGGCGATGAACAGCAGGACGGGGTTGTCGAGTACGGCGGCGGTGATGACGCCGGCGGAGCCGATGGCGCCGGTGAGGTAGCCGGTGGCGAGGCCGGGGCGGCGGCCGCGGGCTTGGGAGATGCGGCCGACGGTGACGGCGGCGAGGGCGGAGCCGGCGGTGAACAGGGCGCTGGGCAGTCCGGCGAGGCTGGTGGAGCCGAGCATGTCCTGCGCGAGGAGGGCGCCGACGGTGACGCCGGCGGCGAGACACGGCGCCGCTGAGGACCTGGGACGCGACCAAGACGCGCAGGATGCGGCGCTGCGCTTGGGCGGCGTCGGGTATGGAGGCGGGGACGGCGGGTGCGGTGCTGGTCATGTCTCTTCCTGCGTGCGGCGGTTGGCAGTGGGTGCGTCAGGGGGTTGTGGTTGCTGGCGGTGTCCACTGCTGGTCGTGCCACGCCGGGTCGACGGGTGTGTGGGTGAGGTGGTTGGTGTAGTTGGACAGGGTCTTCATGCCGACGCCCAGGACGATGTCCAGGATCTGGCGGTGGGTGTGTCCGGCGGCGAGGAAGCCGGCGATGTCCTGCTCGTCGGCCCAGCCGCGCTTGTCGACGATGGCCTGGGTGAGGCGGCGTACGGCTTCCAGTGACGGGTCCTGCAACGTGGTGGCGTCGCGTAGGGCGTTGACGTCGTCCGGGGTGAGACCGGCGCGCAGGGCGAGGGTGGAGTGCGCGGCAACGCAGTGCGGGCAGGCGTTGGCGACGCTCGCGGTGAGCAGGACGACCTGCTGCGCGGGCTTCGGCAGGGAGGAAGCGGCGAACTGCTGGGCCAGGGCGGTGTAGCCAGCCAGGAGTTGCGGGGATTCGGCCATGACGGCGTTGAGGGTGGTGAGGAAACCCATGCGTTCGCGGGCCGCGGCGAGGTGCGGGAGGGCCTCGGCGGGTGCGGTGGCCTCGTCGTGGAGGGGGAAGCCGGTCACGGAAATGGAGGCCTTTCGTGCAGGTGCAGAGGTCGTACGGGGCACCCACCGGGTCCTCGTACGGGTCCGGTGGGCGGAAGGAAGAGGGCTGTCAGGCGGTGTCGAGGGCTTGGGCGAGGTCGGCGATCAGGTCGTCGGCGTCTTCGAGGCCGACGGACAGGCGGACCATGCTGTCGGCGATGCCGCGCTTGGTGCGCTCGGCCGGGTCCAGGCCATGGTGGGTGGTGGTGATGGGCTGGGTGACCAGGGACTCGACTCCGCCGAGGCTGGGCGCGATGGCGAACAGCCGCAGCCGGTCCACCACGGCGGCGGTCTGGTCGGCGTCCGCGTCCAGGACGGCGCTGAGCATGCCGCCCCCGCCGCGCATCTGCGCGTCCACGATGCGCTTCTGCTCGCCGGTGGCCAGCCCCGGGTAGTGGACGCGGGCCACGCGCGGGTGCGTGGCGAGGAAGGCGGCGACCGCGGCGGCGGTGTCGTTCTGCGCGCGGACCCGGACGGGCAGGGAGCGGATGGAGCGGGCGAGGAGGAAGGCGGTCTCGGGGGCGATGACCTGGCCGAGGTTCTTGCGCCACCCTGCCACCGGGGCGAGGTGTTCGGCGGGGCCGGTCAGGACGCCGGCGGTCAGGTCGGAGTGGCCGCCGAGGTACTTGGTCGCGGAGTGCACGACCAGGTCCGCGCCGTGCTGGAGGGGGTTCTGGTTGACGGGGGTGGCGAAGGTGTTGTCCACCACCGTCAGCGCGCCGACCGTGCGGGCCTGTTCGGCGATGGCGGCGATGTCGAAGACGGTCAGGGTGGGGTTGGCCGGGGTCTCGAAGAACACGATCCGGGTCCGGCCGGTCAGCACCTCGGGCAGCCGGTCGACCTCGGCGGCGCGCAGGAACGTGGTGGTGATGCCGACCTGCGGCAGGTTGTCGCCGAGGAGCTCGAAGGTGCCGCCGTAGACCTCGCCGATACACACGATGTGGTCGCCGGTGCGGCAGTGCGCGAGGAACGTCGCGGCTTCGGCGGCCATGCCGGAGGAGAACGCCAGGGCCTGCTCGGCGCCTTCGAGGTCGGCGAGCTTGGCCTCGGTGGAACGGATGGTGGGGTTGAGGCCGTAGCGGGTGTAGAGGTTCCCGGACTTGCGGCCTTCGACGACGTCGAGGAGGGCGGCGGTGGTGTCGAACGCGAAGGTGGAGTGGTTGTAGAGCGGGGTGTGGATGGCCCCTTCAGGGTCGCGGCGTTCGCCGGCGTGGACGCTGCGGGTGGACAGTCCGTGCGCGGTGTTCTCGGTCATGCCTCTCCTGCTGCTCGTCGATTCTTCTGACTCCGGGCCGGTGGGCCCGGTCACAGCGCGGCAGCCGCCCGGGTGAGGGCCGCTGCCGCCGTCTCGATATCGCCGGCCGTGGTCCAGCGGCCCAGGGACAACCGCAGCGCGCCGAGCGCGCGGTCCCGCTTGAGGCCCATGGCGGTGAGCACGGGGGAAGGGGTGTGGGTGCCGCTGTGGCAGGCCGAGCCGGTCGAGGCCGCGAGCTCGGGTGCGGCGGCGAGGAGCTGATGCCCGAGGACACCGTCGATGCTGACGTTCAGGGTGTTCGGCAGGCGGTTCTTCTCCGGGCCGTTGAGGTGCACACGGCCGGGCAGGCTGTCGGTGAGCCGTTGGTGGAGGTGGTCGCGCAGGGCCGCGATGCGGGCCGGGGCGTCGTCGGCGAGCTCAGCGGCCGCGAGTTGTGCGGCGGTGCCGAGCGCGACGGCCAGGGCGACGTTCTCCGTACCCGCACGCAGGCCGCGCTCCTGCCCGCCGCCGTAGACGACCGGCTCCAGCCGAACCCCGTCACGCACGTACAGGGCGGCCGCGCCTTTCGGCGCGTACATCTTGTGGCCCACCACCGTGAGCAGGTTCACGCCCAGCTCACCGACATCGAGGGGAATCTTTCCGGCGGCCTGGGCGGCGTCGCAGTGGAACAGCGCCCTGCGCTCATGGGCGAGCGCGGCGAGTTCCGCGATCGGCTGGAGGACGCCGGTCTCGTTGTTCGCCGCCATCACCGACACCAGCACCGTGTCCTCGGTCAAGGCTGTGGCCAGAGCGGTCGGCTTGATGAGCCCTTCAGGGTCGACCGGCAGCATGGTCAGCCGCGCGCCGTGCAGCCGCTCAAGGGCCCGGCAGGTCTCCAGGACGGCAGGGTGCTCGGTTGCCTGGGTGATCACATGCGGGTGCGGGTGGCCGGAGGCCAGGACCGCGCCGCGCAGGGCGAGCAGGTCGGCTTCGGATCCCGAGCCGGTGAACACGATTTCGCCGGGTCCGGCGCCGATCAGACCGGCGACCTGGGCGCGGGCCTCGGCGAGCGCCCGGCGGGGGGTGTCGGCGTACGGGTGGCTGCTGGAGGGGTTGCCGAAGAAGTCCGTCAGGTACGGCCACATGGCCTCGGTGACGCGTGGGTCGATCGGAGTGGTGGCGTTGTAGTCCAGGTAGACCGGCCCGCCGGCCAGTCCCGGATGCAGGGGGAGGTTGCCGCCTGGGGCGGTCACGTCAGGTCCGAGGCGTCGACGGGCAGCTCCGACAGGCGCCACTCCAGCATGCCGTCGTTGAGCCGGATCGCGCGGCGGCCGAGGTCGGTGAGAAGCCGTACGGCGTCGTAGGCCAGGACGCAGTACTCGCCGCGGCAGTAGACGACGATCTCCAGGTTCTCGGGCAGTTCGTTGATCCGGTCGGCCAGCTCGTTGACCGGGATGGAGAGGGCGCCGGGGATGTGTCCGGCGAGGTACTCCTCCACCGGCCGGACGTCCAGCACGACGACATCGCCGGCCGCCACGCGGGCGCGCAGTTCCTCGTGGCTCATCTCGCCGGTGGTGTCCTCGCCGAGGTAGGCGTCGCGGGCGGCGGGCACGGCGGCCTGGTGGGCTTCGGCGACCTTGCGCAGCAGCGCGAACAGCTGGGCCACATCGTCACCGGCGAGCCGGTAGTGGATGCGCACGCCTTCCCGGCGGGTCGCGACGAACCCGGCCTGCTTGAGCGTCTGGAGGTGCGCGGAGGCGGTGGTCAGGTTCAGCCCGGCGGCCTTCGCGAGCGCGTCGACGGTGCGCTCTCCCTGGGCCAGCAGATCCAGCAGTTCCAGGCGCTTTCCGCTGGCCAGTGCTTTGCCGCTGGTCGCGAAGGCGTCGTAGAGGGCGGCTTTGGCGCCGCTTGAGGTGGCATCCCGCATTGCTTCCTCCAATAATCTATGGATTATTGTAACTGAAGGCTGGCGGCAATGGCTGCCGCCAGGTTGTTCCGTTGGAAGGACGCAGGATGGGCTTCGCCGACGACCACCTCATACCGCTGGTCGACCAGGGGCTGGGCAACAGTGCCTACCTCGTCGATCTCGGCGACGGCCGCGCGCTCGCGGTGGACGCCAGCCGCGACCTGCGGGCCCTGAAGGCAGCGGCCGCGCGGCGCGGTCTCACCGTCGCGTTCGCCGCCGACACCCACCTGCACGCCGACTTCCTCTCCGGCGCCGTCCAGCTCGCCCACGACGACGGAGCGGAAATCCTCGCCTCCGCCGCCGGGCGGCGGGCCTTCGGTCACCGGGGCCTCGCAGACGGCGACGAGGTCGATCTCGGCGGCCTGACGCTGCGGGCCCTGGCCACTCCCGGCCACACCGACGAGCACCTCTCCTTCCTCCTCCACGACGGCGGCCGGGAACTCGGGGTGTTCACCGGCGGCTCGATGATCGTGAACTCCGCCGCCCGCACCGATCTCCTCGGCGCGGATCGCACCGAGAAACTCGCCCGCGCCCAGTACCGCTCGCTGAAGCGCCTGATCACCCTGCCCGACGCCACCGCCGTCTGGCCCACCCACGGCGCCGGCTCCTTCTGCTCCGCCGTACGCGGAAACGAGCGCACCTCCACCATCGGCACGCAGAAGCAGACCAACCCCCTGCTCGCCGCCGCGGACGAGGACGCCTTCGTCAAGCAGCTGGTGGCCGGCCTGGGCAGCTACCCCGACTACTTCGACCGCCTCGGCGAAGCCAACCGGCGCGGCCCCGCCGTCCTGAGTGCCGCCCCGCTGCTGCCCGCGCTCGACGCCGGACAGGTCAAGGCGCTGCTCGCCGACGGCGCCCAGGTCGTCGACGTCCGCCCGGCGGCCGACTACGCGGCCGGCCACATCCCCGGCTCCCTGTCCATCCCCCTGCGCGGCCAGTTCGCCACCTGGCTCGGCTGGCTGCTGCCGGACACCGACCCGGTCGTCTTCGTCACCGGCGGCGGACAGGACCTCGCCGAGATCGTGTGGCAGTCGTACAAGATCGGCTACGAGCGTCTGGCCGGACGGCTCGCGGGCGGCATGGCGGCCTGGACCGCCGACGGCAACCCGCAGACCACCACCGCCTTCCTCACCCCCAGCCATGCCGAGGGCCGCCCCTACGTCGATGTCCGCCAGGACGCGGAGTTCGCCGCCGGGCACGTCCCCGGCGCCCTGAACATCGAACTCGGTTCCCTCGCCGCAGCCGCCGTCGACGCCCCCGAGGGCGCGGTCGTGGCCTGCGCCCACGGCGAGCGCGGCATGACCGCGGCCAGCGTCCTGGAACGTGCCGGCCACACCGACATTGCCGTGCTCGACGGCGGAGCCGCCGAGTACGCCGAAGCCCACGGCCAGCAGCTCATCCAGGGAACCGGGGACACCACCTCGTGAGCACCACACACCCCACCCCGACGACCGACGCACGCGGCCGGCCCGTACGGCTCGGCCTGCGGGAGAACCGGCTGCAGTTCACCCTGCTGGTCATCGTCAACATCTGCGTCGGCGGCCTGGTCGGCCTCGAGCGCACCACCGTCCCGCTCATCGGCTCCGACACCTTCGGACTCACCAGCGACCTGGCCGTCTTCTCCTTCATCATCGCCTTCGGCCTCACCAAGGCGTTCACCAACCTCGCCGCCGGCGCCCTGACCGCCCGCTTCCGCCGCAAGCAACTGCTGGTGGCCGGCTGGGTCCTCGGCATTCCCGTCCCCTTCGCTCTGGCCTACGCGCCGTCCTGGGGCTGGATCGTCGCCGCTAATGTGCTGTTGGGCCTGAACCAGGGCCTGACCTGGTCGATGACGGTCAACATGAAGATCGATCTCGTCGGTCCCTCGCGCCGCGGGCTCGCCACCGGGCTGAACGAGGCCGCCGGCTACACCGCGGTCGGCGTCACCGCCCTGCTAACCGGCTACCTCGCCACCAGCTACGGCCTGCGTCCTGTCCCCGAACTCATCGGCGTCATCTTCGTCGTCGCAGGCCTCGCGCTGGCGCTGGTCGTCCGCGACACCGCTGCCCACGTCGCGCTCGAACTGGCCAACCACACCAAGCCGCTTCCCACCGGCGAGGACACCGGCCTGAAGGCCACGTTCACCCGGACCTCCTGGCGCGACCGATCCCTGCGCGGCGCCAGCCAGGCCGGTCTGATCAACAACCTCAACGACGGCCTGACCTGGGGCGTCTTCCCCCTGCTGTTCACCGACCACGGCCTGGGACTTGCCGCGGTCGGCCTCATCAAGGGTCTCTATCCGATCCTGTGGGGGCTCGGGCAGATCCCCACCGGTCACCTCGCCGACCGCATCGGCCGCAAGCCGCTGATCGTCTACGGCATGCTCGTCCAGTCCGTCGGCTTCGTCCTCGCTCTCGTACTACTCGACCGGCCCCTGCTCGCGGGCATCATCTCCGCGGTCTTCCTCGGTCTCGGCACGGCCATGGTCTACCCGGCCCTCATCGCGTCCATCTCCGACCACGCCCACCCGGCCTGGCGGGCCAACGCGCTGGGCACGTACCGGTTCTGGCGTGACATCGGCTACGCCGCCGGAGCGCTCGTTGCCGGTGTGCTCGCCGACTGGCTCGGCCTGAACGCCACTGTCGTCGCCGCCGCGGTCCTCACCGCCGCCTCGGGCCTGCTCGCCGCCCGATGGATCACCGAGCACCGGCCCGACGCCCGCTGAACGAGTGCGAGCAGGATCCGGCAGCGGATGGGATCGGCGAGCGCGCGGCCGAAGCGGGCCAGCACGTCGATGTCGGAGGCGACAGTCAGCACACCCCTGACAGTACAGAGAATCCTGAATTCAGGAAAGTGTGGACTATGTGAACTGGTTCTGCCGGAGGTCTCGGTGGACGCGGTGTTCGCCCACATCATGTCCCGCCTATCGGCCCCCTCGTGATCCTCTGAACCCGGAACCTGCGCCCAGCACGCGGTACATGCCGATCGAGTTGTGCGCGGCGGTATCTGCGAAGCCGTACTTCTCGTAGAGGAAGCGGGCGGGGCCGTCGGCGATCAGGGAGACGTAGGCGGTGGCGGGCGCCCGACGCTCCAGTTCCTCGGTGAGGGCGGCCAAGATGCGCTTGCCGAGGCCGCGGCCCTGGTGCGCGGGGTGGACGCAGACGTCGACGATCTGGAACGCCGTACCGCCGTCCCCGATAATCCGCCCCATGCCGATGGGCTCCCCTTCGTGGTGAACGACCACGCCGTACCAGGTGTTGGGCAGGGCGAGCGCGACCGCTTCTGGAGCTTTGTCCGAAAGGCCGGCGTCGGTGCGCAGGCGGCGGAAGACCTCGACGGTGGGTACGCCCACGCCCAGTTCGTACGGCTCGTTCAAGTCATCCACTCCGATCGTGAGGTGTGCGCCTGAGGGTCTTCCGCGGTGCTCGCACCGTAGGTCAGTGGCCGGATTCGGCGTGGTCGCCGTGGTCGCTGAGCTGTGCTTCGAACCAGGCGTGCAGGGCGTCGACCAGGGCGGGTTCTTCGGTGGTGTAGGTGAGGGTGGCGCCGTCGGCACGTTCCCGGTAGCGCACGTCGATGCGTTTGTAGCCGGCTTCCAAGAAGGCGTCCGGCAAGGCGTTCGACACCGCCTTCATGGAGATGATGATCAAGCATCACGAAGGCGCGGTGGCGATGGCCGAGACCGAGAAGACCGACGGCACCTTCCCCGACGCCAAGAAGATGGCCGACGCCATCATCACCTCGCAGACCGCCGAGATCACCCAGATGAACAACCTCCTCGGCAAGAGCTGACCACTCCAGCAGTGGGGGTGTCGAACGCCGGCGCGGGCCCGCACACCCCCACTGCTCGTCACGTCCCACCGCTTCACAGGAATACCCCCTAGGGGTATATCGTTGAAAGGGTGGGACAAGGGGACGGGCCACACTGGACGGGAATGGGGATGACGGTCATGGACCACACCGCACACCACACCGGTACCGCTCACGGCCACGCCGCACACCAGGCGCACGGTGGGCATGGCGGCGCGTCCTGGGCAACGGCGGCGAAGGCGACGCTGCACTGCCTGACCGGATGCGCGATCGGGGAGATCCTCGGCATGGTCATCGGCACCGCCCTGCTGCGGGGGAACGTGCCCACCATGGTCCTGGCGATCACCCTGGCGTTCGTTTTCGGCTACTCCTTCACCCTGTTCGCCCTCCGCCGGGCGGGCCTGGACTTCAGGAGCGCCGTCAAGGTGGCGCTGGCCGCGGACACCGTCTCCATCGCGATCATGGAGCTCGTCGACAACGGCGTCATCGCCCTCAGCGGCGCGATGGACGCTCACCTGTCCGACGCCCTGTTCTGGACCGCGCTGCTCGGAGGCTTCGCCGTCGCCTTCGTGATCACGACCCCGGTCAACAAGTGGATGATCGGCCGGGGCAAGGGCCACGCTGTCGTCCACGCCTACCACTGACCTCTCACACTCAGGCGCGCGCCCGGGTGCACCCTCTGCGGGTGCGCCCGGGCGCCTTTGCGTCGCAGCGGTTCATCTGGCGATGTCCAGCGACGACCGGCTCGGGAGAGAGGTTCAGTGCGGTAGGAGGTTCTGCTCGCGCTGGCGGCGGCGACCGTAGCGGGTCACGCCTCGCGGCTTGAAGACCGACAGGGCGGCCGCGGTGAGCAGCACCAGCAGGGCGGCGGCCGCGTCGGCGACCAGCTGGATGCGCATGCCTTCCAGCTCGCCGCCCGCCAGTGTGGCCCGAGCCGCCGCGTCGGCGAGGTGTCCGACCGGCTGCATGTGCACCAGTAGAAGCAGCGTGGCCAGCACCGTGATCAGCAGTTTCGCGATCACCCAGTAGTAGCGCAGCAGCCCCCAGACGGTTCCCAGCGACTGGAGAACGCCAGTCAGGAGCGAGGCGATGCTGAGGGGAACGATCACGGACCACCCCACCAGTTCCATCGACACATAGGAGCCCTGCACCGTCTGGGGCGAGCTGCTGGACAGCCCGGCGACGGCCAGCGCCAGGAAGGCGGCGACGGCCCCCAGCCAGCCGACCGAGGCGGCGACATGGAGGGTGAGTGTCAGCTTGCGCAGCCGCGGCGGGAACGGTCTCACGGCGTGTGCCCGTGCATCCCGCCGCCGGCCAGGTGCACGATCACGAACACCACGGCCAGGACGACCGCGACCGCCGCGGACACCTTCACCCACCGCGGTGCCCCGTTGTCGTCATCGGCATCCGAACGAGGCGGTGAGCCGGCCATCGCGTCCTCCACAAAATTTGATCCGGAGCGTCACCGCCCCAGCCCCGTACCTCTTTGCGAGACACAGTGTCTCTCTCGCGGCGAAGTGTATCCACCCCTGGACATCCGTATCCTTGGGGGGTGCCCAAGCTGTGGAACGAGACGATCGACGCCCACCGTCACGCCGTGCGCGAGGCCATCCTGGACGCCACCGCCCAGCTGGTAGAGGCGGGCGGCCTGCGGTCGGTGACCATGTCACAGGTCGCGGAGCGGACCGGCATCGGGCGCGCGACGCTCTACAAGTACTTCTCCGACGTCGACGCGGTCCTCCTCGCCTGGCACGAACGCCAGATCACCGGACACCTCCAGCACCTGGCGGAAGTCCGCGACCGCGCAGGGACAGCCGTCCAGCGCCTCGAAGCCGTCCTGCGCTCGTACGCGGCCATCGCCCGGCAGCGCCACGGCGGCGAACTCGCCGCCCTTCTCCACCAGGGCGAGCACATCACCCACGCTGAACGACACCTGACGGGCATCGTGGAAGACCTCATCGCCGAAGGCGCGCAAGCAGGCGACCTGCGGGCAGACGTCCCACCCGCCGAGCTCGCGCAGTACTGTCTCCACGCCCTTAACGCCGCCGCCGGCCTGACCTCCAAAGCCGCTGTGACCCGCCTCGTCGACGTCACCCTGGACGGACTGCGCCCACTTCTCTGACCCATGCAAGACGCGTGCACGGCGCAGTTCTCCATGAGGCGGAGAGGAGGCTCACGTGGATCGCGCCGCACCCGGCGGATGATGTGACCTGCGGTCCGGGAAGGCCGCTCAGAACAACGACGAATCCCTGCCCGGCCGCAGTCGGGACAACATGCAGCAGAGCCTCATCCCCCGCCGCCCGTGCCCCGCTGCAGAACCCTCATCCGGGCGTCTGGCAAGAGCATCCCGGCTTCAGCGCCGACAATCACGGAATGCGGTCCTCGACTGGATCCGCTTGTCTGGTACGGGCGTGACCCCGTGCGCTCGCGCAATCGGCCGCGATCAGACTTCGTTTGGGTGAGGCGGCGCTGCGTGTCCTGGGAGAGCGGCTGCATCTGGTGACCCTCAAGTATGTCGGTCGGTGACATCGAGAGGATGGGATCTGCTCATGGGTCCGGACATGCGCGTTGGCCAAGGGGTGGATACAGCCAGCTCGCGAAGCCGCACGCTGACGATCGCCGGCGGGCTCATGGTCGGGGGCTTCCTTCTCAATGTCATCTTGACCGCAACGCTTCATCCCTCTGGCGAGGAAGACAACCACCCTGAGATCTTCACCAAGTACGCCGACAGCGGCACCTGGATCGCCGTTCATCTTGGCCAGTTCATTGCCGTCCTGGTGACGCTGAGCGGCCTGCTCGTGCTGTACCGCGTTCTGCGCGGTGCCAACGGGTCTTCCCTGCTTGCGCAGCTCGCGGCCGCAGCAGCCGTTGCGACCGCCGCGATCTGGGCTGTCCTGCAGGGGCTGGACGGCGTGGGGTTGAAGCAGGCGGTGGACTCATGGGTCAGCGCGTCCGGCGCGGAGAAGACGATCCGCTTTGCCAACGCCGAGACCGTGCGCTGGCTGGAATGGGGACTCCAGAGCTACTTCCGCATCCTGCTCGGGCTGACCCTCGCGCTCTTCGGGACTGCGATCCTCACCAGTGGCCGGGTCGCCGGCTGGCTGGGCTGGACGGCTCTTGTTGCAGGTGTGTGCTCTGTGATTGTCGGAGTCGACGTGGGCTACAGCGGCCTGGCCAGTGGTCTCCAGGACGTCCTGGGTATCGCCATCTTCATCCTCGTCCTGCTCTTCGCCGTCGGGGTGCTCGTCACCGGAGTACGCAAGCACAATCGGCGCCACCGCTGAAGCGATCGGTGCTCCAGTACGGCCAGGCACTGGTCCTGGCACCGCACCTGGGCAGAGGCTCTGCCCGCTCAAGGCCAGCGGTCCCGGCGGGGGCCTGCGTCCCCTGCGGGACCCCGACGCTGTCGAGGACGCCGAGGACGAAAACGGCTGAAGGCTCCGACGTCATTCGATGCCGGGGCCTTGTCGTGCGGGAGGTCAGTTGCAGCGGTCCGGTTAGGCGGTGAGTCGGCCGCTTCTGGGGAGGAAGCGGCCGGTGCGGGTGGTGTAGGCCGTGTAGGCGGCGCCGTGCACGGCCTTGAGGTAGGGCTCCTCCACGACGCGGACCTGGAGCTGGATGGCGGCGACCAGGCAGGTCAGGGCGAGGAGGGAGACCCAGTTCGGGACCATCAGCGCCAGGCCGGCAGCGGTGACGGTCATGGCGGTGAAGACGGGGTTGCGGACGTACACGAACAGGCCGCCGGTGACGAGCGTGGTGCGTTCCCCCGCATCCACACCCACACGCCAGGAGGTCCCCATGTTCGTCTGCGCTGCCAGGGTGGCCGTCATCCCCGCCAGCGTGACCATCAGTCCGGTCCACTGCACGGCGGGGACGGCGGCGGTGGGCAGTCCGGCGAGGGCGGCCACGGGAGCGGCGGTGCCGCCGAGTAGGGCGGTCACGAACAGCACCCCGGCCCACCAGGAGGCTTCGCCGAGGCGGCCGGAGATGCCGCGGAAGCCCGCGTCGCCGGTGCGGCGGTACTGCACGGCGGCGCGGACGCCGAAGGCGAATCCCGCCCATCCCAGGTAGAGGGCGAGTGCCGTCCAGGCCCAGCCGCTCACCGCTTCGTCCCGGATGCGGGCGTGCAGCAGGCACACCCCGGACCGCAGCTGCCGCACGCGTCCGCCTCGGCCCCGGTGGACGGCACCGCTGCGGCGGTGGGGGCGCAGCAGCCCTTGCCCTGCCAGGCGTCGCGGCCCTCCTTCACCGCGATGGCGGCGATCACGAGGGCGGCGATCGGGTCGGCCCAGGACCAGCCGAGCGTGGCATTGAGGACCAGGCCGACCAGCAGCACGGCGGACAGGTAGGTGCACAGCAGCGTCTGCTTGGAGTCGGCGACCGCGGAGGCGGAGCCGAGTTCGCGCCCGGCCTTGCGCTGGGCGTAGGAGAGGAACGGCATGATCGCCAGGGACAGGGCGGCGATGACGATGCCGGGGATGGAGCGTTCGGCCTCACCGGTGCCGGTGAGCGCGCGGACGGCGTCGAAGGCGACGTACGCGGCGAGGGCGAAGAAGGAGACCGCGATGATCCGCAGGGTGCGCTGCTCGCGTGCTTCCCGCACGGCGTGGTCGCGGGCGGAGAACTGCCAGGCAACGGCGGCGGCGGAGGAGACCTCGATGATCGAGTCGAGGCCGAAGCCGATCAGGGCGGTGGAGGAGGCGATCGTGCCGGCGGTGAGGGCGACGATCGCCTCGATCACGTTGTAGGTGATGGTCGCGGCGACCAGCAGGCGTACGCGCTTGGCGAGTGCTTCGCGGCGGGCCGGGGACGGTCCGAGGGATATCGATATCTCGGCGGCCATGGTCAGCAGCAGCCCTTCGTCTCAGCGTCGGCGCACGTACGGTCGGTCTCCACGGCCAACCACGGCGGTGCGCAGGTCGTCCAGGGCGTGGCCGAGGCGTTCGTCGGCGAGTTCGTAGCGGGTGCGGCGGCCGTCGGGGACGGTGACGACCAGGCCGCAGTCGCGCAGGCATGCCAGGTGGTTCGACAGCCGGGTACGGGAGATCCCGAGGGCGTCGGCGAGGTCGGCCGGGTAGGCGGGGGCCTCACGCAGGGCAAGCAGGATGCGGCAGCGGATCGGATCGGCGAGCGCGCGGCCGAAGCGGGCCAGCACCTCGATGTCGGGAGCAACAGTCAGCACACCACGACGATACAAGAGATCCTGAATTCAGGGAATCCTGTACTCCCGAGTTGTGGTGTGAGGCCCGCCTCTGGTGCAGCTCGGTGTTGCGCATGCTGGGGCGTCAGCGGGTGTTCTTGACCAGCAGCGGCAGGTCGTGGGCGAAGTCGTCGACCGTGGTGCCGTGGGTGTACACGACCCGGCCCTGGTTGTCCTTCGGGGTGAAGGCGATGACCTGGGTGCCGTGGTCGGAGGTGACGGTGCCGTTGTGGTGCTTCTTGGGGTCCTCCACCGAGATGCCGACACTGAGCGCGGCCTTCTTGACCTTGGCCAGGTCGCCGGACAGGCCGGTGAAGTTCTCACCGAAGGCGGTGAGCCACGTGCGCAGGCTCTTGGGGGTGTCACGTTCGGGGTCGGTGGTGACGAAGACGACCTGGACGTTGTCCCGCACGCTCTGGGGCTGCTGGGCCAGTGCGGCGGAGATGTCGCCCATGGTGGTGGGGCACACGTCGGGGCAGTTGGTGTAGCCGAAGAAGACCAGCGTGGTCTTCCCGGCGGTCTTCTCCCGTAGGTCGTAGGGCTTGCCGGTGGTGCCGGTCAGCACCAGGTCCGGTTTGGCGAAGCCGGGGTCTACTGCGGTGCCGCGGTAGGGGGAGTCGCTCTCGGCGGAGATCGCGGCGGGCTTGTCGGCGGCTTCGTGGTGGGTGCCGGAGGTGCCGCAGCCGGCCAGGAGGGCCGCGGCGACGAGGGCGGTGGCGGACAGGCGGAGAGCGCGGGTGCGGCGCATGGCGGGTGTCAGGTCCGATTCGTGGCGGGGCTGGCGGTCGGGGTGGGGTCGAGGACGGCGTGGGTCAGGGCGCGGCCGCGGTCGGTGAGCGTGTACATCACCAGCCGTCCCTGCCGGCGTGAGGCGGCCAGGCCGGCCTGGCGCAGCTGGCGCAGGTGGTGGGAGACGAGGTTCTGGGCCTGGCCGATGACCCAGGCCAGGTCGCACACGCACAGCTCGCCGCCTTCAGCCAGGGCCGCGGCTACCTTCAGGCGGGTGGGATCGGCCAGGGCCTTGGCGGCCGCGGCGGCCGTCTCAAGTCCGGGCAGGGCAGGCATACGGCTGCGGATGGCCTCGGCCACCGGCAGGTCCAGGCACAGCAGGTCGCAGGAGTCGTCCTGCTCCTCGCTCACGTCCACGTCTCATTCCTTTACTTGGTCGTTCAGTGCCCGGGCAGGGGCGGGGTCAGATGCCGATGGTGTAGCCGGCGGTCCAGGACTGCATCTGGCTGATCAGGTGGCTCCAGATGCCGGTGACCATCAGCAGGCCGGTGGCAATCATCATGGTGCCGCCGATGCGCATCACCCACTGATAGTGGGCCTTGACCCAGGCGAAGAACCCCATGGCCTTGCGGAAGGCGAGCCCGGCAGCCATGAACGGGATGCCCAGCCCGGCACAGTAGGCCACGGTCACTGCCGCGCCGCGTGAGGCGCCGGCCTCGCTGAACGCCAGGGCCTGCACCGCGGCCAGGGTCGGGCCGATACACGGTGTCCAGCCCAGCCCGAACAGCACGCCGAGCAGGGGCGCCCCGGCCAGCCCGGCGGCCGGACGGTGGTGCAGCCGCCACTCACGGCGGATCCCGGGCAGCGCGCCCATGAAGGACAGGCCCATCACGATGGTCACGGCGCCCAGCACGCGGATGAGGATGTCCTGGTGTTCCAGCAGGGTGTTGCCGGCGTAGCCGAACGCGGCGCCGAAGGACACGAACACGGCCGTGAACCCGGCCAGGAACAGCACGGTGCCGGCCAGGATGCGGCCGCGCCGGGCGTCGGCCAAGTCGGCCCCGGTGATACCGGTGACGTAGGACAGGTAGCCGGGCACCAGCGGCAGCACACACGGGGAGAAGAAGGACACCAGCCCGGCCAGAGCGGCGATCGGGATGGCCAGCAGCAGCGACCCGGTCAGCACGGTGGAATCAAGCCCCGCAGCGATCTCCACGGCTCAGCCTTCCTTCCGTACCGGGGCGGCATCGGCGGCGGGCAACGGCAGGGGAAGGGCGTCCATGTACGCGTTGGCGGGTTTGTCGGCCTTCCTCACCGTGCGGGCGTCGAGCGCGACCGGGGCGGAGCTCGTCCCGAGCGTTCCGCCTTCGTGCCAGGTCCCCACCACGGTCACCCAGGTGTCGGCGGGCAGGTCCTTGGCCTTGTGGATCCGTACCTTGACGGACTGCACGTCCGCAGCACAGCAGTTGATCATGAGGCGGGTCAGGTACCAGCCCTCGCCCCGCTCGGCGGGGGTGACGAAGCCGGTCATCTGGACCTTGCGTTCCTTGATGGCCTGCCTGCGGTCCTGCTGGATGCGGCGGGTGAAGTCGCTCAGGGTCATCGGCAGCGGCGAGAGAGAAGGCAGCGGATCGAACTCGTCCTGCTGGGCGATGGTTTTGGGGGGTGCCTGGCGGGCGGCGGTGTAGGCGCCCAGGCTCGGCGGAGCGAAGAACAGCAGGCTCAGCGCGGGGAGGAACAGCAGCCACGCGACGCGGGGGACACCGGAGTGATCGTGACAGTGATCTCCTCCGTCGTCGTGCTGATGTTCCTCGCCCGGCTCGTGGGCCTTGCCGGTCCTGCGCAGCGACCAGGCTTCCGCCGCCGCGAGCAGGAGCAGGAGTACCCCCGATGCGATCAGCAGGGGGCGCATGCCCGGTTTGACGTACCGCAGGAAGATGTCGGTGAAGAGCGACGCGTGCAGCAGGCTCAGACCGCTGAGGAGAAGCAGGGCCATCTGCAGGAGGCGTTTCACAGCAGTGTTCTTCCGATCAGAGTGGTCAGCGGTGGGCAGGTCAGACGAGGGTGGTCCAGTACAGCCAGAACCGCTGAAGGATCAGCCCCACGATGATCAGGTACCAGGCGGTGAGGACCACGCCGTGGTAGCTGGCCACCGCGTCGGCCGCACGGCGCACGCGGTCCGGCAAGGGAAGGTGCCCGCGGGTGAGGGTGTGCACGGTGGTGTACCAGAAGACGGGGATCATCACCGTCCACACCACCATGCAGTACGGGCACAGAGCGTCGATCCGGTACAGGCTCTGGAAGATCAGCCAGTGGACGAACACCACCCCGAAGACGCCCCCGGCCTCAAGGCCCCACCACATCCAGCGCGGCAGGGTCACCCCGCTCAGCAGCACTACCCCGAGCGCGGTCACGACGGCGAAGCCGGCGATGCCCAGCAGCGGGTTGGGGAAGCCGAACACCTCTGCCTGCGGCGTGGTCATCACCGACCCGCAGCTCAGGACTGGGTTGATGCTGCACGAGGGGGTGTAGGACGGGTCCTTCAGCAGCGCGATCTTCTCCACCGTCAGCGTGAACGCGGCCAGGAAGCCGATCGCGCCGCCGATCGTGAGCACTGCCGCCACCAGGCGCTGCCCCACCGGCACCGCGGGCCGCGCGTCCGGGGCCGCAGCTGCGCTGGGTGTCGTGGTCGCGGTCACTTGGCCAGTTCCGCCTCGATGGCGGCCTTGAAGTCCGCCTCCGACTGGATCTGCGGCCTCTGGCCGTTGATGAAGAACGTCGGCGTGCCCTGCACCCCGAGCTTGAGGCCGTCCTGGCGGTCCTTCTCCACCCGCTTCGCGGTGGCCGGGTCCTTCCAGTCCGCCTCGAACTTCTTCATGTCCAGCCCCAGCTCCTCAGCAAAGCCGCGGAAGGTCTTCTCGTGCGAGACCTGCTGATCCCCCCAGCTCTCCTGGGTCTCGTACATCTTCCGGTACATCGCCTCCAGCTTGCCCTGCTTGGAGGCGGCCTCCACCGCGCGGGCGGCCAGCTCCGCGTTCTTGTGGCTGGGGATCGGGAAGTACCGCATCACGAACGTCACCCGGCCCTCGTACTCCTCACGCAGCCGCTCCACCGAGGGGAAGGCCGCCCGGCACGACTCGCATTCGAGGTCCAGGAACTCAACGACCGTCACCTTGCCGTCCTTCGCCGTCGACAGCCGGTGGCTGTCGGGGCGGACCAGCACCGAGGCATCAGCCGCTTTGCCCCCGCCGGAATCCGACGCATCCGCAGACGCATCCGGAGTGCGGTTGGCCGCCAGCAGCGCAGCAACGATCGCCGCGACCACGGCGATCAGTGCGAGGGAGATCTTCAGGTTCTTCGTCATGAGCCTTCAGCCGAGGGACGACAGGAACACGGACACGCACGCCTCCCCCACGGCACGCACCACACGGCCGACGACGCATCGACACCCTAACGGACGTTGATATGACAACCCGTGGGCGGGCCTGAGGCCGCCGCGACCGCAGGTCCGCGTCAGACGCGTTCGTGATGGTGAGGAGGGCGTCGGAGTAGCGCGGCACACAGGGATCTCCGTACGTGACCACAAGTCGCCGGAGCTAGCCTCACGGGACATGACTGGCCAAGTAGCGATCAAAGAGGCCAACTATCGAGCAACGTCGCAGGCGCCGGCCAGGCGAGTCCGCTCGCCGTCGGTGCGCGGAATCTATCCACAGGCATCTGCTCTGAAGATCGCTTATGAGGCCGCCGCGATCAGCGCGGCGCCCCGTACGTGAGGAGCCATCATGCCCAGTACCAACATGCCGCTCGCCCCGATGACCCCGGACGCGGCCATCAGCGCGTTCAGCTACCTCCGGGCCGTCCAGGCCGACGACGTCGAAGCCGCCCGCGAGTTCGCCAGCGGCGAGCCGCGGATGCCCGAGCTGCTCGTCGACGTCGTCGAACGGATCGTCGTCCCCGTCACCGCGCTGCCCGGCCCGGAGGCGGGCGAGCCGTGCGCGGACACCTTCGCCCTGGAGGCCCTCGGACGCGTCTTCGTGACCTCGCTGCGGACCTGGGCGCAGGCCGGGCAGGACACGGCGGAAGGCATCGCCGGCGCCGTCATCGACTTCGCCGCGCAGTTCCTCACCGAGGACCACGAGGACGTCGCCGACACTCTGCGCCAGCTGGAGGCCGTCGGAGTGGGCCAGGCCCTCGATGCCCACCCCGCACCGGCCGGCTCGCACCCGGTGCGCCTGACCGTCGTGTAGGCGCACCCGATGCGCGCCACCGCCGCGCGACGCACCGCATCGCCCATCGTGGTGCGTTCCATCGGCATCGCCGCACCGCACCGGGCGCCCACGGCTGGGCGGGCTCCCCTATCACACACCCCCTTGACCACGACCTGATCGCCAGCCGAAAGGGGCTGTGTCAAGGAGAAACGTCCTCGGTTGCGGACCTGGTCAAGGGGTAGCGCACACCACCGGCCGCACCTGGTCAAGGGGTCGGTCGGCGATGGGCGCACCGGTGCGGTGCGGGACATCGGGTGCGGCGCACCGGGCGCGCGCGAGAGTGCCGGGCATCGTCGGGTGGTGCGCCGCCGGATGCGGTGGCGGACATCGCGGTGCGCACCACGTGGCGTGCATCGTCATCCGGCGCACCGGAGTGGAATCCACTCGGTGGATCCCATCGGGTGGAGTCCACTGAGTGGATTCCACCCGATGTCGTGCATCTCCACTGGATGCAGAACATCGTGGGCTCCACTCGGTGGACGATGCCCGGCATCGTCACCACAGCCAGGCGGTGGAGTGCCGCACCCGGGACAGGGCACGGGCATCGCGGCGCGTGGCCGCGTTGCCGATCCGGTT
>NZ_LIRK01000291.1 GCF_001419765.1 Streptomyces torulosus
CCGTCGAGCTGTACGACGGCCTCGTCGCGAGCAGCCTCCCCGGACAGGGCCGCCTCGCCACCGCCCCGGACCCCGCCCGCTACGACGCCGTCCACGCCCACTGCGACCTGCTGATCGTCGGCGCGGGCCCGGCCGGCCTCGCGGCAGCCGCGGCGGCCGCCGGCAGCGGCGCCCGCGTCATCCTCGCCGACGACCGGCCCGAGCCCGGCGGCAGCCTCCTGGACACCGGCGAACACCTCGACTGGGTCGACACGGTCACCGCCCGCCTCGGCAACGCCCCCGAGGTCCGCGTCCTGCGCCGTACCACCGTGTTCGGCTACTACGACGACAACCATCTCCTCGCCGTGGAGCGCCGCACCAACCACCTCGGCGCGGCCGCCCCCGAGAACGTCTCCCGCGAGCGGGTCTGGCGGATCCGCGCCCGCCGGGTCGTCCTCGCCACCGGCGCCCACGAGCGCTCCCTGGCCTTCGCGGACAACGACCGCCCCGGTGTGATGCTGGCCGCCTCGGCCCGCGCCCACCTGCACCGCCATGGCGTCCTGCCCGGCCGGCGCGCGGTCGTCCTCACCACCAACGACAGCGCCTACGCCGCCGCCCTGGACCTCTCCGCGGCGGGCGTGGACGTCGTGGCGATCGCCGACACCCGCCCCGAGGCGGGGGAGTGGGCCGAGCGCGCCCGCGAGGCCGGCATCGAGGTGCTGACCGGCCACGCCGTCATCGGCACCGACGGCGCCCCCCGCCTCACCGCCGTGTCCGTCGCCCCGTACGGGGAGACCGAGGGCGGACGGGAGTTCGCCGCCGACCTGCTGTTGGTCTCCGGCGGCTGGAACCCGGTGGCGCACCTGTTCAGCCAGGCCGGCGGCAGGCTCCGCCACGACGAGGCCCTCGGCACCTTCGTCCCCGACACATGCCGCCAGGCCGTCGAGGTCGCGGGCGGCGCGAGCGGCACACCGGACCTCGCCGGGGCCCTCGCGCAGGGTGCCGCCGCCGGCGCCCGCGCGATCGAGGCCGAGGGCTACACGGCCGCAACTCCCCGCCTCCCGCAGGTGCCCGTACAGCCCCGTCCGACACCGCCCCAGCACCTGTTCACCGTCCCCGGCCGCGACGGCGCCCCCCGCTTCGTCGACCTGCAACGCGACGTCACCGTCGACGACCTGGCCCGTGCGACCGGCGCCGGTATGCGCTCCGTCGAGCACACCAAGCGGTACACCACCGCCGGCACCGCCAACGACCAGGGCAAGACGTCCGGCGTCCTCGCCGGCGGTGTCGTCGCCGAACTGCTCGGCGTGGACGTCTCCGCGCTCGGCACGACCACCTTCCGGCCGCCGTACACCCCCGTCTCCTTCGCCGCGCTCGCGGGCCGCGACCGGGGCGCCCTCCACGACCCGGTCCGCACGACGGCCCTGCACGAGTGGCACGTCGCGCACGGCGCCCTCTTCGAGAACGTCGGCCAGTGGAAGCGCCCCTGGTACTACCCGCAGGACGGCGAGGACATGGAGACCGCCGTGCTGCGCGAGTGCCGGGCGGCCCGCGAGGGCGTCGCCTTCATGGACGCCTCCACCCTCGGCAAGATCGACGTCCAGGGCCCGGACGCCGCCGTCTTCCTCGACCGGCTCTACACCAACATGATGAGCACCCTGAAGGTCGGCATGATCCGCTACGGCGTGATGTGCCGTCTGGACGGCATGGTCTTCGACGACGGCACGGTCATCCGTCTCGCCCAGGACCGCTTCCTGGTCACCACGACCACGGGCAACGCGGCCACCGTCCTCGACTGGATGGAGGAGTGGCTCCAGACCGAGTGGCCCGAACTGCGCGTCCACTGCACCTCGGTGACCGAGCAGTGGGCCACCGTCGCCCTGGTCGGCCCCCGCTCCCGCGACGTCCTCGGCTCCCTCGCACCGGACCTGGCCGTCGCCAACGACGACTTCCCGTTCATGGCGTGGCGGGAGACGACCGTCGCCGGGATCGAGGCCCGCGTCTGCCGGATCAGCTTCTCCGGCGAACTGGCCTACGAGATCAATGTGTCACCGTGGGAGGCCCTCGCCCTCTGGGAGGCGCTGTACGAGGCCGGCGCCCCGCACGGCATCACCCCCTACGGCACGGAGACCATGCACGTGCTGCGCGCCGAGAAGGGCTACCCCATCATCGGCCAGGACACCGACGGCACGGTCACCCCCCAGGACCTCGGCATGGGCTGGGCGGTCTCCAAGAAGAAGCCCGACTTCATCGGCAAGCGCTCCTACGCCCGCGCCGACACCGCCCGCCCCGACCGCAAGCACCTCGTCGGCCTGCTCCCCGAGGACCCCGACACCTTCCTCCCGGAGGGTACGCACCTGGTCGCCGACAGCGTGCTCCCCGCGCCGCCCGTCCCGATGCTCGGCCATGTCACCTCCAGCTACCGCAGTGCCGCCCTCGGCCGGACCTTCGCGCTCGCCCTGATCAAGGGCGGCCGGGACCGTATCGGCGAGCGGCTGTACGCCCCCGTCGGCGACCGGCTGGTCCCGGTGACCGTCGCAAGCCCCGTCCTCTTCGACCCCGAGGGAGCCCGCCGCGATGGCTGACACCGTCCTCACCTCCGCGCCCCGCAGCCCCCTGGGCGGGGCCGCCGCCCGGCTGGCCGCCGCCACCCGCGCCTCCCAGGGCGCGGTACGGCTGGCCGAACTCCCCTTCCTCACCCAGGTGAACGTGCGCCTCGACGCCAAGGGGCCGGCGGCCGACGCCGTGGGGCTCGCCCTGGACCTGGCCCTGCCCCTCGAACCCAACACCGTCGTCCGCACCGGCGAGTTGACGGCGCTGTGGCTCGGCCCCGACGAATGGCTCCTGGTGGCTCCGCCCGGCCGGGAGCGGGACCTGGAGACCCGGATCCGGGACGCGGCCGGCGACGAACCGGTCTCCGTCACCGATGTCTCCGCCCAGCGCACCACGCTCCTCGTCGCCGGCCCCCGCGCCCGCGACATCCTGGCCCACGGCTGCCCGCTGGACCTGCATCCGCGGGCCTTCGGTCCGGGCCGCTGCGCCCAGACGACCCTCAGCCGCACCCAGGTCGTCCTGGTCGCCCGCGACGAACCCCGGGCCGGCTTCTGGGTGTTGGTCCGCTCGTCCTTCGCCGGCCACCTCGCGGACTGGCTGCTGGACGCGGCGACCGAGTACGTCTGAGCGCTCGGCCCCAGCGGCCCACGGAGCGGCCGATGGACGCCGGTTGACCGGCCGGTTGACCGGCCGATGGAGTGGTGGGTGGACCGGCCGATGGAGTGGTGGGTGGAGCGGCGGGTGGTCAGATCCAGGTGTCGAGCCACATCCTGCTCCGCCAGCCCGCGTACGGGATCGTCTGGCCCGAGTACAGCGGGAAGAAATAGATGAAGTTCCACGCGATGAGCAGCACCAGGGCGCCGGCGACGAACGCGCCCGCGGAGCGGCGGTTGTCGCCCGCGCCCGGTGGCCCGAGCAGCGCGCCCACGGTCATCGCGACGGCCAGGCACAGGAACGGCACGAACACCACGGCGTAGAAGGAGAAGACGGTCCGGTCCTGGTACAGGAACCACGGCAGATAGCCCGAGCCGACACCGCACAGCACCGCGCCCGCCCGCCAGTCGCGGCGCAGCGCCCACCGGAACAGCAGATAGCCGAGCGCCGAGCAGGCCGCCCACCACAGCAGCGGGGTGCCGAGGGCGAGGACCGTCTGTGAACAGTCGACGGCCGTGGCGCAGCCATCCTGCCCGGGCTGCGGCGACTGGTAGTGGAACAGCACGGGACGGCCGAGGACCAGCCAACTCCACGGGTTCGACTCGTACTTGTGCGCCGTGTGCAGGCCCACGTTGAACTCGTAGACGCCGTACTCGTAGTGCCACAGGCCGCGCAGCGGCGCCGGGATCCACGACCAGATTCCGCCCCGGTCGTCCGCCCAGTGCCGTCCGTAGCCCTTGTCGGACAGGAACCAGCCGGTCCATGTGAGCACGTACGTGAACACGGCCACGGGGACGACGGACAGCAGCGACCAGCCGAGGTCCTTGCGGAGCACCGCACGGTAGGGGTGGCGGGCCCCCGCGACACGGCGGGCGGCGACGTCCCACAGCACGGTCAGGGCCAGGAAGAACACCAGGACGTACAGGCCGTTCCACTTGGTGGACGCGGCCAGGCCCAGACAGACGCCGGCCGCGAGGCGCCAGGGCCGCGGTCCCGTCCCGGTGTGTTCGGCGGTGTCCGCGTCCGGCGTCGCACGGCCGTCGTCGTCGACCGGCAGGGCGGCCGCGAGGCGGGCCCGCGCACGGTCCCGGTCGACCAGGAGGCAGCCGAAGGCCGCGAGCACGAAGAACATCACGATGATGTCGAGGAGCGCGGAGCGGCTCATCACATAGTGGAGGCCGTCCATCGCCATGAACGCGCCGGCCAGACATCCCAGCAGCGTCGACCGGAACAGCCGGCGTCCTATTCGGCACAGCATCAGCACCGACAGCGTGCCCAGGACGGCCGTCATGAAGCGCCAGCCGAACGGGTCGAGGCCGAACATCCACTCCCCGACGGCGATGACCCACTTACCCATGGGTGGATGCGCGACGAAGGTCCCCGGGTCGGTCAACGAGATCACTTGAGGGTCCGCCAGGATCTGCGGGTCGGCGATCTTCCGGTCCGGCCAGGTGCCCTCGTACCCGAGCCGGAGCATGGACCAGGCGTCCTTGGCGTAGTACGTCTCGTCGAACATCACGGCGTGCGGCCGGCCGAGGTCCCAGAAGCGGATGGCGCCCGCCAGGGCGGCGACGAGCAACGGGCCCAGCCAGCCCATCGCGTGCGCGACCCGGTGGGCCGCGACCGGCCCGAGGCCGAGCCACTCCCACGGCCGGGTCCCCGGCTCGGGGAAGGGCGGGACCAGCCGTTCACGGAGATCGGCCGCCGGACGCCCGGCATGCCCGAAGCGGCGCAGTCGGTCCCGCCAGTCACCGGCCTCCACCGACGTACCGATACCATCCGGGACCTGGGCACGCGTCGTGTCGCTACTCGTCACCGGGCGACCCTAGTACGTCCTCACCCGCGACAGGGCCCGCCCGCATCGGTCGCGCGGCCGACCTCGGTCGCACGGTGCCGTACCCGGTGAAGGGGGCGGTTCGGAGCGGTCAGGTGGCGGTCGGGGCCGGGGGGTTGGTCCGGTTGGTCCGGGTGAGGGTTTCGGTGATCTGGTGGAGGACTTGGGGCGCCTGGTCGACCAGGTAGAAGTGGCCGCCGGAGTAGATCTTCATCGTGAAGGGGCCGGTCGTGTGGTCCGCCCAGGCCCGTACGTCGTCCAAGGGGGCCTTGGGGTCGGTGTCGCCCACCAGGGCCGTGATCGGGCAGGTCAGCCGGTGCACCCGCTCGGGGCGGTACAGCTCGGCCGCGCGGTAGTCGCTGCGGATCGCGGGCAGGACCATGCGCAGCACCTCGTCGTCGCCGAGGATGCGGCTGTCGGTGCCGGCCAGCCGCTTGATCTCGGCGAGCAGTGCCTCGTCGCCGCGCCGGTGCACGTCGTCCTCCACCCGGAACCGGGAGGGGGCACGCCGACCGGAGGCGAACAGCATCACCGGCACCACCCCGGCGCGCGATTCCAGCAGGCCCGCCAGCTCGAACGCGAGGGACGCGCCCATGCTGTGCCCGAACAGGGCCAGCGGACGGTCCGCCTCCGCGACGACCAACGGCAGCAGCCGGTCGGCGAGTTCGGGGATCGTCTCGACACAGGGTTCCAGACGCCGGTCCTGCCGGCCCGGGTACTGCACCGCGAGCACCTCGACCCGCGGGGAGAGGGCCTGGGACACCGGGAAGTAGAAACTCGCCGAGCCCCCGGCGTGCGGCAGGCACAGCAGCCTCACCTCACAGTCGGCGGCGGGGTGGTAGCGGCGGATCCACAGATCCCTGTCCTCGGTCTGCACGGTCACCTGTCGGCTCCGGAAGCTGGGGGCTGGCGGTCTTCGGACGCTAACAGCCCCCGGCCG
>NZ_LIRK01000292.1 GCF_001419765.1 Streptomyces torulosus
CAGGAGGTCGTCGGGCACTGGTTCGGGGCGCAGCGGCTCGACTTCCGGCCCGAGGAGTACTGGAAGGCCGGTTCCAAGGTCACGATGAAGATCGACCTGGACGGCGTCGAGGGCGCGAACGGGCTGTACGGGGTGCAGAACAAGACGGTGACCTTCACCGTCGGGCGCTCGCAGGTCTCCACGGTCGATGTCGACACCCAGACGATGAAGGTCGTCCGGGACGGCAAGACGATCAAGACGGTGTCGATCTCCGCCGGCAGCGCCGACAACCCGACGTACAACGGGCAGATGGTGATCTCGGAGAAGTTCAAGGAGAAGCGGATGGACGGCGCGACGGTCGGCTTCGCCGGGGAGTACGACATCCCGGACGTGCCGCACGCGATGCGCCTGACCGCGTCGGGCACCTTCCTCCACGGCAACTACTGGTACAACCGGGGCAACCCTCCCTTCGGCCGGCAGGGCACCAGCCACGGCTGCGTCGGCCTGGCGGACGTCCAGGGTGCGAACGGCGACACGATCGCCAAGTGGTTCTTCGACAACTCGCTCACCGGTGACGTGGTGATCGTCAAGAACTCCCCCGACGACACGGTCGCGCCGGACAACGGGCTCAACGGCTGGAACATGTCCTGGAGCGCCTGGAAGGCCGGAAGCGTCGTCTGACCTCGGGGTTCTGAGTAACCGTCAGAGAGTTCGCCGGGCCGTGCGGGAACGAACCGCGCGGCCCGGCCGTTTCACGGACGTACGTTTTCTCGGTTCCCGGACATGATGTCCGACCGAGGGGCTACGGTATGCACCCACAAGGTGACATGCAGCAACGCCGGGAGAAACCTTGAGCGTTCCGTACGAGACGGCAGCGTACGAACCAGCCGAGTCGCCCGAGTCTCCGGAGGAGCACCTCGCGCGGCTCCTCGGTCGCGCCCTGAACTCCTTCGAGCTGCCCGACGAGACCATAAGGCAGCTCGACTGCGCCCTCGCCGACGACAGCTCGCTGCACTCCGCGCACTACAGCTCGGGCCTGCACCGGGCGACGTACCGGCACACGTGGCTGCTCGCCGACGGCTCCGCGGTCACCCTGTGGGAGCTGGTGCACAACACGGTGCCCGGCCGTGAAATCCAGCACGAGGTGTACACCGACGAGGAGGAGTTGCGGGCCGCCACCGCGCGGCTGCCGCTGCCTCCGGACGCACCGGATTTCGAACTGCCCGCGATGGTGGAGCTGGCGGCGTTCCCCGAGCCGCGCCACGCGTACACGCCGGACGACTCAGCGGACCACGCCCGGCGGCTGCTGCGGCGGGCGGAGAACCCGGACCCTCCCGGTGACGAGATCGCCACGCTGCTGCTGCGGACCGCGTTCGCGCATGAGATCACCCAGGCGTTCGGCCGCCCGAGCCGGTCCCGCCGGGGCAGTCGGCCCGGCTTGAACTTCTCGCTCTACGAGCACGCGTTCCTGCTCACGGACGGGCAGGAGATCTCCCTGTGGGAGGTGGAGCACACGGCCACCCCGGACGGGCGCCATATGTGCGAGGTCTACACGACGGAGGACGCGGCCCGTGACGCGATGGAGCGCCGGGCGGGGTTACTCGGGTAGGGCTCGGAGGTGGACCGGGCCGCGAAGGCCGGGCCCGGCCGCTCAGGCCAGACGGTCATCGGTGAACTGACGGGCCAGGAACGCGAAGGCGTCCTGCTCGGCCGGGGTCAGTTCCACATGCTCGACGTGCGGGCCCTTGCGGCGCTGGTGGGGCAGGCCGCGAAGGCGCCCACCGGGGCGCCGGGCCAACTCCATGAAGCGGGCGCGATGCGCCTCGCCGTCCCGGCGCAGAACGCGGACCAGCACGGCGACCCAGATGACCGCCGCGACGGCGAGGGTGGCCACGCCCACCAACGGGAGGATCGACACGTGCTCAGGCATGCCCTCCAGTAGACACCACCAGACGGGACTTTGAGCCCGGATGGTGACGTATCTCGCAGGTACGGCGTACAACTCACAGGGGTCGTAAAGGCGCCCAAAGGGGCGCATGGGGCTCACTGCGAAACGCGGCCGGCCGCAGCCCTCCACGAGGGAGGACTGCGGCCGGCGGACGGTCGCGGGGCTCAGGCCGCGACCGGCTCCTTCGTCTGCGTCTCGGCGGCGGGAGCGGCCTTCGCGGCCGTGCCCGGCTGGGTCTTGCGCATGCCCTTCAGGACGATGACCAGCCCGGCCGTGACCGCCGTGCCGACCGCGATGGCCAGCAGGTACAGGAACGGGTTGCCGATCAGGAAGGTGACCCAGACACCGCCGTGCGGGGCGCGCAGGGTCGAGCCGAAGGCCATGGTCAGCGCGCCGGTGACCGCGCCGCCCGCCATGGAGGCCGGGATGACGCGCAGCGGGTCGGCCGCCGCGAACGGGATGGCGCCCTCGGAGATGAACGAGGCGCCCAGCACCCAGGCCGCCTTGCCGTTCTCGCGCTCGGCGGTGGTGAACAGCTTCTTGCGGATCGTGGTGGCCAGGGCCATGCCCAGCGGCGGGACCATACCGGCGGCCATGACCGCGGCCATGATCTTCATCGCGGAGTCACTGGGGTCCTGGACGGCGATACCGGCGGTGGCGAAGGCGTAGGCCACCTTGTTGACCGGGCCGCCGAGGTCGAAGCACATCATCAGGCCGAGCAGGACGCCGAGGAGGATGGCGTTGGTGCCGGAGAGGCCGTTCAGCCAGTCGGTCAGACCCTTCTGCGCCTCGGAGATCGGCTTGCCGATCACCACGAACATCAGGAATCCGACCACCGCCGTCGACAGCAGCGGGATCACCACCACCGGCATGATGCCGCGCAGCACCGGCGGGATCTCGATCCGCTGGATCGCGAGGACGACACCACCGGCGATCAGACCGGCGACGAGACCGCCGAGGAAGCCCGCGCCGATCGTCACGGAGATCGCGCCGCCGACGAAACCGGGCACGAGACCGGGCCGGTCGGCCATGCCGTAGGCGATGTAACCGGCGAGGACCGGGACGAGGAAGCCGAAGGCGGCGGCGCCGATCTGGAACAGCAGCGCGCCCCAGCTGTCGATCTGACCCCAGTCGAAGTGCTCGGTGACCGACTTCGCCTCGTTGATCTGGTAGCCGCCGATCGCGAAGCCGAGGGCGATCAGCAGACCGCCCGCCGCGACGAACGGAACCATGTAGCTCACGCCCGTCATCAGCCACTTGCGCAGCTTGGTGCCGTAGCCCTCGCCGGGTTCGCCCGCGCGCTCCATGGGGGTGCCCGGGCGGGCGGCGGCCGTGACCTCGCCGCGCTCGGCCTTGCCGCGGACCTCGGCGATCAGTTCGGCGGGGCGGTTGATGGCGGCCTTCACACCGGTGTCCACGGTGGGCTTCCCGGCGAATCGCTCCTTCTCCCGTACGGGGACGTCATGGGCGAAGATCACGCCGTCGGCGGCGGCGATGACCGCCGGATCGAGCCGGCTGAAACCGGCCGAACCCTGCGTCTCGACGACGATCTCGACGCCGTCGGCGTCCCGGCCCGCGTTCTCCAGCGACTCGGCGGCCATGTAGGTGTGCGCGATGCCGGTGGGGCAGGAGGTGACGGCGACGATCCGGAAGGGGCGGCCGGCGGGGGCGGGCTCGTCCTCCGCATCCGCCTGCGGCGCCGCGGGCGCGGCCTCGGGTGTGGCCTCGGGAGCCGCGGCGGCCGCCGCGGCC
>NZ_LIRK01000293.1 GCF_001419765.1 Streptomyces torulosus
CAACTGCCCGCCGCCCCTACGCCACCACCCGCAGCAGCAGCACCGTCCGCGCCGGCACGTCGACCACCGCCCCCGCCCGACGCACCACCCCGGGCGCCTCCGTCTGCTCCTCCCGCGACGTGTCGACGACGACCTCGTACCGTTCGGCCCACGGTGTCCCCGGCAGCACGAACTCCACAGGGCGGTCACCCGCGTGCAGGACCGCGAGGAAGCTGTCGTCCAGGACGGCGGCGCCGCGTGCGTCCCGCCCGGGGATGTCACGGCCCGAGAGGTACATGCCGAGGGTCGCGGCCGGCGCGTACCAGTCCCCCTCGGTCATCTCGCTGCCGTGCGCCGTGAACCACGCCAGGTCGCGCAGCCCGTCCGCCGAGTGCGCCCGGCCCGAGAAGAAGGCCCGCCGGCGCAGCACCGGGTGTTCGTGGCGCAGGGCGATCAGCCGGGCCGTCAGGTCGAACAGCGCCTTCCAGCCGGGGTCCTCCAGCAGCCCCCAGTCGAGCCAGCTGATCTCGTTGTCCTGGCAGTACGCGTTGTTGTTGCCCCCCTGGGTCCGCCCCAGCTCGTCCCCGGCGACCAGCATCGGCACGCCCGTGGACAGCAGCAGTGTCGTCAGCAGGTTCCGCAGTTGCCGGCGCCGCAGCGCCCGCACCCGCTCGTCGTCCGTCTCGCCCTCGGTGCCGCAGTTCCAGGACCGGTTGTCGTCCGATCCGTCCCGGTTGCCCTCGCCGTTCGCCTCGTTGTGCTTGCGCTCGTACGACACGAGGTCCCGCAGCGTGAAACCGTCGTGCGCGGTGATGAAGTTGACCGACGCGTACGGCCGTCGCCCGCCCCACGCGTACAGGTCGCTCGACCCCGACAGCCGGTAGCCGAGGTCCCGCACATCGGGCAGCGCTCCCCGCCAGAAGTCCCGCACGGCGCCCCGGTATCGGTCGTTCCACTCCGTCCACAGGGGTGGGAAGGCGCCCACCTGGTAGCCGCCCGAGCCCACGTCCCACGGCTCGGCGATCAGCTTCACCCGCCGCAGCACGGGATCCTGGGCGATGACCGCGAGGAACGGGGAGAGCATGTCGACGTCGTGCATCGAGCGGGCCAGCGCCGCCGCCAGGTCGAAGCGGAAGCCGTCCACCCCCATCTCCGTCACCCAGTACCGCAGCGAGTCGGTGATCAGCCGCAGCACATGCGGCTGGACCACGTGCAGCGTGTTCCCGCAGCCCGTGTAGTCCGCGTAGTGACGGGCGTCGCCCTGGAGGCGGTAGTAGCCGCGGTTGTCGATGCCCCGCAACGACAGGCTCGGGCCGCGCTGGTCCGCCTCCGCCGTGTGGTTGTAGACCACGTCGAGGACGACCTCGATGCCCGCGGCGTGCAGCGCCCGCACCATCCGCTTGAACTCCCCGACCTGCTGCCCGGCGGTCCCCGACGCCGCGTACGCCGCGTGCGGCGCGAAGTAGCCGATCGAGTTGTAGCCCCAGTAGTTCCGCATGCCCCGCCGCAGCAGATGGTCCTCGTGGGCGAACTGATGCACCGGCAGCAGCTCCACGGCCGTCACGCCCAGCTTCACCAGGTGCTCGATCGCCGCCGGGTGCGCGAGCCCCGCGTAGGTGCCGCGCAGCTCCTCCGGGATGCCGGGGTGCAGCTGGGTGAACCCCTTCACATGCAGCTCGTAGATGACCGAGTCCGCCCACGGGGTCTTGGGCCGCCGGTCGTCCATCCACTCGTCGTCGGGGCTGTCGTCGTGCACGACGACGCCCTTCGGCACGTACGGCGCCGAGTCCCGCTCGTCGCGCACGGTGTCCGCGACATGCTGCTCGGGCCAGTCCCTCACGTGCCCGTACACCTCCGGCGGCAGGCTGAACTCGCCGTCCACGGCCCGGGCGTACGGGTCGAGGAGCAGCTTCGCCGGGTTCCAGCGGGCGCCGGTCCACGGGTCCCAGCGGCCGTGCACCCGGTAGCCGTACCTCCGGCCCGGCAGCACACCGGGCACGAAGCCGTGCCAGATCTCGTGCGTGAGTTCGGTCAGCTTCAGTCGTGTCTCCTCGCCCTCCGGGGAGAAGAGGCACAGCTCGACGGCCTCCGCCCCGCCCGCCCACAGCGCGAAGTTCGTCCCGGCGACCCCGTCCGGCCCCACCCGGAAGCGCGCCCCGAGCGGTGTCGGGGCACCGGGCCACACGGGCAGCGGCGGCCCCGCCCCGCTGTGCCTGCCGTTGAGCACGGCGGCCCGACGCGCGGCCGGCACCCCGCGCGTCTCCTCCACTGCCTCCTGCTCGGCTGCGCTCGACACCACGGCCTCCCGCGACTCGGTGGGCCGACGCGAAAACGGGGCCGGGAGTCCCAGCCCCGGGACCCGCCGCCCCAGGGGGTGTTGTGACAGCCCCGCACAAGACCCCTCTTGTGCTGACGGACAGGTCCCTGCTCCCCGTCGAGTTGTCTCCCATGGTTCTGCCCAGAGCACGCCTCGCACTCACGTTTCCCGGGGGCGTGCGCCGTCGTTGGGCCGCACGTGAACCACGCACAGACGCACGCGCGCCGCCCCGGCGCCGCGCCGGCCGCCGTACTGGTCGCGGCCGGCCTGTTGGCCGCAGTCGCCGGATGCACCCCCACGCCCCCGCTGACCAGTGAGAAAGCTCCGGACGACACGATCCGGGTCACCCCCGAGGACGGCAGCAAGGGCGTGCGCCCGGAGCAGCGCTTCGAAGTACGGGTGCCCAGTGGGCGCCTGGAGTCCGTCAAGGTGGTGAAGTCGCAGGACGCCCAGGAGTCACCCGTTCCGGGCCGGGTGTCCGCCGACGGGCTGACCTGGCGCCCCACCGGCTCACGGAAGCTCGCGCTGGCCGCGAAGTACACCGTCGACGCGGTCGCGCTGGACGCCCACGGCCGCCGCTCCGCCCGGCACATCACGTTCCGCACATCTGTCCCCGACAAGCGCTTCATCGCGTACGTCGCCCCGGAGAACCGCTCCACCGTCGGCACCGGGATGATCGTCTCCCTGGAGTTCAACCGGGAGATCGAGAACCGCGCGGCCGTCGAACGCGCCGTCCGCGTCACCGCGGAGCCCGCCGTCGAGATCCGCCCGCACTGGTTCGGCGGAGGCCGCCTCGACTTCCGCCCCGAGACGTACTGGAAGCCCGGCACGAAGGTCACCGTCGCCCTGCGGCTGCGCGACGTCGAGGGGGCGCCCGGTGTCTACGGCGGGCAGTACCGGACGTTCTCGTTCACCATCGGCCGCCACCAGGTCAGCGTCGTCGACGCGGCCCTGCACACCATGCGCGTCCAGCGCGGCGACGGTGTGCTCGCCACCCTGCCCGTCACGGCCGGGGCGCCCGGCACGACGACGTACAACGGGAAGATGGTCGTCACCGAGATGCTGGAGGTGACCCGGATGAACGGCGCCACCGTCGGCTTCAAGAAGGCGGACGGCAAGGGCGAGTACGACATCCCCGACGTCCCGCACGCCATGCGCCTGACCACTTCCGGCACCTTCCTGCACGGCAACTACTGGGCTCCGGACGCCTTCGGCCGGGCCAACGTCAGCCACGGCTGCGTCGGCCTGCGCGATGTGAAGGGCGGCAGCTCCAGCACTCCCGCGGGCTGGTTCTTCGACCGCAGCCTCGTCGGGGACGTCGTGGAGGTCGTCAACAGCAACGACAAAAAGGTCGCTCCCGACAACGGGCTCGGCGGGTGGAACATGGGGTGGAAGGCATGGAAAGCGGGTGCCGCGGTGAAGTAACCGACATAGCCGTACGCGCGCGGCGGGCGTCCTGGGGTGGGGCCGGACCGGTGACCGGGGCTCGGATTGTTCAAGTTGGGACTGAACGGTGACATTCGCCGAGGCCAATCCCATCCGATCATCTGGTTAATGTACGTGCGGACGCGCGTGCTGCGCGGAGGGGTGCGGGCCTGCTCAAGGCCGTGCGAGGGGAGACAAGAGAGTTGAACGGGCGACCGATATCGGGGGCGTCGGTTGGCGCGCGGACATGGGGGAGCAAGGGGGTCCTGGCACTGCTGCTGGGCCTGCTGATGCTCGCCGTCACCGCGTGCGGGGGCGGAGGCGGGGGGGCCGACTCCGACGGCGACAAGGGCAAGGGCTCGGACAGGAGCGCTTCCGGCAAGGCGGCCACCGAGCCGTCGGAAGCGGTGGTCTCCATCGCTCCGAAGAACAAGGCCAAGGACGTGGCCACCAGCGGTGCCCTCAAGGTCACCGCCACCAAGGGCAAGCTGTCCGAGGTCACCGTCGAGGACGGCAAGGGCAAGAAGATCGCCGGTGAGATCACGGACGGCGGCGCCACCTGGACGCCGTCCATCCACCTCAACTCGGCCACCGAGTACAAGGTGCACGCCGTCGCGAAGGACTCCGAGGGGCGTGAGGCGGCCGAGGAGTCGTCCTTCACCACGCTGACCCCGAAGAACACCTTCGTCGGCATCTTCACCCCGGAGGACGGTTCGAAGGTCGGCGTCGGCATGCCGTTCTCGATCCGCTTCACCCGCGGCATCACGGCCCCCGAGGACGTCGAGAAGGCCATCACCATCAAGACCGAGCCGCCCGTCGAGGTGGCCGGCCACTGGTTCGGCAACGACCGCCTCGACTTCCGCCCGGAGAAGTACTGGGCGGCCGGCACGAAGGTCACCGTCGACCTCAACCTCGACGGTGTCGAGGGGCGCGACGGCGTCTACGGCGAGCAGAACAAGAAGGTCTCCTTCACCATCGGCCGCAGCCAGGTCTCCGTCGTGGACGTCAAGAAGCTCACGATGAAGGTGAAGCGGGACGGCAAGCTCATCAAGACCATCCCCGTCACCACCGGCAAGCCCGGCATGGAGACCTGGAACGGCCAGATGGTCATCAGCGAGCGCCTGCGCGTGACCCGGATGAACGGCGAGACCGTCGGCTACGGCGGCGAGTACGACATCAAGGACGTGCCGGACGCCATGCGCCTGACGAACACCGGCACCTTCATCCACGGCAACTACTGGGGCGGGGACGCCTTCGGAAACTACAACGCCAGCCACGGCTGCATCGGTCTGCGCGACACCCGCGGCGGCTACGACCGCAAGGCCCCGGGCGGCTGGTTCTTCGACCACTCGATGGTCGGTGACGTCGTGGTCGTGAAGAACTCCAACGACCGTGTCGTCGACCCGGACAACGGCTACAACGGCTGGAACATGTCCTGGGACAAGTGGAAGGCGTAGTCCTTCCGGTCGGACGTACGGCTCCGGTGTGCTGTGACGCAGCACACCGGAGCCGCTGTCGTTAGTCCCCGTTAACCTGCCTGCATGACTGTGCATCTCGAAGTCGCCGAAGGCGTCGGCACCATCCGCCTCGACCGCCCCCCGATGAACGCCCTGGACATCGCCGTCCAGGACCGCCTCAAGGAGCTCGCCGAGGAGGCGGCGGGGCGGGACGACGTCCGCGCCGTCATCCTCTACGGCGGGGAGAAGGTGTTCGCGGCGGGCGCGGACATCAAGGAGATGCAGGCGATGGACCACGCGGCGATGGTCGTCCGCTCCCGCGCCCTCCAGGACTCCTTCAGCGCGGTGGCCCGCATCCCCAAGCCGGTCGTCGCGGCCGTCACCGGCTACGCCCTGGGCGGCGGTTGCGAGCTGGCGCTGTGCGCGGACTACCGCATCGCCGGGGAGAACGCGAAGCTCGGCCAGCCGGAGATCCTGCTCGGGGTGATCCCGGGCGCGGGCGGCACCCAGCGGCTGTCCCGGCTCATCGGCCCCTCCAAGGCCAAGGACCTCATCTTCACCGGCCGCATGGTCAAGGCCGACGAGGCCCTCGCGCTCGGCCTCGTGGACCGGGTCGTCCCGGCCGACGAGGTGTACACGGCCGCGCACGAGTGGGCCGCGAAGCTCGCCCAGGGTCCGGCGATCGCGCTCCGGGCGGCCAAGGAGTCGATCGACGCGGGCCTGGAGACCGATCTGGAGACGGGGCTCGCGATCGAGCGGAACTGGTTCGCCGGTCTGTTCGCCACCGAGGACCGGGAGCGCGGGATGCGCAGTTTCGTGGAGGAGGGGCCGGGCAAGGCGAAGTTCGTCTGACGGCCGGGATCCCGGCCCACGACTTCCGCTGATCCCCTTGCAGTTGACGCGATGTCTTACCCGCGTCCCCCGATGGAGCGGTTTATCGGAGCCTTAAGGCAGTCTTAAGAAAGTTCCGGCCAAGGCTCCGTCCGCTGACCGAAGTTCAGATGGTCCGCGCAGGTCAGGAGGGGTGTCGACGAGTATGTGATGCCTTTGGCATATGACATCCGAAACCCCCGGAATGGTTGGTTCCGGGGGTTGTATTCCTCCGGAACGGCCACGAAGGGCGCTCCGGGCGGCCATGATGGGGGCATGGCGGGGCTGGAGGGTATCGAACAGCCGCGGCGGCACGGGAGTGCGACCGCGGCGCGTTGGTCGCCTGCGATCGAGGACGAACGGGCGCTGAAGGCGCTGGAGTTGTTCGGCAACCCCACGGAGGCGGAGGTTCCGCTGCCGTCCCGCCCCGAGTCCGCCGCCACCGCCCGCCGGCTCGCCCAGGTCGTCGTCCTCCGCGAATGGCGCCTCTCGCCCAAGATGACCGAGGACGCCGTCCTGCTCGTCTCCGAACTGGTCGGCAACGCCGTACGGCACACCGGGGCCCGGGTCTTCGGGTTACGGATGCGGCGACGGCGGGGCTGGATCCGCGTCGAGGTCCGCGACCCCTCGCGGGGTCTGCCCTGTCTGATGCCGGTGCAGGAGATGGACATCAGCGGACGCGGACTCTTCCTCGTCGACAAACTGTCGGACCGTTGGGGCGTGGATCTGCTGCCGCGCGGCAAGACCACCTGGTTCGAGATGCGTGTCGCTGACCGCTAGCCCCCGCCGGGACCGCCCTCGGAGAGCGGGCCGGAGCCGCGCCCGGAAGCCGGGCCGGGACCGCCCCCACCG
>NZ_LIRK01000294.1 GCF_001419765.1 Streptomyces torulosus
GATGAGGTGTCCGCCGCGGGCCAGTCCGCGAACGGGCCCCGGAGTCATGCGGAGGGTGCGGCACGCGCCGGAGCCGCGGAACGCGATGGTGCCGTCGGCGGCCAGGGCCAGGCCGCCGGTACCGTACGCCGCCGCCCGGGGTGGTTCGCCGTCCGTCCCGCAGCCGTCGGCCAGCCAGCCGGAGGTGTCCCACAGGGCGGCGGTGTGGTCGCTCGCCCCGCTGGCGAGCAGTCCGTCGCGGGAGAAGGACACCGCGTGCACGGAGGCGCTGTGGCCGCCGAGCGAGGCGAGTCGGCGGCGGGCGGGGACGTCCCACAGCAGGACCTGTTGGTCCTCGCCGGCCGAGGCGAGCACTCTTCCGTCCGCGCGAAAGGCGAGGCGCCAGACCTCTCCCTCGTGTCCCTCCAGGACCCCGGCGGGCCGCCAGTCGGAGGTGCGCCAGAGCCGGACGGCGCCGTCCCTGCCCGCCGCGGCCAGCAGGGTGCCGTCAGGGCTGAAGTCGACGTCGAAGACGTCCTCCGACCCTCCGTCGAGGCGGAGCGCGTCAGTGGTGAACCCCTCGTCCGACCGTCGCCACACGTGGATCTTCCCGTCCCACCCGGCACCGGCGACCGTCTTGAGGTCGGGGTGCAGGGCGAGCCCGACCAGACGGGTGGTGGCGACGGGCGACGAGATCCTCCGCAGCCCGTCCACGCGTCTGAGCTGGACCCCGGCCCCGGCCACGGCGACCACGCCGCCGTCCCGGCTGAACTCCAGCGCGCCCAGCGCGGGTGAGCCGGGCGGTGCGGCGGCCGTACGGGCGAGCCGACGTCCGGTGCGGGCGTCCCACAGCCGGAGGGTGCCGTCCTTGCTGATGCCCGCGACCCTGGTGCCGTCCGGGCTGACGGCGACCGCGTGGAGCTTGCCGGGGAGGCCGTCGATCACATGCCTCGGCCCGTGACGGTCCACGTCCCAGATCAGCGCGTGTCCGTTCTCGTCGCCGCTCACGAAGACGCGGCCGTCGTCGCTGAGGCCGGCCGACCACAGCATGTCCTGGTGGCGGCGGTCGGCCAGACGTGCCACGAACCCCTGGGCCTGGGTGTTGAGCAGGGCACCCCGTGACTGCGGGGTCCGCTCGTGCTCGTACGCCGCCACGGCGAGCAGCGCGGACAGCTCCGGCCGGGCGTGGGCGAGCCGTCGTGCCTCGCTGGAGAGGAGCGCGGCCATTGCCCGGTGCTCCTGTCTCTCCGCCTGGCCGGTGCGCCACTGGGCCTCGGCCGACTTGCGCACCGCGACCAGGCCGCTCGTCAGGGCGAGGACCAGGAGCACGGCGAGCCCCGCGACCAGTTGCCGCAGTCTGCGGTTGCGTCGGCGCTCGGTCTCCCGTTCGCCCTCCTCGTGCCGTCGGCAGGCGCGCAGGAACTCTCGCTCCACCGGCCGCAGCACGGGGTGCGCGCCGGTCTGTTCGCACGACCACTCCGACACCGCGGCCAGCCGGGCACCGCGCAGCAGGAGAGAGGTGTCCCTGCCGTCCTCGTGCCAGACCCGGGCCGCCTCCGCGAGCCTCTGGTGCAGCCTGAGGCGGGCACGGTCGCCGTCGATCCACTCGCGCAGTCGCGGCCAGGCCCACAGCAGGGCCTCATGGCTGATCTCCGCGTGGTCGGCGTCGGCCGTCAGCAGCCGGGCACCGGTGAAGGCCTCCAGCACGGCCACGACGTCCTCCGCCCGCGCACCGGCGACGCCCGCCGTGGTCAGCTCGATCAGTTCGTCGCGGGCGGCGCGGTTGCGGGTGTCTTCCCCCGCGTCTCCCACGTGCACCATGTTCAGCAGGAGGGTGCGGGCGATCTCCCGGTGCTCCGGGGGCAGCTGTCCGTGCACGCGTTCGGCGGTCGCGGCCACCGCCTGGTGCACACCGCCGGTCCGCTCGTACCCCGCGACGGTCAGGGTGTCGTCCGCTCGCTGCTGCCATGTGGCGCGCAGCGCGTGGGAGAGCAGGGGCAGGGTCGCGGCTTCGGACGTGCCCGTTCCGCCGACGGCCCCGAGGTCACGCATCAGCACCTCGACCAGGCCGGGCTCCAGGGCGAGTCCCACGGCGGCGGCCGGTTCGGTGATCGCGCGCCGGAGCTCCCCGGGGCCCATGGGGGCGAGCGGCAGCGTCCGCGCGCGCAGCGCGGCGAGCAGCGGCGGATGGGCGAGGCAGTGGCCGTAGAAGTCGGCCCGCAGACCGAGCACGACGGGCAGGCCGTCGGCGGCCCGTGCGCACAGCTCCGCGATGAACGCCGCCCGCTGCGGCTCGTCGAGGCAGAGGGCGAACAGTTCCTCGAACTGGTCGACGATCACCAGGGCGTACGACTCCAGCGGCCGTCGTCCGACGTGGGAGCGCAGTTCCTCCGAAGGCCGGGCGGTGGGCGTCATACGGAGCACCGTGGGAGTGCCGGGCTGCCGTTCGGGCAGTGCGCCGCGGGTGACCGCCACGGCCAGCCCCGCCTGCAGCAGCGACGACTTGCCGACGCCCGACGGGCCGATCACGACGGCCGGGTGTCCTGCAGTGCGGGGGTCGGCCAGCAGCCCGAGCAGGTCGGCGACCGCCCGCTCCCGGCCGAAGAACCACGGCGCGTCCTCCGCCCGGAACGAGGTCAGTCCGGGGTACGGGCAGCGGCCCGCGCTCGGTCCCGCCGCGAGGGCGAACAGGGCGCCGCCCGCGCCGAGCGCCTGATCACAGGCCCGTGCGAACGCCTCGCTGGGCCGCTGCAATCCGCGCTCCAGGCGGCTCAGGTACCCCTTTCCCGTGCTCAGCCTGTCGGCGAGCGCCGCCAGGGCCATCCCGTGCGCCTGCCGCCGTCGGCGCAACTCGCCGCCGAACGTGATGTCCTCCGGCGTCCTGGCGCCGCTTCCCGCGGCACTCCCCTTCGCCCCGTCGTGCTCCTCGGATTCCACCGCACACCCTCCCGGCCGCTCAGGACGAGTCCCCGTCGCCCCACCCCCTGTCTACGGCACCGGGACAGGCCGACAACAGCACGTCAGGAAACCATCACTGAAAGTGATGAATCCAGGTCAGGAGGCCTCCCCTACCCCTGTGCGTCCGAAGCGGAGGCGGGCGGTGACGGCTCGCGCGGCGGACCGGGGGCGCGTTCCTGCGCCGCTCCGTCGCGCACCGCCTCGGCGCGCCGGGGCATCGCGCCGAGCGCCGAAGTGTCTTCAAGGGTGTCGCGGGGCCGACCGGGCCATGGTCGTCAGCGTGATCAGAAAGCTACGTATGTCACTGCTGCCCCTGGTGCTGGCACTGCCCGCTGTCGCGCCGGCCCAGGCGGCGCCCGGCGACCTGCCGGGCGGCAAGTCGAACTTCGTCGTCTCCACCGGGTACCTGACGGGTGCGTCTCCCCGGAACTGGGTGCGTCTCGGCTGGTACCGGTTCGACGCCGGCTCCGGCACGGTGTCGGCTCGGACCTACTACTGGAACCAGCGCCACCCGGCCAAGAGAATTCCCTCCGGCACCACTCCGGGCACGGACTGCGCGCCCGGCGAGAAGGCGAGGCCCCCGGGCGTGCGGCGGTGCCCGGTCATGACCGTCGACGGCTTCCGCGACGACGCCACCGAGCGACGGAAGGGCGCCTACAGACTGGGGAGCGAACGGATCGACGGCGAGCAGGCCCCCACCGTGCGGATCGAGTGGGCCACGGACACACCGTGGACGGAGACATGGCGGGTCCGGCCGGGAGCGGGAATCGCCCGTCTGGAGTTCGTGCGCTCGACGAAGGCGACCTCCGGACAGGGCTACGGCAGCAACGCCCCGTTCACCGAGCGCCGGGCGATGGAGACAGTGCGCCGACACAAGCCGCGGATCCACCTCGACCTGGACTCCTGGGAGCACGGCAAGGCCCAGCCCCCGGAGACGGGCGGGTTCGGGCAGGGCAACTTCACCGTGTGCGGCGGCCGCGCCACGTACTGCATGACGTACCTGCAGCCGCCGAAGGCAGGCAACTGCGGGAGGGGATGCGGACAGGCCGCGGGGGACACGACCATCCAGTACTACCTGACCCGGGTGGGCGTCCACGATCGCCGCGACACCTACTGGCACTGGTGCACCTGCCTCGCTCCCGCCGATCCCTCCGTGTGCTACGGGGGCAATTCGCATGTGAAACCCATGCTCCAGGTCATCGACGACTCCCGGACCTTCCGGGGGTGGGTCGGCGTGGAGGCGTCGTTCTCCCCGGCCGGCAAACGGGACGACGACATGCTGGGCGTCTTCCGGATGACGGACTGGCCGAAGCCGCGCGCCGAGGACCGGCCCACCCGCCGTCAAGTCCCGAACACCGAAAAGTCCTGAGAGCGCTCTCAGTCATAAGTCTTGACGGCTCAACCTCCCCTGGGAACAGTGGGGGCACCACAGCAGGGGCCCCACCCCCTGTGCCTCCACTCCCCACTCCCAGGAGGCCCCACCATGCTCTCTCGTCGTACTTTCCTCGCCGGAACCGCCGCCGTGATCGGCGCGCCCATGGCTGGGAGCGCTCTCACCACTCCCGCCCGGGCCGCCGCGCCCACCACCTGCCAACTGGCCCTGCGCAACGCCTCGTTGCCGGGCACGGTCCGGGCGTACGTCACCGGGCACGAACAGGCGACCGGCGCCTGGGTGCTGCTACGGGCCAACGGCAGCGTCTACCGGCCGGCCTCGCCGTCGGCGCCGCACACACCGCTGCCGGTGGACTGTGCCATCCCGCTCGGCCCCGCCGGCTCCGCGCCCGTCGTGCTGACACTCCCCCAGATGTTCGGCGCCCGTGTCTACTTCGTGCGCGACAACACCCTCGACTTCTTCCTCAACCCCGGCCCGGCGCTGGTCGAGCCGGCGTTCGCCACCCCCGCCGACCCCAACTTCGGCAGGACGTGGTCGTTCTGCGAGTTCACGTTCGACACCACCCAGCTGTTCGCCAACATCAGCTACGTCGACCTGGTGACGGCCCTCCCCATCGGCCTCACCCTGGAGGGCGACGCCACGCACACCGTGGCCCCGTTGCCGAGCGGCGCCGTGGACCGGATCGCCTCGGACCTGGTGGCCCAGGCCGCGAGGGACGGGCAACCGTGGGACCGGCTCGTCATCCGGGGCGGCGACGGCAGGGTCCTGCGGGTCATCTCCCCGCAGAACCTGATGGCGCCGCACTTCGACCGGCCGGACCAGATGCCGTTCCGCTCCTACTGGGACGCGTACGTCAACCAGGTGTGGGACAAGTACCGTTCGACCGACCTGCGGATCGACCTCCAGGGCGGCCGGGGCGTGCTCACCGGCCGGGTCGTCGGCGACCGTCTCACCTTCACCGGGGGCCACTCCTTCGCCAGGCCCACCTCGAAGGACATCTTCACCTGCAACCACGGCCCGTTCGCCAACAACCCCGGCGACCCCGACCCCAAGAAGGCCCTCCTCGCCCGGATCGCCGCCGGGTTCAACCGCTCACTCATGCTCACCCACCCCACGCAGCCGAACGGGTCCACGGCGAACGACTACTACCGGGGAACCGTGACCAACCACTGGTCCCGCGTGGTGCACGCCAACTCGCCCATCGGATACGCGTTCCCGTACGACGACGTACGACCCGACGGCCAGCCGGACGTCTCCGGCGCGGCACACGACGGCAACCCGCGACGGTTCACGGTCACGGTGGGCGCGTAGGCCGCGTGAGCCGCGCACCCGTGCAGGTCCGGCCCGTCCGGCCGGTCCGGCAGACAGGTCCTGGGACCCGCGGCTCACGCGGAGGCGCGGCGGACCAGTGTCGTCGGGAGGACGACGCTGGACGGCGCGCCGCCCAGGCCCTCGCCGGGACCGGGGTGCGCGGCCTCGTCCCGGCCGCGTCGGTCGAGGCCCCGCAGGAGGAGTCGGGCCATCAACCGCCCCATCTCCTCTATGTCCTGACGGACCGTCGTCAGGGGCGGGTCGGCGCCCTCCGCCACCGGCAGCATGTCGTCGAAGCCGACCACGGCCACGTCCTCCGGCACCCGCCGCCCCCGTTCCCGCAGGACCCGCAGGGCACCGGAGGCCGAGAGGTCGTTCGCGGCGAACACCGCGTCCACCTCGGGGCAGCGGTCGAGGAGGACGCGCATCGCGCGCTCACCGCCGGCCGGGGTGAAGTCGCCCTCCACGATCAACCGGGGGTCGGCGTCGACCATGACGTCGCGGAAGCCGTCGAGGCGGTCGACCGCGGAGGTCTGGTCGAGGGGGCCGGTGATGTGGGCGACCCGGGTGCGGCCGAGTCCGACGAGATGCCGTACGGCGTCCCGCGCTCCGCCCCGGTTGTCGCTGTCGACGTAGACGGTGGGTCCGTCGCCGCGCGGGCCGTCGCCCCAGCCGGGCCGTCCGCCGAACACGGTCGGCACACCGGCGCCCCGGATCAGTCCCGGCAGCGGGTCGTCGAGGTGCAGGGAGAAGACGAGCGCCCCGTCGACATGGCCGCCCGCGAGATACCGGCCGACCCGCGCGTAGTCCTCGGGCCCCTCGGTGAGCAGCAGGACGAGCTGGGAGTCGTGGGCGGTCAGTTCCTTGCTGATCCCGCGCAGTTGGAGGGCGAAGAAGGGGTCCGCGAAGACCCTGGTCTCCGGTTCGGCGATCACGACGGCCACCGCGTCGTGGCGCCGGGTGACCAGGCTGCGGGCCGCCTGGTTGGGGACGTAGCCGAGTTCCTCGACCGCCCGGCGCACCCGCTCCACCAGCGGCTCGCGGACGCCGTCGCCCCCGTTGACGACTCGGGACACGGTGGCCCGTGACACCCCGGCGCGCGCGGCCACGGCCTCCAACGTGGGACGCGACACTGCCTCGGTCACTTCGGGACTCCTCAAGAGCGGGTGGGGATCAGGATAGCCGCGGCCGGGCCGGCCTGAGAGCGCTCCCCGATCGGGTGGAGGCGTCCGCCGGAATTCGGTTGCGCCGGGGTCGGGGCGGCCGTGAGGATCACCTTATGACCATGAGAAAGGCCCATGACGCCTGACCGCCTCGCCCCGTACGCCCGTCTCCCCCGCGCGTACGACGATCTACGTCTTCTCGACAGCACGGTCGACGCCTTCGGCCGCGCCCACTGGCTGCTCCGGAAGCCCACGGAAACACCGGGACAGTACGACGCGGTGGTCGTCACCGTCGACGACGGCGCCTCGTACGCGACCGCGCTCAGTTCGGTGTCGGCCCGCCACCCCAGGATCGACGCGCTCCCGGACGGCGGCTTCGTCGTCGCCGACGCGCGCAGCGGAACGGGTGACGAGCAGGTCCAGGTCTTCGACGCGCTGGGTCGCCCGTCCTGGACGTTCCGCGTCGGCGACGCCATCGAGCATCTGCTGACCGACGAGTCCGGCGACCTGTGGATCGGCTACTTCGACGAAGGCGTGTTCGGCGGTGATCCCCTCAGCGCGGCGGGCGCGCGCCGCTGGAGCGCCACGGGCGAGGCCCTGTGGGCGTACAGCCCGCCGCCCGGCGGTGACTGGATCGCCGACTGCTACGCGCTGAACGTGGACCGTCGCGCCGCCTGGGTGTATCCGTACACGTCCTTCCCCCTGGTGGAGGTACGGGACGGCCGACCGCCGCGCCTGCGGACGACTCCGGTCCGGGGCGCGTCCGGCGTGGCCGTGGACGGGGAGCGCGTCGCGTTCCTCGGCGGGTACCGCAAGGACCGCGACCGCCTGGTCCTCGGCTCGCTCGGCGACGCCACCGTCGACGTCGTGAGCACCAGCCGTGTGGCGTGTGCCGACGGCACTCCGCTGTACCACCGGCGACACGTCGTGTCGCGGGGGCCGCGTCTCTACGTCCGGGAGCGGTCGAGCACCGAGTGGGGCGTGCTGGACATCAGCGGGAGCTGAGGCGGGGCGCACGGGGGGGCGAGGTCCGCGCGGTCGCGTCCGACCGCGCGGACAGGGCTCAGTGCGCGTGCTCTTGCTTGCGCTCCGGCTTGTGCTCCTGCTTGCCCTGTCGCTTGTTCTCTTGCCTGTGCTCGTGCGGCTCGTACCCCGGGATCGTGCCGTCCGGCTTGCGGACCAGGAACAGGCCGACCATGCCCATGTCGGAGTGGCTCTGGACGTGGCAGTGGTACATCCAGGCGCCGGCTCCGACACCCTCGCCGGCGATGATCTGGAAGCCGAACGAGTCGGCGGGGCCGCAGATCTTGTTGTCGATGACCTGACTGGGGTCGTCGGGGCCGGTCAGCTGGCCCGTGCGGTTGTCGGCCCAGCGATGTCCGTGCAGGTGGAAGGTGTGGTAGTACTCCCCGTGGGTGATGACGACCCACTCCACGCGGTCGCCTACCGTCGCGTCGAAGTTCGGTCCGGTGTGGGCCGGCTTGTTGTTGATGAGCATGTCGTTGAAGACGACGGTGACGGTCTTGTCGGGCAGGACGTCACCCTTGCGACGGACGATCACGGGGCCGTAGAGGCCCTTGCGGATGCCGGTCGTGCCGTGCTCCGTGCCGACGACATGGTCGTGGTAGTGCCAGTACCCGGCGCTGCCCGCCCGCCAGGTGCCGTCCTTGCGCCGGCCGGGTGTGTGCGTCCGCCAGGTGTACGTACGCGTGCCGCCGGGCTCGACGTCGCTCTTGTTGAGGGCGGTGCCGTCACTGGAGGTCTCGTAGTCCAGGCCGTGGACGTGCAGGCTCGCCCGTACGTCCATGGTGTTCTCGAACTCGATGTGCAGCGTGTCGCCTTCGTTCAGTTCGATCAGCGGGCCGGGGACGGACGCCTTGCCCTTCTCCAGGCCGTAGCCCATCTGACCGTCCGCCAGTTTCTCGGCGTACAGCTTGATGTGCCGGACCTCGCCGCCGGCGGGGGCGGTCCGCGCGGTGGTGTCGGCGCTCACGGCCTCGGGGGCGCCGATGGTGTCGATGGTGACGGACAACGATGTCGCGGCGGCCGCGCCACCCAGCAGCAGCCGTCGGTTGAAGCCTCGTCTGTCCAGACCGTCCATCCGGAACTCCCCATGCGAGTACGGCATTTACGACAACGCGCCTGAGTCTGTGGTGAACCTGTGAGACGGTAGCGGCACCCCAGGTGTTTATCCACACCCAGGACAAAGTTTGTGGCATTCCGGTCATAGGTATTGGCGTGCCGCGCAAAGGGGTCTAACTTCCTTGGCGCTGTGGCTGTGACCGAGGAGGTGCCCATGTACTTACGAGGGTTGAGCGACACGAGAACGCGGGGAAGACGGCCCTGGGCGGCCGTCGTGACCGCCTCGGTCCTGGCCGCGGGGCTGCTGTCCGGCCCCGCGGCGCATGCCCGGCCTGCGCCGGAACCCACGCTGACAACGATGTCGATCACATCACCCCCGGGCGGCTCGGGCCCGCGGGTGCTGGTCTTCCACGGCTCGGCGGCCGCCGGTGAGGAGTCGCCGCTCGTCAACGCCGGGATCGAGGCGATCGAGCGGATCGGGCTGTCCGGGCCCGCGGCCGAACGGTTCGAGGTCGTCGCCACCGACGACGCCTCCGTGTTCACCGACGGGGCCCGCCTCGGCGGCTTCAACGCGGTGGTCTTCCTCACCGGCGGCGGCGACGTCCTCGACCCGGAGCAGGAGGCGGGCCTGGAGGCGTACATGGAGGCGGGCGGCGGTTTCGTCGGCATCCATGACGCGGCGCGCGCCGAGCCGTACTCCGACTGGTTCACCGGGCTGATCGGCGCGCGGCCGGCCGCGTCGAGCCCGACGTCCGTGCAGCGGGCGACGGTCGAGGTCGGGGACCGGCGGCACCCGGCCACCAAGGACCTGCCGGTGCAGTGGAAGCGGCCCGACAAGTGGTTCAACTGGGTGAAGAACCCGTCCGGCGCCGTCCACACCGTGGCCCGGGTCCGCGAGTCCACGTATCGGCCGGGTGCGAGCGCCAACGGCTGGGACCATCCCGTGAGTTGGTGCCGTGACTACGACGGCGGCCGCTCCTTCTACACGGGCATGGGCGGGACGGTGTCGGCGTACGACGAGACCGACTTCCGTACGCATCTGCGGGGCGCCCTGCTGTGGACGTCCCGGCTGACCCGGGCCGACTGCAAGGCGACGATCGACGCGAACTACAAGGCGGAGCGGCTGACCCGGCCCAACCAGCCCGGGCAGAACGACCAGATCGGCGAACCGCACGGCCTGGTCACCGCCCCCGACGGACGTGTCCTCTACATCGGTCGCGGCGGCGCGGACTCCTCGCAGCCGGTGGTCACCGACTGGAACGACCCGGACATCGGCAAGGGCAAGGGCGAGGTCCACGTCTACGACCCGCGGACCAAGCAGGTCACCCTGGCCGGCGCCCTCACCGTCTTCGGCAACAAGGGCGGCGGCGACGAGCTGATCAAGGTCGAGGAGGGGCTGCTGGGCATCGAGCTGGACCCCGGCTTCCAGCAGAACGGCTGGGTGTATCTGCACTACACGCCGCACGAGCGGATCAACCGCGACACCCGGATGGCCGAGCGCCGCGTCTCCCGCTTCACGCTCGACCTCGCGACCAACAAGCTGGACCTGGGCAGCGAGAAGGTGCTGCTCACGTGGCCGGTGCAGATCCACAGCTGCTGCCACGCGGGCGGCGGGATGGCCTGGGACTCGCGGGGCAACCTGTACATCGCGACCGGCGACAACAACTCCAGTGGCTTCAGCGCCGGCTACTCGGGCAACAACCCGCAGCCGAACTACAAGGGCGTGTCCTTCGCCGACGCGCGCCGCACGGCAGGGAACACCAACAACCTCAACGGCAAGATCCTGCGCATCCACCCGGAGCCGGACGGCACGTACACCCTGCCCGCCGGCAACCTCTTCACCGGGAAGGAGACCGACGAGGGCGGCGGGAAGACGCGTGGTGAGATCTATGTGATGGGTGTCCGGAACCCCGCGCGGATCTTCGTCGACAGGAAGACGGACGTCCTCTACGCCGGCTGGGTCGGCCCGGACGCCTCGACGCCGTCGACGACCTGGGGCCCGGCGAAGTACGACACGTTCGCCGTCATCACCGAGGCGGGCAACCGGGGCTGGCCGTACTGCATGGGCAACGAGCAGCCGTACCGGGACCGCAATCTGCCTGACCCGTCGAAGCCGCTGGGCTGGTACGACTGCGACCACCCGAAGAACGAGTCCCCCAACAACGACGGGCTCGTCAACCTGCCCCCGGTGACCGGCAACACCATCTGGTACTCACCGCAGGGCGGCGCCCCCGACTTCCCGAGGGACGCGAACGGCGTCCCCTCCTACAGGAGCGAGGACGCCACGTACCTGCTGCCCTGGCTGAAGGGTGGTGGACAGGCCGCGATGAACGGCCCGGTCTACCGCCACGACCCCGCCGCGACGGGCTCCGGCCAGTGGCCCGCGTACTGGGACGGCAAGTGGTTCGTCGGCGACTTCTACGACGCCGACCAGCCGCGGCACGCCGTGCTCACCGACCCGAAGAACCACGGCAGCGGCGGACTCCCCGTCCACGCCGAGACGCTGAAACGGATCATCCCGGTCGGCAACGACGGCATCAGGAACCTCATGGACTGGAAGTTCGGGCCGGACGGGGCCCTCTACCTCCTCGACTACGGGCGCGGCTTCTTCACCTCCGACGCCAAGTCCGCCCTGTGGCGGGTGACCTACACGGGCGGCGGCCCCACGCCGTCCGCCGACCAGCTCGCGAGGGGTGCGCGGTGATGCGGGAGAGACGTTTGTGGGTGGCCCTGGGGGCGGCCCTGCTGATGATGCTCGGTCTCACGGCGACGCCCGCCTCCGGGCGGGCCGAGCCGGCCGCCGAGGCCGCGGCCCAGGTGCTCACCTGGACCGCGGGCGACGACATCACCAAGTACACGACCGCCCCGAAGAGCGCGGTGGCGGGCGTGACGACCATCGTGTTCGAGAACAGCACGGCCACCGGCAACACGATGGGCATGCCGCACACCCTGACGTTCGACGTCTCGGATCCCGAGTACAACCACGACGTCCCGCTGAACATCCTGGCCAACCCGAACGACGACCGGGGCGGCCGCCACACCGCCGAGGTCACGCTCACCCCCGGGCGCTACCGCTACTACTGCACCATCCCCGGCCACGGGCAGATGCAGGGCATCCTCGTGGTCACCGAGGGCACCGGCGAGGACACCACCGCGCCCGAGACCTCGGCGGCCGTGAGCGGCACCCGGAACTCGCAGGGCGCGTACGTCGGTTCGGCGACCGTCACCGTCACCGCGACCGACACGGGCGGCTCCGGGGTCGAGCGGATCGAGTACGCGACCGGCGACTCGGGCGCCTGGGTGCCGTACACCACCCCCGTCGTGACGGACCGGGTGGGCAGCCACAAGGTCCGCTACCGGGCCGTCGACAAGGCGGGCAACACGGCCGCCGAGAAGAGCGTCGAGTTCACCGTCGTCGCCCCGCCCACGGACGACACCACCGCGCCGGAGACCTCGGCGACGGTGACCGGTGAGCGCAACGCGCAGGGCCAGTACGTCTCCATGGCTACCGTCACCGTCTCCGCGTCGGACACCGGCTCCGGGGTCAACACCGTCGAGTACGCGCTCGGCGACTCGGGCGCCTGGCGGCCGTACACGGCTCCGGTGATGGTCCACGAGGTCGGCACGCACACCGTGCGGTACCGGGCGACGGACAAGGCGGGCAACGTCTCGGCGGAGAAGAACGTCGGGTTCACGGTCGTGGCCCCGCCCGCCGCCGACACGACACCGCCGGTGACCGGGGTGACCGTCGAGGGCGAGCGGAACGCGGCCGGCGCCTACCTGAGGAACGCGAAGGTCACCGTCAGCGCCACGGACCACGGCGGGTCGGGTGTCGCCGGAATCGAGTACTCCCTGGACGGCGGCCCCTATCTCGTCTACACCTCCCCCGTGGTCGTCGACCGCGCGGGCACGCACACCGTGGCGTACCGGGCGAGCGACAGGGCGGGCAACACCGCCCCCGCGCGCTCGGCGACGTTCACGGTCGTCGCGGGCGGCGGCGTCCCCGCACCCAACTGTGCCGAGTACGACGAGCGGTTGACGGTGTTCGTCGGCACGGTCGACTCGGGCGTGCCGAACCGGGTGACCAACAACCGGTGCCGCGTCAACGAGTTGATCGAGGACGAGAAGGAGTGGACGTCCCACGCCCTGTTCCTGAAGCACGTCGACACCGTGCTCGACAGGCTGCTGAAGGACGGGGTCGTCGATCAGCGCGAGTACGACGCGGTGAAGGAGGCCGCGGCGGAGTCCGGCATCGGCAGGCCCGGGCAGACCGGGGGCTACCGCACGATCCTCGACGGCACGGCCGAGTCGTTCGCCAAGTGGCAGCAGGTGGGCGGCGGTTCGTTCGCCCGGAACGCCGACGGCTCGATCACGTCCGGAACGACGAAGGACGGGCTGGGCATGCTGTGGTTCCCGGAGCGGAAGTACGGCGACTTCTCGCTGCGCCTGCAGTGGCGTGACGACGCGCCCGGCACATCCAACGCCAACTCCGGTGTGTTCGTGCGGTTCCCGTGGGTCCACGAGCACCCGGAGGAGTCACGGCCGGAGTGGGTCGCCATCAAGTACGGCCATGAGGTGCAGGTCCTGGACCGGCCCGACGGCGACATGTACAAGACGGGGTCGGTCTACGGCTTCGACCGGGTGGGGCTCGCCGGCGCGGGCGTCACCCAGAAGGGCACCTGGAACGACTACGAGATCCGCGTGGTCGACCAGCACTACTCGGTGTACCGCAACGGGGTGCTGATCAACGAGTTCGACAACACCGGCGGCCAGGACTTCGCCCCGCCCCGCGCCGACGACCCGGGCACGGACGGGCGGCGGTTCGCCTCCGGCTACCTCGGACTCCAGGTGCACGGCACGACGGACGTGGTCTCCTACCGGGACATCCGGATCAAGGAGCTGTAGCGCCCGCCCGCGCCCGGCCCGTTGTCAGTGGCGTACGGCATGCTGTGACCCGTGGCTGCCGTACGCCACCGCACAACGGGGAGGCTTCGTGCTCACGGGGATCGACGACGTCGACTGGGCGTCGATGGGGCATGCGTACACCGATTCCGCGACCGACGTCCCCGACCTGCTGTGGGGCCTGGCGTCGGAGGATCCCGCGCGGCGGGACATCGCGCTGGACGGCCTGTACGGGGCGGTGCACCACCAGGGCGACGTGTACGACAGCACGGTGGCCTGCATACCGTTCCTCTTCGAGCTGGCGTCGATGCCGGGTCTGCCGGACCGGGCGGCGATCGTGCGGTTGCTGTGCGGCATCGCCGGCGGGCGGGACCCCGACCCGGCCGAGCTGGACGCCCCGTTCGAGGACGAGCGGGAGAACGCGGCGTACGTCCAGCTGTATCTGGACGCCTGGGCCGGGGTCCGGGAGCGCGCCGACGCTTTCCTCGCGCTGCTCGGCGACCCGGATCCGGAGGTGCGCGCGGCGGCCGCCGAAGCGCTGGCCGAGGTGCATCCGCAACCCGCGCGGGTGTTCGACGCGTTGCGTGGGCGGCTTCCGGTGGAGCGGGACCCTGGGGCGCTGCGTGCCCTGGTGGGGGCGATCGGCGAACTGGCCGGCGCGCACCCGGAGCAGTTGGGTGACACGGCCGAGCCCGTCCTGCGCGAGATGGTGCTCTCGGGCGGTGCCGATCACGAACTGCGGCTGGCGGCTCTCGTCCAGCTGGCGCGCTGCGCCCCGCGGGCCCTGCCCGCCAACGGTGTGCGGATCGCCCTGGACACGCTGCGCTCCGCGTACGAGCGGAAGGCGTCCGCCGCCCGCGCGGCCGAGCCGGCCCGGGAACGCCCGCGGACGGACACGATGGTGTCGTACCTGCGCGACCTGGAGGCCACGCACTACGCGCTCGCCGACACGGACGCCACTCCCGACCTCCTCCTGGAGCTGCACCACGCGCTGGGCGACCGGACCGACCTGCGGTTCCCGCTGCTCCTCGGGCAGTTGGGGAGCGCGGACTGGGGTCAGCGCATGGCGGCGATCAGGATGGCCGGGGCGCTGATGACGGGCTGGCGGATCCCGGACGACGAGCCGCTGATCGCGCTCGCCGGGCAGCTGCGGGAGCCCGAACTCCGCCTGAACAAAGCCGCGTTGACCGAGCTGCGGTATCTCGCGCCGGTCGCCCGGGTGGTGGCCGACGACGTGGTGGCGTTCGTCGAGGACTGGTGGGAGAGCGGGCGGACCGAGTCGATGGACGGCCTGCGCTGGCTCGACACGGCGATCGGCAGGGCCATGGAGGTGCTGGCGCTCCAGGGCGACGACCGGGCGTTGAACGCCCTGAAGTCCGTCCTGAGCCGGCTGGACCCACCGGAGGAGACCGAGCGGTGGCTGACGGCCTACGGGCCGGAGGCGGGCGCGGAGCTGGGCCCGGTGCTGCACGAGCGGCTCGCCGACCTCGACCCGGACGACCGGGGCGTCACCCGGCGCCGGCTCCTCGACGGACTGGGCATTCTCCGGCACCAGGCGTCCCTGCCCCTGGTCGTCGCGGCGCTCCGCGACAGCGGCGACGACGCGGCGACCGGGCGGCACGCGCTGCGGGCCCTGGCCCGCTACGGCACGGCGGCGACGGAAGCCGCCCCGCTGCTGCGGGAGCGGGTCTCGGGCGCCGCCGCCTGCGATCCCGACCGCACCGAGGCCGCGGCGGCGCTCTGGGCGGTGACCGGCGACGCCGAGGCGGTGCTTCCCGCCCTGAGTGCCGGTCTGCGCTCCGAGTACCGGTACGAGCGGAGGGCCGCCCTCCAGGTGATCGGCTCGCTCGGCCCGGCGGCCGTGTCGCTCGCGGCGAGCCTGCGCGGACCCGAGCCACAGGGCGTCGACGAGGCCGTCGCCCTGTGGCGGATCACCGGAGAGGCGGAGGAAGCGCTGCCGGTGCTGTCGCACCACTGGACCGCCCAGCCGGTGCATCGCCCGGAGATCGCCGCCTGCCTGGTCGAGATGGGCCCCGCGGCGGCCCCGGCCCTCCCCCTCGTCCGGGCGGAACTGTCCTCACCCCGCCGCCACCGCACCGACACCACCCACGAGACGGCCCACGCCGGCGTGAACGTGCGAGGGGACGTGACGTCGGACGAGGAGTTGCTGAGGGATTGCCGGCGCATGGTGGCGGCGTTCGGGCCCGGCTGAGGTCGCGGGCGGACCCGTCGGGCTGGTCGAACCGCCCTCAGCCGCGGGTGTAGGTGAGGAACGCCGCCCCGCCCTCCAGGACGACGTGGTCCGTCAGGTTCCAGATGCGCGGGTCGAAGGCGGCCGAGCGGCCGAAGAGGGGGATCCCGGTGCCTATGGTCAAGGGGCCCAGTTTGACGATCAGTTGGTCGATCTCGTCGTACAGGACGCCCGCGAGTTCGCCCCCGCCGATCAGCCAGAGGTCCTTGCCGTCCTCCTGCTTCAACTCCCGCACCTTCGCCACCGGGTCGCTCGTGACCAGCTCCACGGCCGGGGCGGGGCTCTCGGTCATGGTGGTGGAGAAGACCAGGTGCCGCAGGTGCGGGTAGGCGTCGGCGATACCGGCCTTGAGGCCGATCTCATAGGTCTTGCGTCCTTCGAGGACGGTGTCGAAGTGAGTGCCCTCGGCCTCGACGGACAGAGCCTTCCTCGCCGGGGCGGGGAGGGTCTCGGGGTACTCCGCGGCGAGGTACTGCACATAGTCGCCGGTGACGGGCCAGAAGCCGTCAGGTCCCGTGGGGTCGGCACCGTCGGGCCCGGCGATGAAGCCGTCGAGGGTGGAGGCGATGTAGTACACGAGCTTGCGCACGAAGGATTCCTTCTGGATCGGTTGCCGGACCACGGTGGCGCACAGGGCGGATCGAGGCGAGCGAACGCGGATCGAGGCGATGGGGGCGGGCGACAGGTCCAGGGCCTCTTGCCGCCGGTTAGGGGTCAGCCGTGCTCGGACGCGGCCCACTCGACGAACTGGATGATCACCCCGTTGGGATCGGTGACCTGGAACAGGCGCTCACCCCACGGTTCCTCGCGCAACGGCATGGTGATCCGGACCCCGGCCTCCCGCAGCCGCTTCTCCTCGTCCCGCAGGCCGGAGGTGACGGTGAAGGCCAGGATCAGACCACTGACGCGCTGGTCACGCTGCTCGGGCGGCAGCACCTCGATACCGCGGGCGAGCAGGACGACATCGACCGCGTCGTCGTGCGACAGGGACACGAAGCCGTCGGCGGCGTGCCGGACGGCATAGCCCAGGTGGGCGGTGAAGAACTCCTGCGAACGAGTGACGTCGTCCACGGTCAGCGAGACGGTGGAGGCGGTGAACTGCACGAGACTCCCTGGATGCGGTGGGGACAGGCATACACCCGGCCCCCGCCGTCTGGTCGACGTAAACTTACTACCGACGTAAACTTACCCTTGACCATTCTTGGCGTCAACATAAAAATGCTACGGGGGTAAGATTCCGCCATGGCTACCCAGGTGTCGCCCCCCAAGGCCGGGCTTCGTGAGACGAAGAAGCAGGAGACCCGGCAGCTCATCTCCGACCATGCGACGCGGCTGTTCATCGCCCAGGGCTTCGAGCAGACGACCATCGCCGAGATCGCCACCGCCGCCCGCGTCGCCAAGAAGACCGTCACCAACTACTTCCCCCGCAAGGAAGACCTGGCGCTGGACCATCAGGACCAGTTCGCCACCTCACTGGCCCGAGCCGTCGACGCGCGACGCCCCGGTGAATCCGCGCTGGCCGCGCTGCGCCGGGCCTTCGCCGACTCCGTCGCCGCCCAGGACCCGGTCGCCGGGTTCTCCGGCCCGGAGTTCGCCCGCATGATCACCGACAGCCCCACCTTGAGCACATGCGTGCGAGGCCTCCACGACCAGCGGGCACACCACCTCGCCCGGGCGCTCGCCGAGGCCACCGGGGCCGACCCCGACGACATC
>NZ_LIRK01000295.1 GCF_001419765.1 Streptomyces torulosus
CTCCCAGCGCTACTCCCTCCCCCCGGCGGCGACGGGCCCGCGCGAGGAGGACGAGGACTAGAACCTCCGCCGCCCGGACCACGACACCGGCGGCCGGTGCTTTACATCACCCCCTTCCGAACGAAACATCCCTTTTGTTGCTGTCGTGCTTCGGAGGGATACGCGATGCGAGCTGCCGTGCTCTACGGGACGGTCGGGGCGGTGCTGCTGAGCGGTGTCGCCGCCGCGCCGACGGCGGGCGGGACGACCGCGGTCGCGGGAGTGGAGGTCGTGGCCAGACGGGCGGCGGAGGAGGGCATCCGGTTCGGGAAGTGCCCGGCGAAGGAGGGGCTGCCGGACGGGCTGCGGTGCGGGACGGTCAAGGTGCCGCTCGACTACGCCCGGCCCTTCGGCCGGCAGATCTCCCTCACGGTCAGCCGGGTCGAGGCCAGGGGCAAGGGCAAGGTCCCCCGGCAGGGGGCTCTGGTGTTCAACCCCGGCGGGCCCGGCGGCTCCGGGATGTACTTCCCGCTCATCGGGGTCCTGCCGCAGTGGAAGCGGATCGCGGCGGCCTACGACCTCGTCGGGTACGCGCCGCGCGGCGTCGGGCGGTCGGCGCCGCTGTCCTGCCAGGACCCGAAGCGGCTGCACCAGGGCCCCTCCCCCGCGTCGGCGCACCCCTCGGCGGCGTACAAGAAGCAGCGGATCGCGCGGGCGAAGGCGTACGCGCGCGGGTGCGCGCAGCGGGCCGGGAGCGCGCTGCGGCACTACCACTCGCTCAACAACGCCCGCGACCTCGACGTGCTGCGCGCCGCGCTCGGCGAGCACCGGCTGACGTTCATGGGGGCGTCGTACGGTACCTACTTCGGGGCGCTGTACGCGACGCTGTTCCCCTCGCGGGTGCGCCGGATGGTCTTCGACTCGGCGGTGAACCCGGACCCCGAGCGGATCTGGTACCGCAACAACCTCGGCCAGTCGGCGGCGTTCGAGGGGCGTTGGGCGGACTTCCGGCGGTGGGTCGCCAAGCACCACAAGGTGTACCGGCTGGGGAACACCGCGCAGAAGGTGCTGCGCAGCTACGAGCGGGCCGCCGCCCGCCTGGCCGTGCGGCCGGCCGGCGGGAAGGTGGGGCCGGGGCAGTTGCAGGGCACGTTCCTCCAGGCCGCGTACTACGACGACTACTGGCCGCAGCGCGCGCTCGCGCTCTCCGCGTATCTGCGGGGGGACGCGAAACCGCTGATCCAGCTGGCCGGGCCGTACCCGGAGGCGGCCGTCGAGCAGGAGAACGCGAACGCGGTGTACACGGCCGTCGAGTGCAACGACGGGCCCTGGCCGACGGACTTCCGGGTCTGGGACCGCGACAACACCCGGCTCGCCCGGACGGCGCCCTTCGAGACATGGGCCAACGTGTGGACGAACCTGCCGTGCGCGTACTGGCCGGCGCCCCGGCAGCGTCCCCTGGATGTGCGCACCGGGCCGGGTGAGCTGCCGCCGACGCTGATCCTCGCGGCGGAGCGGGACGCGGCCGCGCCGTACGAGGGGGCGATCGCGTTGCACCGGCGCCTGTCGGGGTCCGTGCTGGTGACCGAGCGGGACGCCGGGAGCCACGGTGTCGCGGGCGGCCCCAACACATGTGTCAACGCGTATCTGGAGGCGTATCTGCTGGAGGGCCGGGCGCCCGACGGGCGGGCGGCCTGCGCGGGGCGGCCGGAGCCGAAGCCCGCCTCCACACGGTCGGCGAGCGCCCCGTCCGCCGATCGGCCGGCCGGGGCCGCGTCGGTCGCGGGGCTCCCCGCGCCCCTCGCGGGGCGCGGGTAGGCGTTACGCCAGGCCCTCGACCAGTTCCGCGACCGACTTGCGGCGGCCGGTGTAGAACGGGACCTCCTCGCGGACGTGCATCCGGGCCTCGGAGGCACGCAGGTGGCGCATGAGGTCGACGATGCGGTAGAGCTCGTTGGCCTCGAACGCCAGGATCCACTCGTAGTCACCCAGCGAGAACGAGGCGACCGTGTTGGCGCGGACGTCGGGGAAGCCGCGGGCCATCTTGCCGTGGTCGGCGAGCATCCTGCGGCGGTCCTCGTCCGGCAGCAGGTACCAGTCGTAGGAGCGCACGAACGGGTACACGCTGACGTAGTCGCGGGGCGTCTCGTCGGCGAGGAACGCCGGGATGTGCGAGCGGTTGAACTCGGCGGGGCGGTGCAGCGCCATGTTCGACCACACCGGGGTGAGCGCGCGGCCCAGCCGGGTGCGGCGGAAGAGGTTGTACGCCTCCTGGAGCTGGTCGGCGGTCTCCGCGTGCCACCAGATCATGAGGTCGGCGTCGGCGCGCAGGCCCGACAGGTCGTACGTGCCGCGCACGGTGACGTCCTTCGCGGCGAGCTGGTCGAACAGCTCCTGGACCTCGTCGGCGTAACCGGTGCGGTCCTCCGGGAGCACGTCCTTCAGCTTGAAGACGGACCACAGCGTGTAACGGATGACCTCGTTGAGGTCCTTGGCCAGCTTGCCCTTGTTGGGGACGCGGCCGGACTCGGTGGTGGGGGCGTCGTCGCTCATGGAACTCATTCTCCCGCTCCGCCGTGCAGGCTCTGCACCGGGTTGGCCGTGAGGTCCTGCACAGCGCGCAGGTCACCGTGGATCTGGTCGACGGCGGCGGCCGCGCTCGCGACGCAGGCCGGGACGCCGACACCGTCGTACGCCGCGCCGCAGACGGCGAGGCCGGGCAGCTTGCCGAGGTGCTCCCGGATTCGGGCCACGCGCGCGTGGTGGCCGACCGGGTACTGGGGCAGGCCGTCGTCCCAGCGGGTGACGCGGGTCTCGACGGGGTCGGCGATCAGGCCGGTGGCCTCGCGCAGGTCGTGGCGGGAGACGTCGACGAGGTGGGCGTCCTCGTGCTCCAGGATCTCCGTCTCGCCGTGGCGGCCCACGGAGGTGCGCAGGATCAGCAGGTCGGGGTTCTGCTCGGCGATCCAGCCCCACTTCTGGGAGGCGAAGGTGGACGCCTTGATGGTGTGCCCGTCGACCGGCGGCACCAGGAAGCCGCTGCCCTCGGGGAGGGTGACGTCGGCGCGGCGGTAGGCGAGGGTGACGAGGGCCATCGAGGCGTACTCGACGCCGGCGAGTTCGGCGGCGGCCTCGGGGGCCTCGGCGCGCAGCAGGTCGGCGGCGACAGGGGCGGGGGCGGCGACGACGACGGCGTCGGCGTGCAGGACCCGGTCGCCGGTGGTGACGCGCCAGCCGCCGGTGCTCTCGCGGCGCAGCTCGGTGACGGGGCTGCGGGTGAGGATCTCGGCGCCGCGGGCCCGCACCGACTCCGCGACGGTGAGCGGGAGTTGTCCCACGCCGCCCTCGATGCCCATGAAGACGGGGCCGGTCTGCTGGGCGGCGGCAGCGCGGGCCTGGATCTCGCGGACGGCCTCGGTGAGGGAGGTGTGGGTCCGGGCGGCCTGGTAGAGCTGCGGGACGGCCGAGCGCATCGAGATGCGGTACGCGTCGCCCGCGTAGACGCCGCCGAGCAGCGGCTCCACCAGGCGGTCCACGACCTCCCTGCCGACGCGGGCCGCCACGTACTCCCCCACCGCCACGTCGTCGCCGACCTCCGTGCGGGGCAGGTCCGCGTCGCGCTCGATACGGGCGAGGCCCTCGTCGGACAGCACCCCGGAGAGCACGGACGCGGTGCCGGGGACGCCCATGACGTGGCCCTTCGGCATGGGGCGCAGCGCGCCCCGGGTCCACAGGGAGGCCGTGGCGGTGGCGGGCGGCTGGAGCCGGTCGGCGAGTCCGACCTCCCGGGCGAGGGCGACCGCCTCGGGGCGGCGCGCCAGCAGGGACTCGGCGCCGAGGTCGACCCGCGCGCCCGCGATCTCGCCCGGCAGCAGCTTGCCGCCGACCCGGTCCGAGGCCTCCAGGACGGTCACCCCGGCGCCTCTCTCCAGCAGCCCGTGCGCGGCGGCCAGCCCCGCGATCCCGGCTCCGACGACGACGACATGTCCGGCTTCCGGACGTGATCCGCTCATGGGTCCACCTTCTCAGACGCCCCGGACGCCGCTGGTAGGGCCGTGTGGCCCCACCGAGTCCCGACCGTGACCGCTTCGGGACCACCGCGCGCCAACGTTCCGCCGCCCTCCGGCGTCGAAGGAGCGTCATCAGGAAGCCGGACACGACTCCCGGGGGTACGCCGCCATGGCTCAGACACACGTACGACGATCCCGACGGCCCGCGGGGGCCCTCGCCGCCCTGTTCCTCGCCGCCGCACTGGCCCTCACCGGGTGCGGCGCCAATGACGACAGTTCGGGCGACACGACGGCCTCCGACAACAAGGCCGGCGCCGCCGCCCGGCAGGAAGGCGCGGTGGACACCGAGAGCGGCGGCGGCTCGGCGAAGGATCAGTCCGCCGACACCGCGCCGAAGCTCGGACCGAGCCACGTCATCCGTACCGCGAGCCTGACCGTGCGGGTGAAGGACGTACCGAAGGCGCTGGACGAGGCCCGGACGGTCACCGAGAACGCGGGCGGGTTCGTGGGCGACGAGTCCACGACCCGCGACGGCAAGGGCCGCGAGCGGACCCGGGTGGTGCTGCGGGTGCCCACCGAGAAGTACGAGGAGGTTCTCACCGCGCTGGCGGGCACCGGCAAATTGATCGAGCGCAAGGCCAAGGCGGAGGACGTCACCGAGCAGGTCGTGGACGTGGAGAGCCGCATCACGACGCAGCGGGCGAGTGTGGCCCGTATCCGCGAGTTGATGGACCGGGCGACCAAGATCAGCGATGTGGTCACGCTGGAGGGGGAGTTGAGCACGCGCCAGGCGGACCTGGAGTCGCTGCTCGCCCGGCAGAAGTCCCTGAAGGACCGCACGAGCCTCGCGACCGTCAAGCTGTCGCTGTCGGAGACCGCGGTGAAGAAGGCCGACAAGGACGACGAGCCGGGGTTCGTGGACGCGCTGGCGGGCGGCTGGAACGCGTTCGTCGCGGTGTTCCGCTGGCTCGGCATGGCGCTCGCCGCGATCCTGCCGTTCGCGGCGGCCACGGCCCTCGTCCTGCTGCTGTGGTTCCGCTTCTTCGGCCGTTCGCGGCGCCCCGCCCCGGCCGCCGCCCCGGCCGCCGAGCCGGAAGGCGGCGACGAGAGCTGAAATGCGGGGCGGTCGTAGCGTGTTCCCATGAACATGAGCCGTACGGAACGTTCGAGGGAACGCCTGGTCGTCGTCGGGGGCGACGCGGCGGGCATGTCCGCCGCGTCGCAGGCGCGCAGGCTGCGAGGGCCCGACGAGTTGGAGATCGTGGCGTTCGAGCGGAGCCGCTTCACCTCGTACTCGGCGTGCGGCATCCCGTACTGGGTCGGCGGCGACGTCCCCGAGCGGGACCGGCTCATCGCCCGCTCGCCCGAGGAGCACCGGGCCCGCGACATCGATCTCCGCATGCGCACGGAGGTCGTGGAGATCGACGTCGAGGGCAGGCGTGTCCGCGCGCGTGAGCTGGACACCGGCGACGCGTACTGGACGTCGTACGACAAGCTGGTGATCGCGACCGGGGCCCGCCCGATCCGCCCCGACCTGCCCGGCGTCGACGCCCCCGGCGTGCACGGGGTGCAGAACCTGGACGACGGGCAGGCGCTCCTCGACACGCTGGCCGCCACCGGGGGCCGCCGCGCGGTGGTCGTCGGCGCCGGCTACATCGGCGTGGAGATGGCGGAGGCCCTCATCAACCTGGGGTACGAGGTCACGGTCGTCAACCGCGGCAAGGAGCCGATGTCGACGCTGGACCCGGACATGGGCCGCCTGGTGCACCGGGCCATGGAGGGCATGGGCATCACCATGGTCGACGACGCGGAGGTCACCAAGTTCCTCACCGGCGACGACGGCAGGGTCCGCGCGGTCGCCACGGACGCCGCCGAGTACCCGGCGGACGTGGTGGTCCTCGGTATCGGGGTGCGCCCCGAGACGGAGCTGGCGAGGGCGGCGGGCCTGCCCGTCGGCGACCACGGCGGCCTGCTGACCGATCTGTCGATGCGGGTCCGCGGCCACGACGACATCTGGGCGGGCGGCGACTGCGTGGAGGTCCTCGACCTGGTCTCCGGCCGTGAACGGCACATCCCGCTGGGCACCCACGCCAACAAGCACGGGCAGGTCATCGGCGCGAACGTCGGCGGCGGCTACGCCACGTTCCCCGGCGTCGTCGGCACCGCCGTCAGCAAGGTCTGCGACCTGGAGATCGCCCGCACGGGCCTGCGCGAGAAGGACGCCCGCCGCGCGGGCCTCCAGTTCGTGGCCGTCACCATCGAGTCGACCAGCCGCGCCGGCTACTACCCGGGCGCCGCCCCTATGACGGTCAAGATGCTCGCCGAACGCCGCACGGGCCGTCTCCTCGGTGTGCAGATCGTCGGCCGGGAAGGGGCGGGCAAACGCGTCGACATCGCCGCCGTGGCCCTGACGGCGGGCATGACGGTCGAACAGATGACAGCCCTGGACCTGGGCTACGCCCCGCCCTTCTCGCCGGTCTGGGACCCGGTTCTGGTGGCGGCGAGAAAGGCGGTGACGGCGGTGACGTCTACCCCCTAGGCCTGTTGGGTGCGCGGGAAACCGCGCACACCCGGGCTAGACGGCCGACGAGTTCCCGCTGATCCGGTCGATGGCCTGCATCGCCTGGTCCGTGCCCGGCCGCGACGGCAGCGACGACACGGACGCGGAGGAGGTCACCGCGGCGGGTGCCGAGGGTGCCGTGGCCGGCTTGGCGTGCGCCGCGGTCGCCCGCACCGACCGCAGCCGGTGGCTCACCGCCTCGTCCAGCGTCACCGGCCGCTGCATCCGCGCGGACAGCCGTCCGGCCTCCTGGCCGAGCGCGGCCACGTCTTCCCAGGTGAGCTTCACCACCAGGGACAGTTCCGCCTCACCGTCGGGGGTGGCGTGCATCGAAGGAGTGACTCGGTCGTTCATCGCCTGTTCCTCACGTAGATCCGCGGTTGAGGACACATACGCACCATCGCGCACGAGCGTTCACATGTCCGACGGCCGTGTGCGCCTACGCGGGTGCGGGCCGGTTCCGGCCCCGTATCGCGGGCACACGATCCTTGTGGTCATCCCCGTGCACGACGTGAACCCCGTTCGCGGCACGCCCTACGTGACGTACACACTGATCGCCGCGAACGTCTTCGTCTTCCTCTTCATGCCCGGCCTCGCCGGTTCGACGGCCGGTGACAGCGGTCCGGCCCAGCTGTGCCATCTCCAGGCGTTCGTCGAGCAGTACGCGGCGGTGCCACGGGAGTTGATCCACCATCAGCTGCCGCAGCTGGTGCCCACGGGCGCGGTCGATCCCCGCACGGGCGGATGCCTCGTGGGCGCGCCGGGCTACGACAAGTCGCCCGCGTTGTCCGTCCTCACCGCGCTGTTCCTGCACGGCGGTTGGCTGCATCTGCTGGGCAACCTGCTGTTCCTGCTGATCTTCGGCAACAACGTCGAGGACCGGCTGGGGCACATCCGGTTCCTCCTCTTCTACGTCGCCTGCGGCTACGCGGCGACATACGCCTTCGCCTACCTCAACGACACCTCCTCGGACCCGCTGATCGGCGCGTCCGGAGCGATCGCGGGGGTGCTGGGCGCCTATCTGGTCCTGTATCCGAGGGTCAGGGTCTGGATCCTCGTGCCCTTGCTGTTCTTCCTGCCGCTGCGCCTGCCTGCCTGGATCGTGCTCGGCTTCTGGTTCGGGTTGCAGGCGGTGTACTCGTCCGGGGAGGGCGTCTCCGGCTTGGGCACCGTGGCGTACGCGGCGCACATCGTCGGCTTCCTCGCCGGCATGCTGATCGTCTGGCCGCTGCGCGCCGGGACCACGCCGCCGCCGGAACCACGTGGCCTGATCTTCGGACGGCACGTACGGCCTCGCTGGTGAGGACGACCGGGTCGGCCGGGACGGGACCGGTCGCCGGTCCGGTGGGCCGGTGGGCCGGTGGGCCGGTGGGCCGGTTACGGAGTCGGCCCGTCCAGGAGCCCGGCCCGGCTCGCGATGAGCGCCGCCTGCACACGGGTGCGGGCGCCCAGTTTGGTGAGCACGTTCTGGACGTGGGACTTCACGGTGCTCTCCTCGATGTGCAGTCTGCGGGCGATCTGCGTGTTGCTGAGGGCGTGTCCGAGCAGGGCCAGTACGTCATGCTCACGCGGCGTCAACTCCGCGGGCAGCGCGCACGGGCCGCCGCCCACGCTGGACACCCGGGCGATCAGTCTCCTGGTCGGTCCGGGCGAGACGAAGCCATTGCCGCGGGCGACGGCACGGATGCCGTCGAGCAGGGTGGACGCGCTGTCCTTCTTCAGTACGAAGCCGGCGGCTCCCGCCTGGAGGGTGCCGAACAGGTACTCGTCGATGTCGAAGGTGGTGAGCGCGAGGACGGCCGGCGGATTTGGCTCGGACATGATCCTTCGGGTGGCCGCCACCCCGTCCGTCTTCGGCATCCGGATGTCCATGACCACCACATCGGGACGGAGCCGGGCGGCCATGGCCACCGCCGCCTCTCCGTCGGCGGCCTCCCCGACCACTTCGAGATCGGGCTCGACGTCGATCATGATGCGCATACTGGTGCGCACCAGGTCCTGGTCGTCGGCGAGGAGTATGGAAACCGTCACGAGTCGTCCTTCTTCACGGGCAGGGCCGCCTCGACCGTCCAACCACCCCCGGGCCGAGGGCCTGCCGAGGCCCAGCCGCCGCACAACGCGGCGCGTTCGCCGATCCCGATGATTCCATGACCTGAGGAGGCGGACCGCGTACCGGGCTGCAGCACCCCGTCGTCCTCGATGTGCACACGCAGCTGATCAGGGCCGTAGTCGAGGCGGACCGTCGCGTGCGGGGGGAAGGCGTGACGGGCCACGTTCGTCAGGGCCTCCTGCACGATGCGGTAGGACGCGAGGTCGACCATGCTGGGCAGCGGGTACGGGTCGCCGCTGATGACGACGTCCACCTGCGCGCCGGCGCGGCGGGCTTCCTCGGCCAGCAGATCGACGTCCCGCAGCGAGGGCGGGGTGGCCGCGCCGACGCCGTCCTCGTCGTCCCGCAGGGTGCCGAGCACACTGCGCAGCTCACCGAGGGCCGTACCGATCTCATGGCCGATCTCGGCGAGGACCTCACCTTCGGGGGTGCTGCCACGGCCCTTGCCCACATGGTTGGCGGCGGTGATCCGTATGGTCACCGCGCTGAGCCGGTTGGCCACGACGTCGTGGAGTTCCCGCGCCAGGCGCAGCCGCTCGTCACGGACCGCGGCGCGAGCGTCCAACTGACGCAGTCGCTCGGCCTGTTCGGCCTGTTCGGTGGCCAGCCGGATACGGCCCCGGACCGTCTCGGCGATCGCCACCACCACGACCGGGAGGAAACTGACGCTCACCGTGTCGTAGATCAGGAGTTCGGTCCCTACACCATCCGCATCGCTCATGCGGATGACCTCGAACGCTTCCATGGCGACACACACCCCGAGCATGGCGATGGCGGTGAGCCGCAGACGGCTTGTTCCCTCGGCGATCGCGGTGAACACGGCCACCCACAGGGCAGCCTGCGCCATGGCCGGCAGAAGGCGTGGCTCCGACAGGGAGATGACCCATGCGACGGCGTAGCCCAGAGCGGCGACGGCGAGTGCCGTCGCCGGGTGCCTGCGGCGCAGGGCCACGGACGCGACAAGCGCGACGGCGCTGACCAGGGTGACCACCAGCCACCCCGCGGTGTAGCCGAACCCCAGCAACTCACCCAGGTCGATCACCGCCGCGACCACGACCATGCCCGCGACCGTGACGGCGTGGGCCCCGGACAACCTCAGCGGCCCGCGCGGTCCATGGGCGCCGGGGGTGCTGCTACGCGGCGTCGACAAGGGTCTCCTTCCTACGCTCGTGTTCGAGACGAAACTACGGGCTGTTCGCGGACGAAACGCGGCGCGAGCCCCAGGACGCGACTAAGGGACTACCCGAGAGCACGAGCGCCTCCTCCGAAATGATGAGGAGCCCCACCGAAGTGAGGAGAACGATTCCGCTCAACCGGCCGAGGTGCGCGGCGAGTTCACCGTCCTAACCTCGCGGAATGTCAAACTCACATGGCAGCAAGCGAGTTCAATCGCTTGATGTGTTACGCGGCATCGCGATCGTCGGAACGTTGCTGACCAACATCTGGCTCTTCACGGGTGGGGTGGGTGGCGAATCGATCGGCCGACCCGATGGACGGTGGGACGGGGACATCCTGCTCCTGTCCGGCATGCTGTCGAACGGTAAATTCCTCGGGCTGTTGTCCATATTGTTCGGCGTCGGCATGGCCATTCAATTCGAGTCGGCAATGCGTCACGGACACCGCTGGCCCTGGCGCTACGAATGGCGTTCGCTGCTGCTTCTGGCGGACGGCTTCATCCACTTCGCACTCGTGGTCGATTTCGACATTCTCATGGGATACGCACTGGTGGCGATGGTCGTCGCCCCGCTGCTTCGGCTGCGGACCAAGTGGCTGGTCGTGGCCACCGCACTCGCCGGTGCACTGCACTTGTTCCTGCAGACCCGCGACATGTCAGGGATGACCTACACCGGAGGGCCACTGCCCGAAGATTTCCGTGATGACGCGGCGGGCACAGCGGACTGGTCACGTCTTCCCACCCCCACATACTTCGAGGAAGTGGCCGGGCGGATAGGGGACTTCTGGAATGCCAGGTATGAGGCGTTCATCATTGTTCCTCCCCTGTCGGCCTTCCTGTTCCTCTCCGGGGTGCTGCTGTGGCGGGCCGGGCTGTTCAAGGGGGACGAGCGTGCGCGGACGTTGAGCCGTCGTCTCGCCATCGGGGGCCTGGGCCTGGGGGTCCCGTTGACGGTGTGGGAGTACCTGCCCCTGCCGGGCGGGGACATCACCGCTTCGCTTTCGCGCTACACCATCGCCCCCATCGTGGCCTTCGGATATCTGGGGCTGACCCTCATCCTGCTGCGACGCCGCGGCGGCTCCGGGTTCTTCGCCCGCCGGTTGGCCGACGTCGGCAAGACCGCGCTGTCGTGCTACATGCTGCAGAACGTCGTCGCCCTGATCCTCTTCAGCGGATGGGGTCTTGCCCTGGGGCCGTTGGGCAGCGTCGGGACGATCGCCGCCTGGGCCGGGATCAGCGGTCTGCTGATGCTCGCCGCGTCCCTGTGGCTGCGGCGCTTTCGGCAGGGACCGTTCGAACTGGTATGGCGAGCGGCCGTGGACGCGCCCTTCCGCAAGGCCGACCGCGCGCGTGCACACGAGCGGCGCGAGCGCGAGAAGGACGCTTCCCTGAGTGCCTCATAGCGGCGCTTCACCACCTGCCCGCGCCTGTGCGCTTCGCGCCCTGTTCCACGGGGCGGGCAGGCAGGCACGGCACGCGTGGCGAGGCCGGCGCCGCGGGTCGGCTAGTGCTGTGACCGGAAAGGTTTGCCGGAAAGCTCGCGGCGTCCGGTGCGGTGCCTCGCAAGGCGGAGCATGGCCCGCGTACTGGATGTACTCGGGTCATGCGACAACGCCGCGAGGTGCCGTGCCGGGTGTCGCGAGCCGGTGAACCTTTCCGGTCACAGCACTGACAAGCTCTAGCCGGGGGTGTTCGCCTGTCTCGGCTAGGCGGCTGTCAAGGATGTGGGCCCGAGGTTCCCCCTCGGGCCCTTTTGCGTCTGATCACAGGTCCGACCTGCGTCTTTGTGGCAGGGGACCATCGGCGCGGGAAGAGGGACCCCCCGCCCATCGATGCCCGAACGGGTATGCGGCATAATTGCTTGTGAATGTGAACGCTTTCACAAGCGCG
>NZ_LIRK01000296.1 GCF_001419765.1 Streptomyces torulosus
CGGGCGGCTCAGGCGGCCGGGCACCCGGGGGCGGCACCGTGGTGAACGCCGAAGTCCGGCAGCTCACTTCCGACGCACTTGGGGTGCCCATGTACACAACGGCCCGTCGTCTGTTGCTCACCGGGGTCGCCACCCTCGCGCTCGCGACCCTCACCGCCTGCGGTGACCAGCCGCCCGACCCCGTCCCGGACGACGGCCTGTGTGTCGCCTGGGAGGCCGCCACGTGCGGCATGCCGGCGCCCGGGCCGTCGGAGGAATCCACCCTGCCGGATCCGGTCGTGTCCGACGACCCCACCATCGAGCCGTGGGAATCCACGGACCCGTACGTCCCGGACGGTACCGGCGAGGTCGTCGAGGAGTCGGACTGTGCCTACTGGGGCGAGATCGGCTGCGGCGACGACTTGACCATCACCGTTCCGCCGCCCGACCTGCGGCCGTGGTCCTGAACCACGGGACGCCACCGGCGTGACGGGCAGGAGACACGGTGCGGACCTCACCCGCGCCGGCCGCTCGTCGACCCTGCAACCACCGGTTCGTCATCGTCAGCAGCCCGGTGAAGACGACGAGGAAGAGGACGGACAGCCACATGGGCCGGCTTCCGGGTTGCATCCATCCCTCCCAGGCGGCCAGTGCCGCCCACCCGGAGGCCGCCACCGCGTAGAAGGCGCGGATGCGGCGCAGTTGACGTACGACCCGCTGGGGCATGGGGTGATCGCTCTCGGATGCCATGCCGGCCCGTGTACCCCCGACGGCCCCCGATTCACCGCCGCTGCACCGGTTTCCGGCGGCGCGTCCGCCCGAGGCCGCGTGACGACGTCGCCGTGTGTCCCGCACACGCCACGACGGCCTGCGCCGGTTCTCCGAGTTGCGCCGGCCCCCGTGTTGCACCGGCCCCCGTGTCCGCTTCGACCCCACCGCGTGCGGAGCACCCCGCTCCGCTCTCCGACCAGCATGGAAGAGGCCCGAGCGGGCAGACGGTGTCCCCCGAGACGTTGGAGGATGCCATGGCCATGACCGAGCAGCCGGCCGACCCGGCGGGCCAGGAGACCGCCCGCCGCGCGTCCGGCGACCAGCGCGGCCCGGCGCCCGGTGGCGAGGCGCCGGAAGCGGCGCACGAGAGAGTCAACCGGCGCTGGAACGAGATCCTTCAGGAGACACGGGTCACCCAGACCGGGGTGCAGATCCTCTTCGGGTTTCTGCTCAGCGTGGCCTTCACCGCGTCCTTCAAGGAGTTGGAGGCGCTGGACCGCGGTATCTACGTCACCACCGTGGTGCTCGGCGCGGCGGCGACCGGAGCGCTGATAGCGCCCGTCTCCATGCACCGTTTCCTGTCGGGTCAGCGTATGAAGGACGACCTGGTGGAGACGGCCGGGCGGCTGATGATGTGCGGCATGGTCCTGCTGGCGCTGACCATCGGCTGCACGCTGCTGCTGATCCTGCGTTTCGTGGTCCCGGGGGTCCTCGCCGAGGTGCTCGTCGGCGGGGTCATGCTGTGGTTCGGCCTGTGCTGGTACGTGCTCCCGCTGGGTCTGCGCCGCCGCGCCGCCCGGCGCTCCCGTGCCCGCGACGACGCGTAGCCCCTCCGCCGCCGGGCCGCCGGCGGTCGGCGGAATCTCGGGCCTACGGCTTCGGCGGGAGCGGGAACAGCAGGCAGCTGCTGGTGGCGTGGGCGAGGAGGCGGTCCTGGTCGTCGATCAGTTTCGCCTCGGCGAGCGCGGTCTGGCGGCCGCCGTTGAGGACCGTACCGATGGCGCGGACCCGGCCGGTGTCCACCGTGATGCGCCGCAGGAACTTCACGTTCAGGTCGAGGGAGGTGTATGCCATGCCCGCGGGAAGCGTGGACTGCACGGCGCAGCCCGCCGCCGAGTCGAGCAGGGTGGCGAAGACACCGCCGTGCACACTGCCGATCGGGTTGTAGTGCTCCTCGCCCGGAAGCAGCGAGAACACCGCCCGGCCGAACTCCACCTCTTCGAGCGCCATGTCCAGCGTGGCCGAGATGGGCGGGGCCGGCAGCCGGCCGGCTCCCAGGTCGCGCAGGAAGTCCAGGCCGGAGACGCGGCCCACGGCAGCGGCCGTCAACTCGGGGTCCTCCCACTCGTACGTACGCGTCCGCCCCACAGCCCCTGCCTCCCGCTTCACCCTGCCCAGCTGACTTCGTAGATCGAAGTTAGCCGTCGCGTCTTCTGACTGTCAATGTCGAAGCCAGAGTCCCTACCATGACCGCATGGAGTGGCTTGAGGTGAGTACGGAGGACTGCCCCGTACAACGCACGCTCGATGTGGTCGGCGAGAAGTGGAGCCTGCTGATCCTGCGGGACGCGGTCAACGGCGTACGCCGGTTCGACGACTTCCGCCGCCACATGGGGGTGTCCGAGGCCGTCCTGAGCGACCGGCTCCGGAAGCTGACGGCGGCCGGCATCCTGACGACCGTCCCCTACCGGGAGCCCGGCAGCCGCGCCCGCAACGAGTACCGGCTCACCCCCAAGGGGTGGGATCTGTGGCCGGTCCTGATCGCGCTGCGCCAGTGGGGCCAGACGCACGCCGCCGCCCCGGGGGGTCCCGTGCTCGACGTCCGGCACGCCGACTGCGGGGCCCCGGTCCGCGTGGTGGTGGAATGCGCGACCGAGCACACCGAGCTGACCCCGAGGGACGTCACGGCTCGGCCGGGAGCGGGGGCCCGCCGACGGAACAGCGAGGACTGAACGGGGGGGCGGAACACTTCGCCACGGCAGACCGGCACCCCGCCAGTCTCCGGCCGATTCCGGTGCGTGAAGCGGTGTCGGCCGGGCATCCGCTTGTTCGGGCTCGCCCGGTATCCCTTGACGTTCTGGGCGTCATGGGCCAGTAGGAGGTGTGGCATGCTCTACGACCCGGTCTCGGCTCCCCCGGCGTCCGTCGGCGCTCCCGACGCCGCCGCGCGCAAGCAGCGTCTGCGCAGGCGCCTTGAGCGGCTGATCGGCGTGGCCGCCACCGAAGGCAATGCCCTCGTGCCGCTGCGCAACGGTGACGAGATCTTCCCCGCGATGCTCGGGGCGATCCGCTCGGCCCGGCACACCATCGACATGATGACGTTCGTGTACTGGCGGGGTCAGATCGCCCGTGACTTCGCCGCCGCCCTGGCCGAACGGGCCCGTGCGGGTGTGCGGGTGCGGCTGCTGCTCGACGGCTTCGGCGCCAAGGAGATCGAGGGGCGGCTGCTGGACCTCATGACCGACGCGGGCGTGCAGGTGGCCTGGTTCCGCAAGCCGGTGTGGCTGTCGCCGTTCAAGCAGAACCACCGCTGCCACCGAAAGGCTCTCGTCGTCGACGAGCACATGGCCTTCACCGGCGGCGTCGGCATAGCGGAGGAGTGGTGCGGCGACGCCCGCACGCCCTCCGAGTGGCGGGACACCCACGTCCAGGTCCGCGGTCCGGCCGTGGACGGGATCGCCGCCGCCTTCGCGCAGAACTGGGCCGAGTGCCACGACGAACTCTTCGACCACCGCGACCGCTTCACCGAACACCCGCAGGTGGGCTCGTCCGTGGTGCAGGTCGTGCGGGGCTCCGCGAGCATCGGCTGGCAGGACATGCAGACCCTCATCCGGGTCATGCTCACCTCCGCCGAGGAACGCTTCCGGCTGGCCACCGCCTACTTCGCCCCCGACACCTACTTCATCGACCTGCTCAGCGACACCGCGCGCCGGGGAGTCCGCGTCGAGATCCTGCTGCCCGGCCCGCACACCGACCAGCGCGCCTGTCAGCTCGCCGGTCAGCACCACTACACCCGGCTGCTCCAGGCCGGTGTGCGTATCCGCCAGTTCCAGCCGACGATGATGCACGCCAAGATCATCACGGTGGACTCGGTCGCCGCGCTCATCGGGTCCACCAACTTCAACCGGCGCTCCATGGACCACGACGAGGAGGTCATGCTCGCCGTCCTGGACGAGGAGTTCACGGCCGCGCTCGACCGCGACTACGACGCGGACCTCGAGAACAGCGTGGACATCGACCTCGCCCGATGGAGACGCCGAGCGTGGCTCCAACGCGCCAAGGAAGCGGCGGTCACCCCGATCCGCCGCTTCCTGTGAACCACCGGCCCGGGGGCCGGGTGTACGAGGTGCTAGAAGTGCCGCAGGCGCATCAGGAACTGGCAGCCACCGGAACGGTTGTCGGCGTCGATCTTCACCGTGACGGGAGTCCCGGCGAAGGCCGAGCGGTGCTGGCCCGCGGGCAGGGCGTCCGGGCACTGGCCGGCGTCACCGTCGGGGAAGAACTGGACGTCGAGGACGATGTTGCCGGTCACGGTGAAGGTGAGGTCGCACCAGCCCGGCCGGCCGTCGGTGTCGACCCGGACGGCCTGCCCGAACACCGGGATCGGCAGGATCGGAACGGCGTTGTTGCCCTGCTGGTTCCCGCACTGACCGGCGTCACCGCCGGCGCTGGGCCGGAGCGAGTAGCTGATGGAGGCCCCCGCGAGGGCCCTGTCCGGGTCGTAGACGCCGAACGCGAGCTGGCAGCCGCCGGAACGGCCGTCGGTGTCGAAGCGGATGGCCTGCGTCCAGTCCGGCGAGGCGGCCCACTGCTCGCCGGTCCTCCCGCCGCACTGGCCCGCGTCGCCGTCCGCGTTGAACTGGATGCCGAGTTGCGGAGCGACACCGCGCGGGGCGGCTTCCGTCGCGTACGCCGCCGTACCGGACAGACCGGCACCCATGAACGCGGCTGCGGCCAGAACGCCGGCCAGTGATCTCCGACGTCCGGCCATCCGTAAGCCCCTCATACGAGCGTCTCCTCGAAGTTCGTGGGCGCGACGGACGAGCCCGCCGCGCCGCTGTCGTGTACCGACCGGCCGGCAGGCCCGGCCGGTCCAGACCGCAGTATTGATCGCTGACGTCCTGGCCGTATCGCCATGAACACGCCAATCTTTGATCCCTGAACGAGACGGGTCCGGCGGTCGCGGATCGAAGCGGCCCGCCGCACCCCTTCGCGTCACACGGCGGGTTTCAAGGCCGAACGAGGGGTCGAGGGGCGCGCGCCCGGAGGGGCTCGGCGCATGCGGGGGGCCACGGGCCGGTCGATCAGGAGATGTTGTCGGCCAATATGGCGTCCTCCGGCAACGACACAGCAAGCACTCTCATCCCGTGGACGGCGGCCGCACCCCGGTCGCGCGCCGGGGCGCGATACGTACGGGCGGACGGCTCCGCCGTTTCGTGTCGCAACGGCCCCGCTCCGCACTCGTCGAGGAACGAGGCGGGCCGACCCCCTCCTGATGCACGACCGCAACGCGTCGAGCCGGTCACGCCCGAGGGCGACCGAGCGGCAGGAGCGACACAAGCGGAACGACGAACACCGCATCCCACGGCTCAGCAGGCGTCGAATTCCGGCCCCTTGAGCACCACCCAGAGGGCGTCCGGGCCCTTGTTCGGGCTCCGCGAGGATGATTAGGCTCCTGCTCGCTTTCGCACTTCCTGCACATATTCCACGCATCACGACCGATGTCGGCGAATCTCCCCTTGCATTGGCATGCGCATGTCGCATGCGGTGCGCGGGTGGGCTGCGCGGCGCAGCAAGGGGGGTGAAGGACCATCGACGCGTTCCGCACAGGCCGTCCCGCCGACGGCGAGTCGCCGGTTCCGGTCGCCGAGCCCTCCGCGGTCGAAGCCGTGCCGGACGTGGTGCCCGAGGCCGTGCCCGACATGGTGCCCGAGGCCGCACCCGGTTCTGTTCGCGGTGCCGCCGGGCGTACGCGCGGGCGGCGCGACCTGGCCGTGTTCTGGTGCGTCAACGCCGTCGACGGGCTGGGCAGTCAGGCCTCGGGGCTGGTGTTCCCCCTGCTGCTCCTGGATCTCGGGCACGGGCCCGGAGTGGTCGGCGTGTTCGCCAGCACCGCCGCCCTGGCCGGTGTGGCGCTCGGCCCCCTGGTCGCCCTGCCGGCGGACCGGGGACACCGGCGCCGCATCATGACCGGGGCGGCCGTGCTCGCGGCGGTGGCGATGGCCGGGCTGGCCCTGGCGTGTCTGCGGCACCCGCCGGTGTGGGTCCTGCTGGTCCTGGCGTTCACGGAGCGCCTGTGCGCGACGGCGTACGAGACGGCCTCGCGCGGTGCCCTGGCCCTGCTGGCGCCACCGGACGACATGCCGCGCGCCATGGCGAACCTGCAGGCGGGCGACCAGGCCGCGCTGGTGGCCGGACCGGCGTTGGGCGGCGTCCTGTTCGGAGTCGGCCGCTCCCTTCCGTTCGTGGTCGACGCGGTCTCGTACGCGGCGGCGGCACTCGGAGTGCTCGCCATCCGGACGCCGCTGAACGCGCCGGACGCCGAGACGGCACCAACGGCGAAGGATGCCGGAACGGCCGTAGGGGGCACGCCCACCGACAGCGCCGGGTCGCGGCGGTCGGCGTACTCGGGGACCTTGCGGGCCGGGCTGACGGTGGTGATGCGCTCCCCCGTGCTGCGGCTGGTGCTGTGGTGGACGTCCGTCGCGAGCGGCGGACTGACCCTGCTGTTCTACACGGCGGTGCTGGTGCTGGGCCCGGCCGCGGGCGGTGCCGCGACGGGCGGGGTGCTGGCCGTGTCCGGCGCGGCCGGTCTCGTCGGCTCGCTGCTGGCGGCTCGTGTGGTGCGGCGGCTCGGGGCCCGGCGGTCGCTGACGGCGGCCACCTGGCTGCTGCTGCCCCCGTGTGTCGCGCTGAGCGTGGCCGGGGGGCCGTGGCTGTGGGGGGTGTGCTTCGGCGTCATCTGCCTGGTGCTGCCCGTGATCACCGTGATCCTGGGCACGGCGGCCGTCCTCGCCGTACCGCACGGGTTGCAGTCGCGGACCGGGGCCGTGTTCGGGGCGGCCACCGCGGTGACGGCCGCCGGAGCGCCCGCCGTCGCTGCCCTCCTGGTGAGCTGGGGCGGATCGCGACTCCCCGCCGCGGCCTGCGCCGTGGTCCTGGCGCTGCTCGCGCTCCGTACCCAGCGAATGGCACCGGCGGTGCTGCGTTCCCTCGTGTCCTCGGGTGCGGGCGGGGCTTCCGCCTCGGTCGGCACGCCTCCGGAGCGTGGCGCATGACCAGCCCTTACCAGGTGTTCGTGACCGCGCTTCCCGACGTGTGCCCCACCGCCCCGCACCGCATGGTGTTCACCGCCGACGCCGACGGGCGCTGCGAGGTGTTCACCTGGGACGGCGCCGCGGGGCGGGCCCGGCAGGTCACCGACAGCCCCGGCGGCACGTTCCACCGGGCGATCGACGCCGACGGTCATGTGTGGTGGTTCGAGGAGGACCCGGCGGGGCGGGGCCGCTGGTGGTTCCAGCACTTCGACGGCGGCCCCCGGCTGCCGGGGCTGCCCGGCGCACCGCTCGGACAGCCGCGCGGGCTGGCCGTGACCGCGGACGGTGTGACAGCGGCGGCGTTCCGTCAGGGACGGGAGACCGCGGTGCTCGTCGGCCGCCGGGGCTGTGTCCCCCGGGAGGTGGTGCGCACAGGCCGGGCCTGCCGGCTGGGCGGGATCAGCGCGGACGGCACCCTGATCGCGCTGGCGTCTTCGGCCGACGACACCGATGCCGTCACCGTCCACAGACTTGACGGGCGGCTCGTCGCCGAGCTGCCCGGCGCCGGCCGTCCGGGAGGCCGGCTGTGGTGCCAGGGCTTCTCCCCCCGCCCCGGACACACCGAACTCCTGCTGGTGCGGGACCTCGGCGACCGCTACGCCCCCGCCACCTGGGCGCCGGACAGCGGACTGCGCACCCACTCGTGGTGCACCTTCGACACGGAGATCACCGCCCGCTGGTGTCCCGAGTCGCGGACGGTGCTGGTGCGGCAGGACCGGCACGGCCGCTCGCTGCTGCACCGCGTCGATCTGGACGCCCGGCGGCGGACCGTCGTACCGACGCCCGTGGGCAGCCTGCTGGACGCGGCGCCCCGGTCCGGTGGGGCCGTCGACTGTCTGTGGACCGACACCGCGCACCCACCGGTCCTGCACAGGACACCTGGGACGGTGGACCCGTCGCCGTCCGCCGACGCCGGGCCGCTCCTGCTGCCTCCCGCGGGCCCGGCGACCGTGGTTCCCGGCCGCCACACCGACCGGTGGACTCCCGTCGGTCCGGGCCGCGTGCACAGTCTGCTGAGCCTTCCGCAGGCGGAGGGCGACGCACCGCCCCCGGCCGTGTTCCTCGTCCACGGCGGGCCCGCCGACCACGGCCGCGACGCCTACGACGCGACCGTGCACTCACTGGTGGCCTCGGGGTACGCGGTGGTCCGCGTCAACTACCGCGGCTCCACCGGCTACGGGCCCCACTGGCGGCGGGACTTCACCGCCGGGGTCGGCCACACCCAGGTGGAGGACCTGACCGCCGTCCGCGCCGACCTCGTCTCGGCCGGCCTGGTCGCCGGGGACGCGTGCGCGCTGTGGGGGGTCTCGTGGGGCGCGTACCTCGTGCTGCTCGCCCTCGGTACGCGTCCAGGGCTGTGGCAGGCGGGCGTCGCCGTCAAACCGGTCGCCGACTGGGTCGCCGCGCACCGGGCCACCACACCGGCGTTGCGCGCTCTGGACGTCAAGCTGTTCGGGGGCGGCCCGGACGAGGTACCGGAACGGTACGCGGCCAGCTCACCGATCACGTACGCGGCGAAGGTCTCGGCGCCCCTGCTCGTGGTCGGCGCCACCCATGACGACAAGTGCCCGCCGGGCCAGATCCGCACCTACCTCGACGCCCTGGCCGCCGCGGACGTCCCCCACGACGCCCTGTGGCTCGACACCGGGCACGACGGCTACGACGGCGCCGCGCACGTCGCCGTCCTGCGGCGTGCCCTGCGCTTCCTGCGCGACCGGCTTCCCGACCCGGCGCACCGCGCCATCGGACGTCCCCCCGCACCGACGGGAGGACTCCGGTCCCGCTGAGCCACCAGCGGGACCGGACGCACAGCACCACTTCACCACACCGAGGAGGAACCGTGCAGAAGGACATCATCCACAACGACCCGCTCGCGGGCGACGAGGAGAACCGCAAGCCGGGCATCGGCATCACCATCACCATCCCGTTCCGCAACGCGGACGAGGGCGGCGACGAGGAGTGATCCTCGCCCGGCCGGCCCCGAGAACCAGGGGCCGGCCGGGTCCGCCACCGGCCCTTCTCCTGCCCCGTCGTCCCCCGAGGAGCCGACTGTGCGTGTCCTCCTGCTCAACATGCCCTGGTCCCCCATCGACCTGCCGTCCCTGGCCCTGGGCATCCTCAAGCGCAGTGTCGACGAACGCGTTCCGGGCGCGACGTGCGAGGTGCTGCACGCCAACCTGGAGTTCACCGACTGGATCACCGAGCGCACCGAGTTCGCCGCCGAGGACTACGAGTACTTCGCGCTGTCCTCGTACTTCCTCGGCTGCGGCGACTGGGTGTTCTCCAGCGCCCTGTACGACGACCCGACGTGGAAGACGGCCGAGTTCACCGATGTGATGACCGGCAAGCTGCGCGCTTCTCGGATGCGTATGAGCAAGCAACTGCACGAGATCGTGCCGGAGTTCGTGGAGGAGATCGCCCGCCGCGTGGCCGACCTCGCGCCCGACGTCGTGGGCCTCACGTCCACCTTCCAGCAGAACACGGCGGCCCTGGCCGCGGCCCGGCACATCAAACGGCTGTCCCCCGGCATCGTCACGGTCATGGGCGGCGCCAACTGCGACGCCGAACAGGGCGCCGCCGTCCACCGCAACTTCCCCTTCGTCGACTTCGTGGTGCGCGGCGAGGGCGAGGAGGCGTTCCCCCGGCTGCTCCAGGCCCTGCACCAGGCGCCGGACGCCCCCTCCAGCGCGCTCGCGGACATCCCGGGGCTGTGCCACCGCGCCGACGGGGCCTCCGTCGCCAACCCGATGCCGACCGGCCCGATGCCTCCCTCGGCGATCCTTCCCCCCGACTACAGCGGCTACTTCGAACGCCTCGCCGCGTCCGTCGCCCGCAACTGGGTGGAGCCGAAGCTCGTGGTCGAAGGGGCCCGCGGCTGCTGGTGGGGCGAGAAGCACCACTGCACGTTCTGCGGTCTGAACGGCTCGTTCATGCAGTTCCGCAGCAAGAGCCCGGACACCTTCTACCAGGAGATCATGGATCTGGCGGAGCGCCACCGGGTCCTCGACATGTACGTCGTCGACAACATCCTGGACATGCGGTACCTGTCCACCGTGCTGCCCCGGATCATCGACAGCGGCTACGACCTGCGCATGCACATCGAGATCAAGGCCAACATGCGCCGCCCGCAGCTCCAGGTCCTCGCCGACGCCGGGCTCATCTACGTCCAGCCCGGCATCGAGAGCCTCAACAGCCGGGTCCTCGACCTCATGGACAAGGGCGTCAGCGGCTGCCAGAACGTGCGGATGCTCCGGGACGCGGCCGAGACGGGACTGTCCGTGTCCTGGAACTACCTGCACGGCTTCCCGGGCGAGACCGCGGAGGACTACGAGCCGGTCATCCGGCAGCTGCCCGCGCTCGAACACCTCAACCCACCGGTCGACCTGTCCGCCCGGATCGCGATCGAACGGTTCAGCCCCTACTTCAACCGGCCCGAACTGGGCTTCACCGGTCTGCGGCCGGAGGAGCACTACCTGTTCACCTACGACCTGCCGGAAGAGGAGCTGCACGATCTCGCCTATGTCTTCCAGGCGCCCGAGCGCGGCATCGGCTCGGCCACCGTGAACCGGCTCAACGACGCCATCGGCGCGTGGAAGAAGCACCACACGGACGCCCGGCTCACGCACACCGATCTGGGCGACGAGATCGTCCTCGTCAGTCGGCGGCACTCCTTCGACTGGCGGACCCTGCGGCTGACCGACCCGTTCGCCGTCGCCGCCTTCCGTCTCCTGGACCAGCCGCACTCCCCCAAGGCCCTGCACCGGAAGCTCACCGCCGACCCGGCGTTCGGCGACCGCACCGCGCGGGACGTGCAGGACCTGCTGGCGGAGTGGACCGCGAAGGGCGTGGCCTTCACCGACGCGGGCCAGTACGTCCACATCGCGCCCGCCTCGGTCAACCAGGACCTGCTGCGCCTCGACTACATGCGCCACGTGCACACCAGGGCGGCCACCGAACCCGACGAGGAACTCACGACCACGGCTTCCAGCGCCCCCGCCCCCGCACTGCCCTGACCGCACGCTCCTGCCCGCCCTCCCCTCAATCGGCCACGGACACCGACAAGGACCGAGCATGCCCGCAAGCGCACCGACACCGACATCCCCACCGGCCCCGACACCGACCGTGCACGCATGGCGGGATCACGACACGCTGGCCCGTTCACTGCCGGGCATGTCCCTGGGCCGAGTTCCTCTCGCGGCCGCTCCCGACGACGCCGCGCACCTGTGGTCCCTCGGCGCGCGGCTCGTCGAACTCGACGCCCCCGTGGACCTGTCCGTGCCCGGGGCGGACGCCGCACGCGCCGCGATCGACCGGCTGAGCCTCGTCCGCGATCTCACGGCCCGTGCCGTCCAGGTCGACTGGGATCTGATCCTCCCGCAGGAGGGCGCGGACCACCTGTGGAAGGTCCTCTCCCATCTGCAGCCGCCCCGCACGCTCGCCGGGCCCACCGACACCGACAGCGCGCTGCACGCCTGGCGGACCCGCCACTACCTCTGCAAGCTGGTGTGGCGACAGGGACCGGGCTTTCTGCAGATCCGCGACCGGCGTTGGGGGGATCTGCGGCGGTTCACCGCCGACGAGCCACGCTACGCGGAGGCCGTCAGCGGGCTCGACCGGGGTCTGCACCACGCGGACGTCCCCGCGGACATCCTGGACGAGTTCGTCTCCGAGCACCTCGTCCTGCGGGTCGACGCGCTCGTGTGGTGGCTTCCGTACCGGGTCTCGCGCTGGCTCCAGGAGGCGATGGCCGTCTGAGCGCGGTACCGGTGGGGGCGGTGGTGGCTCATTGTCGCCGTAGACGGGTGGTTCGGGGCCGTGCCATCGTCGAACGGCGCCCTGAGCTGGGCAGATCGTCTGACGTGAGGAGACAGTCGGTGACAGCGACCAGGGGGCGGATCATGCGCCGTGGCACCAGGGCGGCGGCGTTGTGGGTGACCGTGGTCGTCACGGCGGCCGTGCTGGCGCCGAGCGCGTCCGCGGCCGGCGGTCCGTCGTCGCCGAGCGCGCACTCCGCCGTGGCCGCGGGCGCGCCGGCCGATCCGACGCCCGAGGAGCAGGAACGCCTCCGGGAGGTGGCCGGGGCGATCTGGACGCCGGAACTCGCGGCCGGCTGGAACATGAACACCGACGTGGCGAACGTCCTGTCCACGGCCACGGGAGAGATCCTGCGATGCTCCGAGGCGTTCGCCCTGGTGCCCCGCCCGCCCGGTTTCGTGCCCGGGGTCGGGTACCTCCTCAGCTACTGGCAGAACATCCGCGACTACTTCCGGGCCGTCAGGACCAGCCGCACGTACCGCGCCTGCGTCGTCACCGCCGCCGCCAACTACCGCACGCCCATCGAGCTGGCCTCCATGGGCATCTGACCCGCGTTCTCGCCCCGCGCCTCCTGGTCATCCGGCGGCCCCGGACTCATCACGCCCGTCCGGGGGCGCCTCGGGCGGTGTTCCGTAGTGGGCGGTGATCGCGGCGGCGCGGTCGCGGAGTGAGTCGCGCAACCACTGCGGGGCCAGGGCTTCGGCGTGCCGCCCGAGGCGCCACAGGGCCCATTCGGCGTGCTGCGCGTCCTGGAACGTGACCCGCAGCCGCACTCGACCGTCCCCGTCGGGTTCGTCGGCCTCATCGGGTGCATCGGGTGCATCGGATTGGCCGAGTTCATCGAGTTTGTCAGGTGCGTCGGCGACGACGGTCAGCGCGGTGCCCGCCAGCTGCTCCCGCCGCGCCGGGTCCAGCCGCAGCACCACGGTGACCTGGTCGCCGCCGGAGCGGAACCGGGTGCTGCGCTCCTGCCAGATCCGATCCAGGTCGACCCGGTCGGGGCGCTGCGCCGGCTGGTCGAGTTCCCGCGCGGCGAGGACGCGCGACAGCCGGTAGGTGCGGTCCGCGCCGGAGCGCGTGGCCAGCAGATAGCCCTGGCCGCGCACCGTGACCAGTCCGATCGGGTCCACCGTGCGCCACGTCGGCGCCCGGTCCACGGCCGCGTACCGGATACGCAGCCGGTGTCCGGCGAACACCGCTCGCCGGATCTCGGCCACGACGGTGTCGGGCACCTCCTCGGCGGTGAGCCTGCGCGCCAGCAGATCGGTCTCCGGTTCGACGAGCAGACGCTGAGCCGCGCCGGCGGCCGTGGCCCGCTGGCTCTCCGGCAGCGCGTCCACGACCTTGCGCATCGCCGAGGCGAGTGCCGGACCGAGCCCGAACGCCTGCGCACCCCGCCGTGATCCCGCGACGAGCAGCGCGAGCGCCTCGTCGTGGCTCAGCCCGGTCAACTCGGTCCGGAAACCGGGCAGCAGCGCGAACCCGCCGTGCCGGCCGCGCTCCGCGTACACCGGGACGCCGGCCGCGGACAGCGCCTCGATGTCCCGCAGCACCGTGCGCGGGGACACCTCCAACTCCCGGGCCAGCGCGGTCGCGGACAGCCGGCCGTGCTGCCGCAGCAGGAGCACCAGGGACACCAACCGGTCGGCGCGCATACGGAGAAGCTACCCGGAATACATGACACAGGGTGTCACGTATCCGTTGAGAGGCTCCTCCGCATGACACACGGAGAAGCCCTGAGACACGGAGAAGCCGCGACACACCATGAGGCCGCGACGGAGCCGAACGACCTGGGGAGGTACTTCATCGAGCGTGCCAACGCCGGCGACGTCGACGGACTGGTGGCGCTGTACGAGCCGGACGCCGTGCTGGCCTTTCCGCCGGGCAGCCTCGCCACCGGACACGCCCGGATCCGCGAGGTGTACGAGCGGTTCGTCGCGGCCGCGCCCGTCCTCGAGCCGGGCCGGCAGCACCCGCCCCTGATCACCGGCGATCTGGCGCTGACGGCCTGCACGCTGACCAACGGTGAGATCACCGTGGAGATCGCCCGCCGTCAGCCCGACGGATCCTGGCTGTGGGTGGCCGATCAGCCCGCGATCACCTCCTGACCGTGTCCCGGCGAAGGGTGCCGCGCGGGGAACGCGGTCACTCCGGGCCGTTCCCTTCGCCGGGGAGTCGGCGGTGGCTTGCGGGTGGAGCGGCGGGGGATCAGGACCGGCTGGACGATCCGGTTGCGGTTCACCCCTCCGCGGGCATTGATGAGGGAGATCAGCAGGTCGACCGCTTCGACGCCCACCCGGTCCGGGCACAGGCTGAGGGCGGTGATCGACGGGTTCGTCGTCGCGTAGTCCGGGTCCTCGCTGACGCAGGCCACCAGCAGGTCCCGGGGCACCCGCAGGCCGCGGTGCCGGGCGGCGGCGAGGATGTTGTGGCCGGAGTCGGAGTAGACGCCGATGACCGCGTCGGGGCGGGGATCACGGTCGAGGAGTCGGCCGACCGCCTCCCGTTCGGCCGTGAAGTAGTCGGGCAGCACGGCGTACTCCTCGACGAGGGCGGGCATGTCGTGCTCGGCGCACCAGGAGGTGTAGGCCCGTCCGATCAGTTGTGAGTACGCGTCGTCGTGTATCGGCTGGGAGAGGGCGATGCGCCGGGCGCCGGACTCGGCGAGATGGCCGAGCAGGAGGCTCATGGCCGCGTCGTGGTCGGTGTCCACCCACGCGTCGTTCCAGTGCGGCCGGAGCGGCCGGCCGTCGGTGACCATCGGGATGCCGCGCTCCCGCAGCAGGGAACGCACCGGGTCGTCGGTGCGGGGTTCGACGTGGATAACGCCGTCCATCGGCATGTTGAGCCACATCCACGGCGACAGGGAGTTCGGCATCACCATGAGCATGTAGCCGCGCTCGTGCGCCGCCGCCATCGCGCTCAGCGTCAACTGCGCGTAGTAGGGGATCTCGGTGTACGAGACGGGCAGGTCGCCGTAGGTGGTGGTGGTCAGGCCGAGCACTCCCGTGCTGCCGCGGGCCACGGCGCGGGCCGTGCTGGCCTGGGCGTGGCCGAGTTCGCGTGCCGCGGTGAGCACGCGCTGCCTGGTCGCCTCCGACAGCCGTCCGGTGCCGTTCAGGGCGTTGGACACCGTGGCCGTGGACACCCCGGCCCGTTCGGCCACGGCACCGAGTGTGGGACGCTGCCAGACCCGCGAGATCGTCATCTCTTACCTCAACAGCCCTGCACGGCTTGTGGTTAAGACATTAATCACTCAGCGTACCGGCGACGGCGGCCGGGTCGGCCGCCGGGTGAGCTGGGGGCGCGCACCGGCCACGTAAAGCTTTCGATTACGTCAAGTTCCGGATTGTGCCGGGATCACGGCTGTATCAGGTTAGAACGCTCGGGGCTCCACGGTTTCGCCGGGCGCCGGGCACGAGTACCTCACATGAGCAAAAGGGGAAGCGGTGGAGGCGACGATTTCACGGGTGCGGCAGGGCACCATACCTCCGGTCATAGCGGCGCGCTGGGCGCTGTGGACGTTCGTCATCGTCAACGTGGCGATCGTCGAGATCTTGTTCCTCACCGCCACGACCGGCAAGAACGGGGTGCTCACGGTCGCCAAGTTCTTCGGTCTGCACGCCGCCGTGCTGATGCTGTTCCAACTGCTGCTGGTGGCCCGGCTGCCGTGGCTCGACCGGCGTATCGGCATGGACCGGCTGACGGTGTGGCACCGCTGGGTCGGCTTCACCCTGCTGTGGACCCTCCTCACGCACGCCGTGCTGGTGGTGCTGGGCTACGCGCGGCTCGACAGTGCGTCGATGACGAAGACGTTCTTCGCGCTGGCCGGGGTGCCGGCGTCGCTGCTCGGGATGCTGGCCGCGGCGATCGTCGTCGTGATCGCCGCGGTCTCCGCCCGGCAGGTGCGGCGGCGGCTGCGGTATGAGACGTGGCACGGCCTGCACCTGCTGCTGTACGTGGCGTTGGGGCTGGCGTTCGTGCACCAGCTGCAGGAGACGACGACGTTCAGCTCCTCCGCGTTCGCGACGGTCTACTGGTGGGCGCTGTGGCTGTTCGCGTTCGGCGCGCTGGTGACGGGGCGGATCGTGATGCCGGTGTGGCGCAACGCCTATCACCGCTTCGAGGTCGCTGCCGTGGTGCCGGAGTCGGACTCCGTGGTGTCGGTGCACGTCACCGGACGCCACCTCGACAAACTGCCCGCCCGGGCCGGTCAGTTCTGCATCTGGCGGTTCCCCGGACACAACCACTGGTGGCTGGCCAACCCGTTCTCCCTGTCGGCGGCGCCCGACGGCCGTACCCTGCGGCTGACCGCCAAGGCGGTCGGCAGCGCCAGCGCCGGACTGCGGCACGTCCCGGTCGGGAGCCGCGCGTTCGTCGAGGGACCGTACGGGGCGTTCACGTCGTTGCACCGGACGCGGCCCGGCGCGCTGCTGATCGCGGGCGGGGTGGGGATCACTCCGGTGCGCGCCCTGCTGGAGGAGGAGGCGGCCGACGACGTCGTCGTCCTCTACCGGGTGCGCAGCGAGGAGGACGCCGTGCTGGGCGACGAGGTACGGACGCTGGTGGGTGACCTCGGTGGGCGGCTGCACCTGCTCACCGGCCGCACCGGGGAGGGCGCCCCGCCGTTCGACCCGGAGAACCTGCGGGCGCTGGTTCCCGACGTGGTCGAACGCGATGTGTACGTGTGCGGTCCGCCGGCGATGACGACGGCCGTGCTCACCTCGCTGCGCGCGCTGAAGGTGCCCCCGCGGCAGGTGCACGCCGAACGGTTCGGGCTGGCCTGACGGGGTCAGTGAAGAGTGAACGGAGCGCCGTGGCGGCCGAGGAGGCGGGCCGCGGCGCTCCGTCGTGTGTCACTTGAGGGCGACACTTCGGGCGGGTTCCGGTCGCGGCTGGTGCTGTTCGTTCCAGAGGCCGGCGAGTTCGCCGAGGGCGCTGCTGAGGCGGCCGAGTTCCCACAGGAGGTAGAGGCCGGCCCCGGCGAAGGGAAGCCATGTGCCCCAGTGGAAGACGAGTACCGGCATGTACAGCAGGCCGACCAGGACGAGGACCTTGAGGACGATCTCGGCCAGGTACGTCTGCCTGCGTACGACGGTGACGTGCTCTTCGCGGCCGTGGGCCCACTGCAGGCGTGATCTCATGGCTGCCTCCTCGGGCGCGTCCTGGCGACTGTCAGCACGGTAACCGGCGCCAGAGAGGGTCACAAGCGCTTGCCCGGCTCAACTGCCCCTCCGGACAGGGCAGTCGACCCGAACGGGCCGCTGCTGATCACCGATCGGCGGTGGCGGTGGGCCGGCTGCGGTTAGAGTCCGGGCAGCACGCGTCGAAGGGGAGAGCCATGGCCAAGGTCAACGTCAGTCTGGATGCCGAACTGGTGGTGGAGGTGATGGTCCTGGCCGGGGTGGGATCGCCCCAGGACGCCGTGGAGCTGGTCGTGCGGGACTACATCGCCCGCGGTCATCGCACGGAGGCGCGGGTCGAGCGGACCGACCAGAACCTGCGCGAGGTCGAGGTGCGACCGCAGGACCCGCAGGGCTGATCACGTCCCGGAGTCCGCCGCCCGGGTCGGCCACTGGTCGCCGCAGGGGCGTAAGGAACACGTGGGGCCCCGCACCTGGTGTGCGGGGCCCTCCGGGTGGGTGGGTCAGGGGCAGCTGAGGCGGGTGTCGCCCGGGTCCGTGGTGCAGGTGTCCGTGTTGGGGCCGCCGTTGGCGGTGTCGTTGCCGGCGACCTCGTCGACGGTGTTGAGGTTGTCGGTGCCGTAGTTGCCGATCAGGTTGTCGTTGCCGGGGCCCCCGTTGAGGGTGTCGTTGCCGAGGCCGCCGTCGAGGCGGTCGTTGCCGTAGCCGCCGTGGACGGTGTCGTTGTCCGAGCTCGCGTTGACGGTGTCGTCGCCGCCGAGGGCACAGATCACATCGTTGCCTGAGGTGCCGGTGATGGTGTCGTTGCCGCTGGTGCCGATGCGGGTGCAGCCGCGGGCGTTGTCGACGGTGGTGGTCGCCGTCGCGGTGTTGTTGCCGGACGCGGGGTCGGTCTGGGTGGCGGTGACCGTGGCGCGGTCGGTGAGGGTGCCGGTGGCGCGGGGTTCGGCGGCGACCGTCACGGTGACGCCGGCGCCCGGGGCGAGGGTGCCGAGGGAACAGGTCGCGCCGACCGCGGTGGTGGTGCAGGTGCCCTGGCCGGCGGTCGCCGAGACGACCGAGACGGTGACGCCGCTGAGCGTGTCGGACAGGGACACGTTGGTGGCGGAGGTCGTGGTGCTGGTGTTGGTCACCCGCACGCTGTAGGTGGCCCGGTCACCGATGCTGACCGTGGCCGGGCCGGACTTGGTGACCGACAGGTCCACACCGGTGGGTGGCGGGGCGCTGCCGCCCCCTTCGAAGCGGGCCAGGGCGAAGTCGCTGTTCGGGCCGCCCCAGCCGGCGGCGACGATCTTCCCGTCCGGCTGGAGGGCGAGACCCTGGGCGGCGTCGGCGCCGCCGAAGTCCGCGGTCGCCACTCCCCCGGTGCCGAAGCCGCTGTCCTGGCTGCCGTCGGGGTTGTAGCGCAGGACCGCGAAGTCGCCGCCGGGCCCGTTGCTGCCGGCGACGACAATGCGGCCGTCGCCCGGCTGGAGCGCCAGACCGGAGGCTCCGCCGCCGCCGGAGGTGAGGACCCTTCCGTCGCCGTCGAAGCCCGTGTCCAGGGCGCCGCCCGGTTGGTAGCGGGCCAGGGCGAAGCGGCCGCCGCTCCCGCCGGCGGCGACGATCTTCCCGTCGGGCTGGACCGCGAGGCCATGGACGGACTCGTAGTCGCCGAAGTCGGTGCGCTCGATGCCGTCGCCGCTGAAGGCGGTGTCCAGGGTGCCGCTCGCGGTGTAGCGCAGGACGACGAAGTCGAAGCGGGTCGTCCCGACCTGGCCGCCGACGAGGATCTTGCCGTCGGGCTGGAGCGCCAGGGCGCTGCCGTCGCCGCCCTCGTCGAGGTTGGGTGCCGGGTCGGTGGTCACGGAGCCGTCGCCGCCGCCGAAGGCCGTGTCCGGGGAGCCGTCGGCGTTGTAGCGGGCCAGCGCGACCCGGCCGCCGCTGGTACCGGCGACGACGATGCGGCCGTCGGGTTGCACGGCCACGTCGCGGGCCTCGTCCGGGCCGCCGAAGTCGGTGAAGACCCTGCCGTCGCCGTCACCGAAGGACGCGTCGAGGGTGCCGTCGGTGTTGTAGCGGGCGACCGTGAACCAGCAGCAGTTCTCCCATCCCCGCCAGCTGCTGCCCACCACGACGATCCTGCCGTCGGGTTGCAGTGCGACGGCCTGGGCCTCGCTCCACTGAAGGTCCGGGTCCATGTTGTTGACGGGGGTGGTCACGAGGCCGTCGTCGCCGAAGGTGGGGTCGGGGGTGCCGTCGGCGTTGTGGCGGGTCAGCGCGAAGCGGCCCTCGGTCAGCGAGTAGTCGGCGGACGAACCGACGGAGACGATCTTCCCGTCGGCCTGTACGGCCACGTCGTGGGCGCGATCGTCGTCGGCGAAGCCGGTGACTGCCTTCCCGTCGCCGCTGAAGGTGGGATCCAGGTCGCCGGGCGCCGCGGCCGCGGTGCCGGGGAGGGCCAGGACGAGTGCCAGGACGGTCGCCGTGACGGCCCCGGCTCTCACCGACAGGGACCGGCGCCGGCGTTCGCCGTGTCGCCGCCCCGTCGGACGCAGTTGAGGTGTCAGCATGTGCGACAGCCTTCCGCCGGTCGCACACAGTGACGGCCGCCACGGGAGGCGTTGCGCTCACCGGGCGCAGGAATCCATCCCCGCGGGTGAGGACGGGGCGGCATGGCTCCGGGGCCGGTCATGGGGGCTGTCGCACCCGGTGGGGTGTGCCCGTCACAGGTCGATGTCGATGCGCTCCACGTCGGTGAACCGCACGGCGAGGCCGTGCGCGCGGGTGTCCCCGGCGCGGAAGTACGTCTCGGCCAGGCCGTCGGCGGTGATGCGCTGGAGCTGCTGCTCGGTGGCGCCCTGGTCCCGGGCCGTGAACAGGCGGGCCGCCCAGTGCGGGGGAAGCGCCTGGGTGATGTCGCGGATCCGGGCGTCGTCGGTGGTGCCCGGCGCGGCGGCGAAGCCGAAGCGGGCGCGGGTGGACAGGACCAGGCCGTCGGTGGAGGCCGCCTTCTGCTTGGCGCGGGCCCGCACCTGCGGCTGCCAGCGCTTCCTGACCTCGCGCTCCAGCCGGTCGGCGAGGTCCTTGCGGGGGCGTTTGAGCTTTCCGGCGACGTACCGCTCGACCGTGCGCTGCGACACCCCGAGCAGTTCGGCGACGGCCTTGGTGCCCTTCAGCTGCCTGACGAGGTACCGCATCCGTGTCTGGGCCGACTTGGGGACGGGGCGGGTGAAGGCCGCCTCCAGGGCACGGTCCAGGCCGTCCCCGACCGACTCCGGCATGGCCTACTCCCCTTCCTCGGCGGTGTCGTTCTTGATGAGGTTGGCGACGTTGAACACGCCGCCGTGTTCCTCGAACAGCGCCTCCGCCCACAGCACGGTCCGGGTGCCCTGGTGCTTGACCATGCCCGGTGAGATCCCCAGCCGGAACGTGCCGGGTACGGGTTTGCCGTCGGCGGTGTACGGGAGGAAGTCGAGCGGACCGGGTCCGGTGGAGGGGTAGACGACGGCGTCGGTGCCGATCGCCACGGGGTAGAGGTCGGCCGCCGCCGCGGTCTTCATGAGCTTGCGGTGGATGCCGATGCGGACGTTCGCGAGGACGGCGGCCCGGATGTCGGGGCGCCAGGTCTCCCGGGCGAGCGCGGGCCACGGCTCGTAGAACGGCACCTGGCCGCGGCTGCGCTGGCGCAGTTTGCCGATGCCGCCCTTCGCGGTGGACTTGATCGCGTTCACCAGCAGCGCCATCGTCGGGTCGACGTCCCGTGCGGCGGCCATCGCCTCCAGGAACTCCCGGCCTCCCAGGGCGGTGGTGACGCCGAGGTCGGCCATCGTCGTCACGTACGCGTCACGCAGCCGCTTGTACCAGGGGTCGAGGTAACGGCCGGTGCGGTGGCGGACGTACGCCTCGACGGGCGCCACGTCGAAACCCAGCTCGACCGCGTAGGCCACGGTCGGTGTCGCGTACCAGGCGGGGCCGGTCGGGCGGTCGCCCTTCGGGGTGAACGGTGAGGGAAGCCGGTCGGCGTCGACGGTGCGGCCGTCGATCCGTACGCGGGAGAGGTCGACATGGGAGAGGTCGACCAGCCACGAGCCGGGCAGGGAGGCGTCGAACCTCGGGCCGCCGGTGAGGTGGGTGGGGCCGTCGAGGCCGACGGTGAGGCCGTTGGCGGCCGCCGCGAACGCCATGTTGACGTCGACGGCGACCAGGTACGGCCGCATGCACTCGTCATCGGTCAGCGGCCTGCACCAGTCGTACGGCTCCTCCATCAGCATCTCGGCCGGTGTCCGCAGGTGGTGGCGGGCGTGGACGCCCTTGAGGACCGGGTGCTCGTCGGGGACCTCGCACGGCACCACGTCGTACACCTGTGTGAGGGCGTCCGCGTTGAACGCCTTGTGCCACTCGCCGGTCGTCTCGTCGCGTTCGGCGCGGGTCGGCGGGCGCAGTGCAGTCATCAGCTCCAGTCCGGTGACCGCCGTGGTGCCCCGTGGTGTCATCACGCGCTCCGCGTACGCGCCGAGGTAGCGGGCGAGGTCCGCGGGGTGCATGTCCGGCAGTAGGGGGGCGTCCTTCCTGTCCCATTCGCGGGCGTCCAGGGCGTGCCAGGCGGGGACGCACAGCTGTACGCAGTTGCGCCGCGCCCCGTCCGCCGGGCGGTAGATCCGCGCCCACNNTGTCCTTGAGCCGGCCGGCTCGGCGCTCCTCCTCCGACAGGGCGGCGGGCAGGCCGTACCGCTCCAGCGCCGCCGGGGTGAGGACGAGGAGGGGGTCGGCGTCCCTGCCGTTGCGATGCAGCCGGGCCTGGCCGAGCCTCGCCTCGGTCAGCGTCCATTCGACCAGTGCGGGCAGCGACTTCGCGGGCACGTCCAGGACGAGGCCGCCCACGCAGTACGCCAGCGTCTGACCGTCCTCGCAGTCGACGACGGCCAGCGGACCGTTCTCGAAGCGCGGGTCGACGGCCGGCTGGTGGGGGGCGGTGGATTTCGTCGCCTTCTTGGCCGCGGGTCCGCGCGACGAGGACGACGGCCGGGCGCCGCGGGCCGT
>NZ_LIRK01000297.1 GCF_001419765.1 Streptomyces torulosus
CGCCCCGCCTCGGCCCACACCGCCCGGTAGAGCACCCGGTCGAGTTCGACGTAGCCCTGCGGGTGCAGTTCGGTGCGGACGACGGCGGTACGGGTGTGGGCGGGGCGGGCGCTCACCTGACGTCCGTGGCGCGCGGTGGGCGCGACCCGCAGCCGGGTGGTGCTCTCGTCGCCGTCGTGTGCGGCCTGGGTGGGGGCGCGCCCGTCGCCGCCGCGTGCGGCGCCATGGGTGGGCGAGCGCCCGTCGGCGGGCCGCGGCTCACCGCGCTCACGGCGGCGCGCTCCGCCGCCCGGTGGCATGGCGGCGAGCCGCCCGGAGGCCGTGCGATGCCCCACGGCGACGGGGCCGCGCGAGCGGCGGATCACGACGGCGAAGGCGAGAAGCAGCAGCACGAGCAGCAGTCCCATCCAGAGAGCGGCCCAGGAGGTGCTGTCCCCGGCGGCCTCCGTGTCACCACCGCCGGCCTGCGCGGTGTCGCCCTTGCCGCCCTTGCCCTGGCCGCCCTTGCTGTTCTTGTCGTCGGAGTTGCTGGAGCCGGGTGACTTGGTGGTGGGGTCGGTGTCCACGGAATCGATGGCGAGGACGTGGGTGGAGTAATCGGCGGCGAACCCCTTGTCGATGAACTGCTTTCCGGTCGGACCACTGTTGACCGAGTCGCACAGCTCTTTGTTCTCGCAGACCCCCGCGTCCGTCAGTACGGTCAGCGCGTCCGGCCCCAGCGGGTCGATCGTGGCGTCGGGATCGACGAGCCGGCCGTCGGCCATGAGGAGCAGGGCCGTGCCGCCCTCCCCGGTCGACATACCTTTGGGCACCTGCACGACAAGCGGGTTGGTGTCCTTGCGCAGGTTCTCCAGGCTCGCACGCTGCGCTTCGCTGAGCTTCCTGTACTCCAGCGGACGGTCGAGCGTGATGACGACGGCCCCCTTGGAGATCACCGCGGACCCGCACGTCACCTTTTCGCCGAAGCTGTCACCGCAGGAGTCGGCCGCGGCGACCGGTGACATCAGCGGCACCGCGGCGACCAACACCCCCATGAGTACAGCGAAAGAGGACAAACGCCTGACGGCACCCATCGCACCAACCCCCCGTGGCCTGAAAGGCACGCCCCCGCGGCCCTGAAAGACCCGTCCCATACTGGAGCAGGAAACAGGGTGGCCGGAAGGGTTTGGAGAATTCCACCGGGCGACTTCCGGCAATTGTCGATCAGCTTGCGTTTCACTTCTACAACTTGAACACCTGGTGACAACGACTGAACATCTGCCGCGCCCGTTCCACCCAATCATTGGCCAAGGCATCGAAGTCGGCCTGGGTAATACGACAGGTCAGCGGAAGATCACAGACCCCGGCGAGACACGGACGCGGGCCCCGTACGTCCCACACGGACAGCATGGGGTTCAATTGCTCGGTATTCCACGCGTTCGAAGCGGCGGCGGCGATGGCGAGTTGGTCCTGCCGCAGGAAATGCCCGTCCGTGGCGAACGCGACGAGGAGTTTCTTGGTCGTCATGAATCTGACCGTGACCGTCCGCCCCGCCTCACGGAGATCGAACTGCAGGGAGACGGACACGGTGTCGTGGACCGTGTGGTAATTCCGCCGCGCCACCCAGTTCTGCACGAGTTGCCGCCAGTGCGTCCCGAGGTCGTAGATCTCGGCCCGCCCCGCGTACGACTCTCGACCGGAGTAGGAGTCCCGGCCGGGGTACGAATCCCGGCCTGGGTACGAGTCACGACCGGGGCTGGGGTAGGAGTCCCGGCCGGGGCCGGGGTAGGAGTCGCGGTTCGGGTAGGAGTCAGGCACCGTCACGGACCACCGCCTCGGCGACCATGGCATCGGTCAACCCGGCGTCGAGCAGCGCCTGGGCGTGCAGCAGCAGACAGGAGGGCACGGACTCGCTGGTGGTGCGCCGCAGGTGACGTTCCTTCAGCTCCTCGTACCGCACCTCGATGGTCCGGGCGACCTGGGGCGGCGGCCAGGCGGCCACCGTGGGCTGTTCCATGACCAACTCGGCCAGGATCTCCGCGAGTTGCGGGCGCTGCTCGGGCCGCTTGGCCAGGCAGCGGTTGATGAGGGGCCGCAGCCCTTCCGGTACACCGTCGAGCTGCGGCTTCCCGCGTACGACCTCGACCCGCACCCCTTCCCCGCCGCCGTGCGGGGGACGCCCGGTGAGCGCGTACACGAGCACGCCGCCCAGGGAGAAGACATCACTCGGCGGCCCGACCGCGGCGCCGCGTATCTGCTCCGGCGACATGAACGGCGGTGTGCCGACGACGACGCCGACGCGGGTCAGGCCGGGGGCACCGTCCACGCGGGAGATGCCGAAGTCGATGACGCGGGGGCCGTCGCTCGCCAGCAGGACGTTCGCGGGCTTGAGGTCGCGGTGGACGACCTTGGCGGCGTGGATGGCCTGGAGTGCCTCTACCAGCCCGGCACCGAGGGGGCGCACCTGGGCCTCGGGGAGGGGCCCGTCCGCGCGGACCGCCTCGGCGAGTGAGGGGCCGGGGACGTACAGGGTGGCCAGCCAGGGCAGTTCGGCGTCGGGGTCCGCGTCGACGACGGCGGCGGTGTACGCGCCGCTGACCACGCGGGCGGCGGCCACCTCCCGCGCGAAACGTTCACGGAACTCGGGTTCCGCGGCGAGTTCCGGTCGGGCGACCTTGACCGCGACCTCGCGGCCGGCGGGCGACCGGCCGAGATAGACCCAGCCCATCCCTCCGGAGCCGAGCCGGCCCACTATCTTGTACGGGCCGATCTTCATGGGGTCACTTACGGGTGTACGCACCCCCGGCTCACCTCATTTCGGGGTTCGGTGCGGATGTCCCGTAGTGTCCCGCGATTTCCCTCGCGGGGCAGCCGTTTTGCCCCGCACCGCCCGTACCTGTTCGCCGCGGAGGGGCCACGCCCTACGCGGCGCACGGGACGCGGCGGGGGCCCGACATGAGACACGCCGCGGGGTCCGGCGGGACGCACACCGCGGCGTCTCGCAGCCAAGACATGGTGAACGCGGGCCCCGTCCCGCCGAACCGGAGGGGCCGGGGGCCCGCCGAACCCGTTCAGCAACACCCCGCCGAGCGCGCCCCGCTCACTGACCGCGGCCCTCCTTCCCCTTCAGTGCGCTGCTGATCTCCAGAAGGCGACTCTCGGGCAGGGCGAAGGCGTTGTCGGAGTTTCGGTAGGAGTGCGCCCCGTCGTTGCTCCGGACGCCGTCCACCGACCTCCAGTGAGCAGGCGCCCACAGTCCCTGGTTCTCAAGGAGCATGGCGGCCACGTCGGCGGGCTCCTCGATCAGGGTGAGAGCGGCGAGAGCGGTGGTGAGGACGGGAAGTGCGTCGTCGGGCAGGAGCGCGTCGCCGAGTGCCGGGAAGAGCAGCAAGAGACGTGCGTCGGGGTCCGTGATCCCCTCCGCCGCCGGCTGCCGCGCGGCGAACAGCAACTCCGGCCAACCCATGCCAGGGCCCATGAAATGACCGTCGACCACGGCAAGGGTCTCCGCTTGGGACCAGGCTGGATGATGTATCAGGTAGTCGACCCCGTAGTCATCCTCGATGTTGCGGTAGACGACATGGATGGTGTGCCCGGATCGCAGAGGCACGCTGAACACCGGCCACTCACGCTCGGCGGACAGCAGGCGGTACAACTCCATGGCCGCGTCCCAGTCGGCCCCGAACGCGGCGCGCTGGGCATCGTCACCACGCAAACCGGCGCCCATGGTCAACGCGTCCGCCGCCGGCGCGCCGGCTGCCCGCTCCCGATCCACTGCCCCCCGATCTCCGACTGATCCCAGAGCCAACCCGGTTCGTTGGCGCCGACAGGTGCACCTGCTGCCAACGAACCGCTGGGCCGCCATGACCCGCACTGCATCAAGGCAGCTTCTCGCCGGAGCACGCACCACAGCGCGGAGTGCGCTCCCGTGTACCGACTCGTGTGCGCCTGCGTCGCCCTACTCCACCGACCGTGCGCCCTGCTCTGTGTCTGCCCCGTGCCACACCCTGGAGGCCCGGACGCCAAGCGCACCAACCGGAGGGGGTACGGCGTGGGTGAGTGGAAGCAAGGTAAGTGCGGGTGGCCTACCGCGTCCGGGCGGCGCTGTCAGAACAAGACGCTCAAGGGCACGTCACGCTGCCATCTCCATCAGGGTGACTGGACGAAACGAGGCCAGGCCGAACTGCAGCGGCGCGCGAGCCGGCGTCGGAAGAAGTGAGCGCCTTACGCCCCCTCGGCCCCCTCACCTCCCCCGCGGCTGCGTCGTGCACAGGGCCCAGATGATGAAGCCGTAGACCGCGATCAGGACCAGCGACCAGACCGGGTAGTACGGGAGGGTCAGGAAGCTGGTGATCAGGAGCAGGCCCGCGAGCAGGACCCCGACCGCGCGGGCCCAGGTCCGGCCGTTGAAGAGGCTGGCGCCGACCAGCACGGCCAGGGCGCCGAGCAGCAGATGGATCCATCCCCACCCGGTCGTGTCGAACTTGAACACGTAGTTCGGGGTGTTGACGATGATGTCGTCGTCGGCGATGGCCACGATGCCGCGCAGCACATCGAGGGTGCCCCCGATCATCAGCATGACCGCGCCGAACGCCACCAGTCCGCCGGCCCATGACGCGGAGCGCTGGTGGGACCGGGACGGGGACCGGCGTGGATGTGTCGTCTGAGCCATGGTGTGTCTCCCTGTCACTTGAGCGTGGTTCACCGGTGTCAAGCGAGGATCAGGATGATGAAGACCACGCACACGATGATGTTCACGAGCCAGCTGTGCGTGTTCGTCCAGTCGCGGATCTTGGGCATGGCCCCTTCCGCGTGATGGCCGAACAGCATCCGGATCAGCAGCGGTAGCGCCGCGACGAAGATGGTCAAGCCGATGAACGGCAGCGCCGCCACGAACGACGCGTGGGAGTGGATCAGGTTGACCCCCACGGTCATCATGATCACGAGGTCGGACGGCATCACCAGGATGACCATCAGCCCGACCTTGAACGCCTTGCGCGGGTCCGCGTTCATCAACGTGCCGAGCCACTTCGGCGGTTCGACGCTCTCGCGTTTGATCCAGTTCTTCAGCGCTGCCGCGGCCAGAAGCGCCACCAGCACGTACTGGATGATGTGACCGACGGAGCCGTTGTCGGAAGGGTCACCGAAGTCGACGACGTTGTCGAGAGCGGCCGCGAGGCCCATCATGACGGCCACGCCCGCCGTCGTCGCGAGCGCGATGCCGGCCAGGAACCCCAGGGACACGCGTACCGCTCTCGGCGTCGTCACGAAGATGATGGCCGAAATGATCTGGGGCCCGACCATCATGGTGATGGCGAGCGGGAGAATCTTCAGTCCGTCCATGGCTGGTCGTCACCCGCTGAGAACGGCGCGCTTCTGGGCTTCGAACTCCTCCTCGGTCAGCACCCCTTGTGCTTTCAGCTCACCCAACTCCTTCAACTGGGCGATCTTGTCCCCCGAGGACAGCGCCGAGGACTCGGTCGCGGGTTGTGGAGCCTCCTGCGGCGCGTGCGGAGCGGGGGCTGACTGCGGCGCGTACTCCTGGGCGTCCTGCTGAGCCCACCGGCCCGCCTGGCGCCGGGACACACGGTTCGACACCGCCGTCGCCGTGCCCGCGACGACGGCGGTGCGGGCTACGC
>NZ_LIRK01000298.1 GCF_001419765.1 Streptomyces torulosus
AGCTTCACCGCGATCCGCTTGAGCACGCCCGACATCTGCACGAACGCGCCGCAGTCCTGCGTCGCCTCGACCAGATTGGCGGCCGTCACCAGCGGCAGCCCGGTGATGTCCGCGAGATGACGGCGCGCCGACTCGGCGTATCCGGCGGGCGCGTTGAGGCCGGTGCCGATGGCCGTGGCACCCAGGTTGATCTCATGGATCAACTCGACCGCCTCGGAGAGTCGGGACCGGTCCTCCTCGATCATCACGGCGTACGCGGAGAACTCCTGGCCGAGCGTCATGGGGACCGCGTCCTGCAACTGGGTACGGCCCATCTTGAGCACGTCGCGGAACTCGACCGCCTTGCGGGCGAACGAGTCCTGGAGGACCGCCATCGCCTTGAGCAGTCCCCGTACCGCGAACACCGTCGCGATCTTGACCGCGGTCGGGTAGACGTCGTTGGTGGACTGGCCGAGGTTGACGTCCTCGTTCGGGTGCAGGAACTCGTACTGCCCCTTGGCGTGGCCGAGGAGTTCCAGCGCCCGGTTGGCGACGACCTCGTTGGCGTTCATGTTCGTCGACGTGCCCGCACCGCCTTGCACGACGTCGACGACGAACTGCTCGTGCAGCTTGCCGTCGCGGATCTCGCGGCAGGCGGCGATGATCGCCGCCGCCTTCTCGGGGGCGAGCAGGCCCAGTTCCTCGTTCGCGCGGGCGGCGGCCTCCTTCACCGCGGCCAGCGCCTCGATCAGATGCGGGTACGCGGAGATCGGCATGCCGGTGATCGGGAAGTTCTCCGTGGCGCGCAGGGTGTGGACACCCCAGTACGCGTCGGCGGGAACGTCCCGGTCGCCGAGCAGGTCGTGTTCGCTGCGGGTGACTGCGGCGGTCATCGCGGTACGGGTCCTCTTCTTTGAGGTGGATCAGACGTACGAGGTGCTTCGGGCGTACGACGTGCTTGGGCCGTACGAGGTGCTCAAGGCGTACGACGTGGTCAGACGTACGAGGAGGGGGTGAGGGGGTCCAGGGCGCGGGCCGGGCGGACGTGGCCGACCACGTCGCCGCCGCCGAGCAGCGGGGCGCCCGCGAACTCGGCGAGGGCGACCGGGTCGACGCCGACGCGGGCGAGGGCCGCCGCCGTGACGGGGACCCGGGCCCGGTCGGCGCCGTCGGCGATCTTCACGGCGACGGCGCGGCCGTCCGGGAGGGCCGCGACCTGGACGCCCTCGAAGCCGTCCTTGCTGAGCAGTCCGGGCACGGCACGCATCAGCGCGGCCACGTCGCGCCCGGCGCCGGAGGCCATCTCGGCGTGGTCGCGCATCGCGTCGGCGACCTGACGCTCGGGGGTGCCCTCGGCGGCGGTGGTGATCCGGGCGAGGGCACGGGCCAGCCCGTGCAGGGAGACGGAGAACAGGGGGGCGCCGCAGCCGTCGACGGTCACCCGGGCGATGGCCTGCCCGGTGAGGTCCTCGACGATCTCGGCGATGGCCTGCTGCAAGGGGTGCGCGGGGTCGACGTAGTCGTCGATGGACCAGCCGTTGAGCTTGCACGTGTAGAGCATGGCGGCGTGCTTGCCGGAGCAGTTCTGCGCCAGCCGGGAGGGCCGGCGCCCGTCCCGGATCCACGCGTCGCGCACGGCGGGGCCGTACGGCATGTCCGCGACGTTGCGCAGGTCGTCCTCCGTGGCGCCGGCCAGCTCCAGGATGCGCCGGGCTCCGGCGAGGTGGCGTTCCTCGCCGGAGTGGCTGGCCGCGGTCAGCGACAGCAATGCGCCGTCCAGGGGCAGCCCGGCGCGCAGCATGGCCACGGCCTGGACCGGCTTGAGCGCCGACCGGGGGTAGAACGCCGCCTCGATGTCACCGAGTTGGAGTTCCACCTCCCCGTCGGCACCCAGCACCACGACGGAGCCGTAGTGGATGCCCTCGATGACCCCACCGCGTACGAGGTGGGCGACGGGGGCGTGGAGCGGCTCCCGGATCGCGGGGGCCGCGGCCACCGGAGCCGCGGGGGTACCCGGGGCGCCGGTGGTCGTGGGGTGGTACGTCACTGCCTGGTTCACGCATCCGCTCCGGTCGACTTCCGGGCGACCCGGCCGCGTATGCCGTACCAGCCCGCCACGAGCGCGCCCACGATCAGCGGGACGCACAGCACCGTCGTGCGGCCCGCGCCGCCGTCGGCGTACATGAGGACCAGCACGGACGCGAGGAAGAAGAGCGTCACGAGTTCGGTCCAGGGGGAACCCGGGAGCTGGTAGCTCGGCCGGGTCAGTTCGCCCTTCTTGGTCTTCTGCCAGAAGAGCAGGTGGCAGATCATGATCATGCCCCAGGTGGAGATGATGCCGATGGCGGCGAAGTTGAGCACGATCTCGAACGCCTCGGCGGGGACCACGAAGTTGAGGCCGACGCCCAGGACGCAGATGCCGCTGGTGAGCAGGATGCCGCCGTAGGGGACCTGGCTGCGGCTCATCACGCCGGTGAACTTCGGGGCGGAGCCGGACATCGCCATCGAGCGCAGGATGCGGCCGGTGGAGTACAGGCCCGAGTTGAGGGAGGACATCGCCGCGGTGAGGACGACCAGGTTCATGATGCCGCCGGCCGCGGGGACCCCGATGTTGGAGAGCACCGTCACGAAGGGGCTCTCGCCGGCCTTGTACGAGGACCAGGGCAGCAGCATCGAGAGCAGGACGACGGAGCCGACGTAGAACAGGCCGACACGCCACATGATCGAGTTGATCGCCTTGGGCATGATCTTCTCGGGGTTCTCGGTCTCGCCGGCGGCGACGCCGACCAGCTCGACGGAGGCGTAGGCGAAGACGACGCCCTGGATGATCAGCAGCATCGGCAGGATGCCGTTGGGGAAGACACCGCCGTTGTCGGTGATCAGGGCGGGGCCGGGGTTGTGACCGTCGACGGGCTGCTGGGTGACCAGCAGGAAGATGCCGATGCACATGAAGACGACGAGCGCGCCGACCTTGATGATCGCGAACCAGAACTCCAGTTCGCCGAACATCTTCACCGAGATCAGGTTCACGGTGAGGACCACCGCGAGCGCGATGAGCGCGATCACCCACTGCGGTACGTCCGAGAACATGCCCCAGTAGTGGGTGTAGACGGCGACCGCGGTGATGTCGGCGATACCGGTGGTGGCCCAGTTCAGGAAGTACATCCAGCCCGCCGTGTACGCGCCCTTCTCGCCGAGGAACTCCCGGGCGTAGGACACGAAGGCGCCGGACGAGGGCCGGTACAGGACCAGTTCGCCGAGGGCGCGGACGACGAGGAACGCGAAGACGCCGCAGACGGCGTACGCGATGAACAGGGAGGGGCCGGCGTCGGCCAGTCGGCCGCCGGCGCCGAGGAAGAGGCCGGTGCCGATGGCACCGCCGATGGCGATCATGTTGACGTGCCGGGCCTTGAGGGACTTGCTGTAGCCCTCGTCGCCCGCGTCGACATGGGGTGCGGCCGGTGTGCGCGTCTCTTCTTTGAGGTGCTGCTCGCTCACGCCTCGGGTCCGCCTTCCGTGGAACTGGTCGTGCGTGGGGACCGCACGATGTCGGTGAGGGTGGTCTCGACGCGGTCGAGGTGGTGGGACATGGCCTCCACCGCGTCGTGTTCGGAACCGTCGATCAGTGCCTCGACGATGGCCCGGTGCTCCCTGTTGGACTGCTCGCGACGGCCGCCCAGTTCGTTGAGGAAGGCCGACTGACGCGCCAGTGCGTCCCGGATCTCCTCGATGACCCGGCGGAACACCGGGTTCTGGGCGGCCTCCGCCACGGCCAGATGGAACAGCGTGTCCATCGCGACCCAGGCGGTGGTGTCGGTCTCCCGTTCCATCCGGTCCAGGAGGTGCGCCAGGTGGTCCAGGTTCTCCGGGGTACGGCGGACCGCCGCGTAGCCGGCGACCGGGATCTCCACGTGCCGACGCACTTCCAGCAGGTCGCTCGCCGCGTAGTCGCCGAAGGTGGGGTCCTCGACGGCGTTCGCGATCACGAAGGTGCCCTTGCCGGTGCGGGACTGGGTCAGTCCCATCACCTGGAGGGCGCGCAGTGCCTCACGGAGCACCGGGCGGCTCACTTCGAGCTGCCGGCACAGCTCCGCCTCGGAGGGGAGCTTGTCACCGATGGCGTACTCGCCGCGCTCGATGGCGCCGCGAAGGTGGGTGAGCACCGCTTCCATGGCGCTGACGCGCCGGGGTGCCGAGCCACCTGTCTGGCTGTCTGACAGGTTCACGGGGGTGATCCTGCGGGTGACGGGACGGGGCTGTCAAGGGGTGACCGGTTCGATCTTGGCGCTGGTCGGACGGTGGATCACCCTCCGACGGTCGGGCGCCGGGGCCGTCGTCAGCTGAGGCCACCCGCCGCGAGCAGCCCGAACAGCAGCACACCGACGACGATCCGGTACGCCACGAAGACGTTGAGGGAGTTGTGGGTCACGAACCTCAACAGCCAGGCCACCGAGGCGTATGCGACCGCGAACGAGACGGCCGTTCCCACGAGGAGCGGCGCGGCGCCCACACCGGCCCCGAGGGCGTCCTTCAGCTCATAGAGCCCGGCGCCGGTCAGGGCCGGGATGCCGAGGAAGAAGGAGAGCCGGGTGGCGGCGACCCGGTCCAGGTCGAGCAGCAGCGCGGTGGACAGGGTGGCACCCGAGCGGGAGAAGCCGGGGAACAGCAAAGCGAGGATCTGCGAACCGCCGACCAGCATCGCGTCCCGGAAGGAGGTGTCGCCCTCCCCGCGCTTGTGCCGTCCCACCCGCTCCGCGGCCCACATGACCGCGCTGCCGCCGATCAGCGACCCGGCCACCACCCACAGCGAGGCGAGCGGCCCCTCGATCAGCGGCCGGGCGAGCAGCCCGACGAGCACGATGGGGACGGTCGCGGCGATCACCCACCAGGCGAACCGGTAGTCGCGCTGCTGCCGCTCCCCCGCGTCGAACAGTCCCCGGATCCAGGCGCCGGAGATCCGCGCGATGTCCTTGCGGAAGTACACGAGCACCGCGGCGATGGCGCCGACCTGGATGACCGCGGAGAACCCGACGACCGCGCGGTCCTCGACCTGGATCCCCATGAGCCCCTCGGTGATCTTCAGATGGCCCGTGGAGGACACCGGCAGGAACTCGGTCACCCCTTCCACCGCTCCGAGGACGACGGCCTGACCGACGGTGATGGCGCTCATGTGGTCCAGTTCTGCTCAGCGGAGGACGCGACGACAGGCAGTGTCGTACTACAGCCGGGTAAGGGCCCTGAACAGCTGGACGAGTGCGCCGCGGCTCATTTCCAGAGGGCCTCGGCCAGTGCCACGCCGGCGAAGGCCGCGCCCAGCCCCGCCGCGACGCTTCCGATCACGTACAGGGCGGCGTGCAGGCGGGCGCCGTCCTGGGCGAGCCGCAGGGTCTCGTAGGAGAAGGTCGAGTACGTGGTGAGCGCCCCGCAGAGTCCGGTGCCGAGGAAAAGTCGCAGGTCGGAGCCGGCGGCGCCGGCGGCCACGGCACCGGTGAGCACACCGAGGACCAGGGAGCCGACGACATTGACGGTGAAGGTGCCCCAGGGGAAGACCGTGTCGTGCCGGGACTGCACGGCCCGGTCGGTGAGATAGCGCAGCGGTGCGCCGACCATGCCGCCGACGACGACCAGCACCCAGTTCACGACGTTCTCTTACCTTCCTCATGTGTTCCGGCGGGGGCGGCCGGGGCGACGACCTCGCATGCGTCGAGCGTCACCAGCCCGTCGGGGACCAGGTCCGCCAGTTCCGGAAGAAAGGCCCGCACGCGTTCCTCGGTGTCCACGACGACCACCGCGACGGGCAGTTCCTCGCTGAGCGACAGCAGTCGTGAGGTGTGGACGATCGAGGAGGCGCCGAAGCCCTCGATGCCCCGGAACACGCTCGCGCCGGCGAGGCCCGCCATGTGCGCCCGGTGCACGATCTCGCTGTAGAGCGGCCTGTGGTGCCAGGTGTCCTGCTCACCGATCAGGACGGTCAGGCGCAGGGCCGGCCCGGTGAGCCGGGGCCGCGTCCGGTGGTCCGCCGTGTCAGGGGTCATCGTCGCCTCCGTGCCAGGGTCAGGCGTGCCGTGGTGGCCGCGAGCCAGACCGCCGCGAGGGCGGCCAGGAGGGTCGCGGCGAGATAGGCGAGGGCGGTGCGGGGGTGGCCCTCGCCGACCAGGTTCCGGATGTCGACGGCGTAGGTCGAGAAGGTGGTGAAGCCGCCGAGCACACCGGTGCCGAAGAAGGGCCGGACCAGGCGGTGGGCCGCCCACACGTCGGTGATCACGACCATGAAGAGGCCGATGACGAAGCAGCCGACGACGTTCACCCAGAACGTGGTCCAGGGGAAGCCGGTGGGCTCGGTGGGCCAGAGCTGGGACGCGCCGTAGCGGGCCGCAGCGCCGATGCCGCCGCCGACGGCGACCACCGCGACGACGGGCCCCTGGCCGTGCCACGGGGACGGCCGGCGGGCGGGGGTCCGCGGAGTGGCCGGGGCCTCGGCGGCTTCGGCCCTGTCCGAGTGCGGGACTGTCATGTGCGTACGTCTCCTACTCGCGTCCGCACCGCCGCGCCGCCCGGCGGATCGCGGCTGGTCGACAGCGTAACGCGGGGGCCGGACGGCGGCTCAGTCGCCCGCCCCCGGCAGCTCGCACACCGCGACGCCGCGTTCCCACAGGCTGCCCAGGACGAGGCGGCCGTCGGCCACGCAGGCACTGGTGACCATGCGGAACCGGGAGTGGCGGTCGACGGCCGTGTGGACGATCCCGCCCCGATCGTCGACGGTGACGACCCCGGCGAAGCCGAGGGGGCGGTACGGCGCCCGCACCGCGACCCGGCTCACGGCCCGGCGCACGGCGGGTCGAGCGCGGTGGAGCAGGTCGAGCGCGGCGATGCGCGGCCCGGCGAGCGCCACCCGGATCAGCCCGTCGGGGCCGCGCCACATGTTGTCGGGCGAGCCCGGCAGGTCCTCGACGAACGGTTCGGCGGTGCCCGCCCTCGGTCCGGTGAGCCGGTGGCGGAGGAGCCGGCGGGTGCCGGTCTCGGCGACCACGAGGAACGACTCGTCGGCGGAGGGGGCGAGGCCGTTGGCGAACTGCAACCCGTCGAGAACCACCTCGGGCTCCTTCTCCCCCGGTGCGAGGCGCAGCAGCCGCCCGGTCCCCGTGTGTTCGACGATGTCGCCGATCCACCGGTCGAGGGGGTGGCGGCGGGTGGAGACCGTGAAGTAGACCGTCCCGTCGGTGAGGGCCACCACATTGCTGCAGAACCGCAGCCGCTCGCCGCCCGCCTCGTCGGCGAGGACGCGAACGGTGCCGTCGCCGGTGGTGACCCGCAGCAGGCCCCGCTCGGCATCGCACACCAACAGGTCGCCGTCGGGCAGGAGTTCGAGGCCGAGCGGCCTGCCGCCGGTGTCGGCGATCGTCTCGACGCGGGCCCGCCCCGGTTCGGCGAAGCCCTCCAGCCTGAGGACCCGGCCGTCCTCGACGCCGGTCAGCACCCGACCCCGGTCGTCGGCGACGACGTCCTCGGGTCCGCGTCCGCCGATCCCGACGAACGCGCGCGGTACGAGGCCGGTGTTCCGTTCGTGCGCGGTACGCGTCGTGCCCGCCATGTCGCCTCCCGGTGGTCGTCCGGTCGTGGTGGACCGGTCGTGGTCGTCCGGTCGTGGTGGTCCTCGGGTCGGTGGCCCATCCTCGCAGGCTGCCGCTCCCGTGTCCGCGACCTCGGGTTAGGTTGGGCCCCACCGATCGGAGAGGTTGTGCCGTGCCCGCTCGCCCCCGCCTGCTGTACGTGACGGATCTGGCCTACCCGGCCCGCGGCCGGCGCTACGGCGACGAGGACGTCTTCCTCACGTCGCGGTTGCGCGCGGAGTTCGACCTCGCCCTGTGCCACCCCCTGGACGCGGCGGCCCTCATGGACGGCTTCGACGCCGTCGTGGTGCGCAACAGCGGGCCCGTGCTGCACTACCGGCGGGAGTACGACGCCTTCCGCGAGCGGGCGGCGGCGAGCGGCACCCCGGTCTACAACCCGCTGACCGGCCGGGGCGACATGGACGGCAAGCAGTATCTGCTCGACCTCACACGGGCCGGGTTCCCGGTGATCCCCACCGTCGACCGGCCCGAGGACCTCGGCCGGCTGTCCGAGGCCGACGTCTATGTGGCGAAGCCGAGGGCCGGCGCCGACTCGATCGGCCTGCGCTTCGTGACCGGCGCCGAACTGGCGGATCTGACCTGGGACGACGTGCTGGTGCAGCCGCGTGTCGACTTCCGCTACGAGGTGTCCTTCTACTACGTAGACGACACCTTCCAGTACGCCCTTCACGCCCCCGACCCTGAGCGGCGCTGGGTCCTGGAGCCTTATGCGCCCAAGGAGGCCGACCTGGCCTTCGCCCGGCGGTTCATCGACTGGAACACCCTCGACCACGGCATCCAGCGGGTGGACGCGTGCCGGACCCCGGAGGGCGATCTGCTGCTGGTCGAGTTGGAGGACCTCAACCCGTATCTGTCCCTGGACCGCGTCCCCGAGTCCACCAGGGACGCCTTCGTCGAGGCCATGGCCGGCTCCCTGCGCGGTTTCCTGCGCGCCGCCGATCACTGAACGGCCGGAGGGGCCGTACGCCGAGACGCTGGGCGTTCTCCGTCGGGCGATGGTGCTGCCGACCGGTCCGGGGTGGCCCGCAGCCGACGTCCAGGTGAACTCGCGACCCGCGCAGAACCGCGTCGTGCCACAACCGTGTAACTGCGGCTCCGCGGTGCAACTCCCGCCCCACCCCGTCGGTCGAACCCGGTGTGTCGCACACCTGCGCCGCGGCGGAACCGGTGCCGCCCGGCGCGACTCCTCCAGTCCCGACCGAACTCGGAGTTGACTCGTGCCCAGGAAGTCCCTGCCCACACGGCTTGTCGCCACCGCCGCCCTCCTGCTCACCGCAGGCGTCCTGTCCGCACCCACCGCCGCGGCAAAGCCCTCGGGCGCCTCTGCCGACGACGCCTACGTGCTGAACGTGAGCACCAACCCGACCAGCACCGGCTACGACAGACGCCGCGTCGACGTCACCGGCACCGTCACCAAGGCCGACGGCACCCCGGCGCCCCACATCCCCGTCACCGTCCAGGAGGTCATCCGCTTCACCACCTGGAATCCGTGGGGCGACCCGATCGACCCCAACTACTACGAGCCGCGCGACCTGGGCAAGCCGGTCACCGACGCCAACGGCAAGTTCACCATCCGCAACGTGAACATCGACCACGTGTCCGGCAGCAGCCTGCTCAACGCCCAGCGCAACGTGGACATCACGGCCTTCTACGACGAGGACGGTGACCTCAACACCCCGCAGGACGGCTACTACGCCGACCCCAGCGTGACAGCCAAGGCCAAGTCCAGTTCCGTCAGTTACAAGGTCAACAAGAAGAAGGTGAAGGCGGGCGACATCCTCACCGTTCAGGGCAAGGTCACCCTCCCCAAGGGGGTCGAACCCGGGGGCACCGAAGTCTTCCTGCAGACCAACTGGGAGAGCGAGTACGACGTGAGGACGACCACCGAGGACGACGGCTTCTTCGTGATGTCCGTGCGCGTCTCGGGCTACGACGACACGTTCGCGCTGCGCACGGCTCCGAGGGACTTCTACGTGGCGGGCGCGCACCAGACGCTCCCGATCATCAACACCTCGCTGCCTCGTCCGTAGCGCTCCAGAAAACGACGGGTCACCACCGTGCGCGGTGGTGACCCGTCGCCGGGGCCTACGGGCCCGTTTCCGAAAGCGCTATGACCATCTGTTCATCAGCCCTCAAGGTGACTGGCTGACTGAACATCGCCCTGAGGACGCGGAGTGCTCAGGACCGGCGCTCTGCACCTACCGGGCCTTTCCGGCCGTCAGTTGAAGACGTCCAGGAGGTCTGTCCAGGAGCCGTCGTCGTCCGCTGGGCGGGCCCGCATCGGACGCGGCTGCGGGTAGTTCTCCGCGGCCGCCCTCGCGCGGACGATGTCCGGTCCGCCGCACGCCTCGACCGCGAAGGCGCCGAAGACCTTGGCGAACGCGGCCGGGTCGCGAAACTCCACGCCGAACGCCCGGCCGTCCTGCAACGGCACCCACACCACCCGGTCCAACCGTGGCCATTCCAGCACCGGCTGGTCGTCCGCGGTCGACCGGCCCTCCAGCCACAGCCTCGCCACGTGCAGCAGGTTCACCTTCTCCATCGGCAGCCGCTTACGCCTCACCCGCAGTTCACGCGTCGTCAGCACGACCCGCTGGTCCTTCTTCGGATACCAGACCACGCCGACCCCGAACGGCACCCACAGCAAGACCCCGATCATCGGCCATACCAGAGCGTCGCCCCACGACCGGAACAGTCCGCCGTCCAACAGGTACAGGGCCCCGAAGACCAGCACCCACTTCATCGTCATCCGCCAGAACCCGGTCCCCTGCCGGTAGAGGACCCGCCGCTTCGTCGTCATCGCCATACCCGCACGCTATCCACCTCCCCACGGCCGCCGACAAAGCCGGCTCCCCGTCGAAGCCCCTCAGCTCGGCGGTGAGCCCGCGCCCTCCGCACCTCGCGACGGACAACCGTGGAGGCGGTTACTCTCCCCCCTCCCCGTGGCCGTCTGCGTATCCCTTACGCCGCTTGCCTCCGCATCGTCTTCGTGGTGACCGCGATCCCGGCCACCACGGCCGCCAGCAGGGTGCCGGCGACGGCGGTCGCGATGGCGCCGGTGTTCAGGTGCAGGCTCACGTCGGACGAGGTGGTCTCGGAGAGGCCGGCCGCCATGCCCGCCAGCGGGGCCAGCGTCACCAGCACACCGAGCGCGGCGCCGAGGGCGACGACCAGGGCCGTCTCGCCCGCCGAGATCAGCAGCAGTTGGCGGACGGTGCCACCGGCGGTCCTCATCGCCTCGAAGTCGCGGCGCCGGCCGTGGGCGGCCATGGCCATGCTGTTGACCACGGCGATGACGCTGTAGCCGACGGCGAGCACGATGAGCATGGAGGCGAGGCTGTCGGTGAGCTCGGCGTCGGTGTTGTAGTCGGCCAGCGCGTACTCGGCGGCGTCGTGCAGCGCGGTGCCGGGGACGGCGTCGGTGGCCTTGGCGTCACCGGGGACGAAGATGTCGTCGGTGAGCGCGGCCGGGTCATGGACCCGGACCAGACCTCGGGCGACCACGAAGTCACCGCGAGCCGGGTCGTCGGGCAGGACCGCCCCGACGCGCAGAGTCACGACTTTGCCGTCGGCGAACCGGACCGAGACGTTCTGGTCCTTCTTCAGACCCAGGGCCCCGGCGGTGCTCTCGCCGAGGACGGCCTCGCCCGGCTTGCTCCACCGAGGGTCCCGGCTGCCCAGGACGTCCAGGACGGTGGCGTCGGCCGTGTTCTCGGCCTGCTCCGCGTTCTCGTCGGTCTCGCTGTCCTTCAGCACGAAGGCGCGGGTCGGCAGGGCGGCCTTGCCCACCGGGTTGGCGGCGACGACCTCGTCGGTGTTCCCGGGCGTGCCGTCCGGGGTGACGATCGTCTGACCCGAGACCTTCAGGGCCTCGCCCGCCGGGTACGCCACCCGCATGGTCTCCACCATGCCGCTGAGCAGGACCGTGAAGCCGACGGCGGCGATCACGGGCGCCACCAGGGAGGCGGCACGGCGCGGGTTGGCGACCAGTTCCGCTCGAATGAGGACCGGGCCCGCGGAGCCGCCGCGCTGGAACGGGGCGGTCAGGAACCGGACGACGGGCCCGATGAACACGGGGGTCAGCACAGCGGCCGCGACGATCAGCGTCATGGTGGCGAAGATCGCCATGTTGATGCGGTTGTCGGCACTGGAGGTGGCGGTGCCGATGGCGAGGAGTACACCGGTACCGAGGACCGCGAGACCGGCGATCCAACGGCCCCGCCCCATGACCTCGTTGGCGGAGCGGCTGTCCAGGAGGGCCTCGATGGGGGCGACCCGGGCGGCCCTGCGGCCGGCGGTCCAGGCACCGATCACACTGACACCGACACCGATCACGGAGGCCGTGAGCAACGGCCAGGCGGTGACGGTGACTTCCATGCCGGGCGGGGCCACCCCCAGACCGTCGAGGAGGGAGTGCAGCAGCGGGGCGGTGGCCACGCCGGCCGCGCAGCCGCCGATCGAGCCGAGCAGGCCGACCACCACGGCCTCGCCGATGATCACGCGCTTGACCTGCTGGGGTGCGGCACCGATGGTGCGCAGCAGGCCGATCTCGCGGCGCCGCATCCCGGTCGCCAGGACCAGCACGGAGGCGACCACGAACACCGTGGTGAACAGGCCGAGGACGGCCATGGCGCTGATGAGCTGCACGCCCAGGAAGCGCTTGTGCTCGATGTACTGCGGCTGCAGCTCGGACCGGCCGTCGCCGGAGACCACCTCACCCTTGTCGCCGAGCACCTTCTTCGCGGCGGTGACGATCGCGCCGGTGTCGGCTCCCTCCTCGGCGACCAGCGCGATGGCGCGGACACCGGGCTGCTGCCGCGCGGCGAACGCCTCACTGAAGTAGTAGCCGGGGCCGTCCGTGGTGCCGACGACGGTGAACTGCCGTCGGCCTTGAGTGATGTTGACGGTCAGGTCGCTGCCCACGGCCGCGCCCAGGGCGTGATCCACCACGATCTCGTCCGCGGCGCTCGGGGCGCGGCCGGAGACCAGCTTGTAGGGCGCCGTCCGCGCGCTGCCCCAGCCGTGTCCGGACTCCAGGGCGCCCTCGTCGGTGACGGGTGTGCCGTGCTTGATCGCCTGGGCGTAGAAGGAGCGGTCCACGACGGCGTCGGCCACGCCCGGGACCTTGTCGAGTCCGGCCACCAGCGGCTCGGCCTCGGCCTTGCTCCACGGCATCCGGTCCTCGGGGCTGCCGTCGGCGTCGACGGCCCGCTGGGGCAGGGCCAGGGCGGCGGTGCCGGTGTAGCGGGGCTGGACCTCGGGCCGGGCGGAGTCGTAGACGACCAGGGTGGTCGTGATCAGGGCGACGCCGACCAGGAGGGCGACGAAGGCTCCGAGGAAAGCGGACCAGCGTTCGCGTACGTTCGCGAGGATCAGCATCACGCCTCCAGCCGGGTCATGTGGGCGGCGATCGCGGCGGCGTTGTCGCCGCCGGAGTGACGGTCGAGCGGAATGCGGTCGACGATTTGCCCGTCCTTGAGGAAGACCACGACGTCGGCCATGGACGCCGCCACCGGGTCGTGCGTGACCATCAAGGTGGTCTGGCCCTCCCGGTCGACCAGCGTCCGCATCATCCGGAGCACATCGCGGGAGGTGACGGTGTCCAGGGCGCCGGTCGGCTCGTCCGCGAAGAGGACGTCGGGGCGGGTGACGAGGGCCCGGGCGAGGGCGACGCGCTGCTGTTGACCGCCGGAGAGTTCACTGGGTCGATGCCCGGCGCGTTCGGCCAGACCGACCGCGGCGAGGGCGTGCGCGACCTGCTCGCGGCTGACCCTGCGGCCGGCGAACCGGGACGGCAGCTCGACGTTCTGCGCCGCCGTCAGGGACTCCACCAGATTGAAGGCCTGGAAGACGAATCCGACGTGGTCACGGCGGAGTCGGGTCCGCTCCCTCTCGTTCTGCCGACCGATGTCCACGCCGGCGAGGACGATCCGGCCGTCGGTCGGCTGCTCGAGCCCGGCCGCGCACTGCAGCAGGGTCGACTTCCCGGATCCGGAGGGGCCCATGATGGCGGTGAAGGAGCCGCGCGGAAAGCCGATGGACACGCCGTCCAGGGCGGTCACCTGGCGTCCACCGATGCCGTGGACCTTGCGCACACCGTGGAGTTCGACCGTGTCCTGCACGGGGGTTCGCCTCATTGTCGTCATGCGTCGATTCCACTGCTCAGAGGGCCGACGACGCACTGATCCACGCTCTACTCCGAAGGTAGAGGCAGCTCTACCGCGGCGCTCGAACGGCCGGGCTACGGTGAGCCCATGCCTCCCACAACGGCCTGGCAGGCCATGTCTCAGCGTCCCTTGGGCTTCCTGACCTCGAGCTGGCCCTGGCGGTCGCTGGCCTATCTGACCGGCGGCGTCGTGGTCGGCGCCGCGGCCGTGCTGGTCTTCGCACTGGGCCTGGCCGCGGGGATCGCCCTGCTCGTCGTGCTGATCGGCGTCGCGCCCCTGGTCGGCCTGGTGCTGGCCTCCACCGTGGTGGCCGCGGTGGAGCGCCGTCGGCTGCGCTTGGTGGACCTGGACCATCTGCCCGACCCGCACCGTGCCCCGGACGGCCCCGGCCCGCGCGCCTGGGTCGCCACCCGGCTGAAGGAGCAGGCGACATGGCGGGAGCTGATGTTCACGCTGCTGTCGGCGGCGGCGCTGTGGTGGTTGGACCTGCTGGTACTCGGCTTCTCCTTCGGCGTACCCGCCGTGACCATCGCCTCGACGGACGGCCAAACCTGGCCCTGGACGGTGTTCGGGGCGATCGTGCTGCTCGCCTCGCCCTACACGGTGACCTCGTGGGCGGGTGCGCGAGCCGCCATGTCCCGCACCTTCCTCGCCCCGCGCGACAAGGAACTCGGGGAGGAGCTGCGCGAGGTGCGCGCCTCGCAGTCACGGCTGCTCGACTCCTTCGACGCCGAGCGGGTGCGCATCGAGCGCGATCTGCACGACGGGGCACAGCAGCGGCTCGTCTCGCTGGGGATGACACTGGGTCTGATGCGCCTCGAGGTCGCCGAGGGCTCCCCCCAGGCCGAGCTGCTGACCCAGGCGGAAAAACAACTCTCCACCGTCCACCAGGAGTTGCGGACCCTGATCCGGGGGCTCAACCCACCGGTGCTCGCCGATCACGGACTGGTCGCGGCGATCGAGGACTACGCCGGCCGGTTCCCGATCCCCGTGACCGTGGACCTGCGGCTGCCCGAGCGGCTGCCCAGGAAAGTCGAGACGACGATGTACTACCTGATCAACGAGGCGATGACGAACATCGCCAGACACAGTGGGGCCACCAGCGCCCGGGTACGCGGTCGCTACCATTCCGACCTGTTGGTCCTCGACATCACCGACGACGGTCACGGCGGCGTCGATCCCGAGGCGGGCAGCGGTGTGACCGGGCTCGCGGACCGGGTCACGGCGCTCGACGGGCGGATGCGGGTGTCGAGCCCGGTGGGTGGTCCCACCCTGCTGCATGTGGAGGTTCCGTGTCGCTTCGCCTGATCGTGGCCGAGGACGCCGTTCTGCTGCGCGAGGGCCTGGTCGGGCTGCTCGAACGGGTCGGCCATGAGGTGGTGGCGGCAGTCGGGGACGCCGACGCGCTGGTCGAGGCGGCACGTGCCGAGCGGCCGGACCTGATCGTCACCGACGTACGGATGCCGCCGTCGCACAGCGACGACGGGCTGCGGTCCGCGGTCAAGCTGCGCCAGGAGTTCCCCGGGCTTCCGGTGCTCGTCCTCAGCCAGTACGTGGAGCGGTCCTACGCGCTGCGGCTGCTGGACTCGGGCGGCGGGGCCGGGGTGGGCTACCTGCTCAAGGAACGGGTGGGCGCGGTGGCCGACTTCACGGCCGCGATCGAGCGGGTGGCCGCCGGGGGGACGGTGGTCGACCCGGAAGCGATCCAGCAGCTGGTCCGGCTGCGCCAGGACCCGTTGGAGCGACTGAGCGCCCGGGAGCGCGAGGTGCTCGGGCTGATCGCGGAGGGCCGCACCAACGCCAACCTCGCGGCCCACCTGTTCATCAGCGAGGCGGCCGTCAACAAGCACATAGGCAACATCTTCAACAAGCTGGACCTACCGGTGAACACCGACGGCCACCGACGGGTCCTGGCGGTCCTGGCCTTCTTGCGGGCATGACGCGAATCCCCGCCCTCCCCGGTGGCAGGGAGGGCGGACCGGCGTAGCCGAAGGATTCACCGCGACGTTCGTCGCTCGATGCCGATGCCCATGTCGCCTGCGGGCTGTCGGCGCGACTGGTGCAGGGTGGGGCGGCGCCCAGCATCACCTCGTCAGCACTCGGTTCGGTGGGTGGTCCCTCTTGATAGTGCTGTGACCGGAAAGGTTTGCCGGGCGTCGCGAGCCGGTGAACCTTTCCGGTCACAGCTCTAGCGGTGGCTGAACCACGCCATCGCCGGGAGGGCCCTGTCGTCGTAGCCGAACAGTGCCTGGTTCTCCCAGCCGTTCCCGGAGGACGCGTCCGTGGGGTCCCAGCCGTTGCCGTTGACGGCGGTCCAGGTCGACTCCCAGTAGAAGATCCCCAGGCCGCGGCCGTTCGGCACGGCCTCGACGATGCTGGCGACGTCCTTCATCCAGCGTGTCTGACCGGCGGTGGTGGCCGGGTAGCCGGACACCAGCTCGCTCGGCACGTCGATGATGTTCTCGTGGGCGTCCTCGCTGTCGAGGCGGAACGGGTAGGCCGTCTCGGCGAGGAACACCGGCTTGGCGTAGCGGGAGGCCGCGTCGTCGAGGGTGGTCTGGAAGTCGGCGAGGGTGCCGTGCCAGTAGCCGTAGTAGGACAGGCCGATGACGTCGAACTTCACGTTGTTGGCGACGGCGTTGTCGAACCACCAGCGGGTGCCGGACAGGTCACCGCCCTTGGCGAGGTGCAGCGCCACCTGGGTGGAGGAGTTGACCGCCTTGACCGCGTCGTAGCCGGAGTTGAGCAGCCCGGCGAGCTGCGGCCAGTTGGAGGTGGAGCCCGCGCTCCACAGCATGCCGCCGTTGATCTCGTTGCCGACCTGGACCATGTCCGCCGTGGTGCCCTGGGACTTGAGGGCGCTCAGGACGTCGTAGGTGTGGTTGTGGACGTCCGTCCTCAGCTGGCTGTAGGAGTGGCCGGTCCACGCGGACGGCACGGTCTGGGCGCCGGGGTCGGCCCAGGTGTCCGAGTAGTGGAAGTCGACCAGCAGCCTCATGCCCTGCGCCTTGACGCGCTTGGCGGCGGCGAGCACGCGTGCCTTGTTGTTGTAGCCGTCGGCGGGGTTCACCCAGACCTTCAGGCGCGCCCAGTTCTGGCCGGCTCCCTTGAGGATGGCGAGGGCGTCGCCGGTGGTGCCGGAGCTGTTCTTGTAGACGCCGCCCTTGGCCTCGCTCTTGATGAGCGACGACACGTCGGAGCCCTTGATGGACAGGCCCGTCCTGCCGGAGGTGAAGGTGAGGTCGTCGACGTTGAGCCAGTTGCCCGCGTTGGCGTCGGAGTTGACGCTGATCGTGCACTGGTTGTTCGTGACCGCGATCGAGGTGACGATCCGGATCCAGCCGCTGGCGGAGACCGGGATGTCGGTGCGCTGCTCGGCGCCGCCGCAGTTCTTCAGCGCGATGTACGCGGAGTTCTGGCCGCCACCGGACCGCACCCACGCGGTGAGCTTGTAGTTCCCGTTGGTCAGCCCGGACAGGTACTGGTAGGTCTCCACCTTGTAGGCGGACGACGCCCAGTGGGAGAGGCGGTAACTGCCGCCGTGGCCCCCGGACTCGGTGAAGGAGGCGGAGTTCTGCCCGGCCGCCGAGTACGTGGACCAGCCGGCCGGGGTCGCGGTGCCCGTGCCGTCGGACTCGAAGCCCCCGTTGGTCAGGGTGGAGGCCGCGTGGGCGGAGCCGGCGGGCACTGTCGTGAGCGCCAGGCCCGCGAACAGCGGTATGAGCAGGGCCCTGAGGGCGCGTCTCGCGTGGAACATCGTCGTCCCTTCGACGAAGGCGGGGACCTGGTCGCGCGGTGCGAGGGCGGCGCCGCGCCCGAAGGCCGTGGGCGCGGCGCCGCCGTGACCGACCGGACGTCCCCAGGAATCCGGCCGGTGTTCGGGGGTCGGTCAGGGGTCGAGTCGGACGACCCTGACGCCGCCGGCGGGCACGGCGAGGTGGGCCGCCGCGCGTTCGCCGGTGAGGAGTTCGGTGCCGTCGCCGTCCAGCGGCACCTTCGCGTCGAGCGCGGTGTGGTTGATAGCGAAGAGGAAGTCGCCCGACTCGCCCGTGCGGCGCACCACCTCGACGTCGCGGGGCAGTTCGGCGGGGGGCGCGATGCCCGCGTCGTCGGCCGCCCAGCCGAGCAGCGCGTCGAGGCCGTGCTGGTCGAGGCGGGTCGACACGTACCAGGCGGAGCCCTCCCCCAGCCGGTGCCGGGTGACGGCGGGCCGGTCGGCGGTGAGCCCGTCGGCGTACGTCCAGACCGTCTCGGCGCCGTCCGGCACCACGAACTCGGTCCACACGTCGCCGGTCAGCTCGGAGCCGTCGGGCCCGGTGATCCGTACGCTCTCCCCGGCGAGCAGCGGCGAGAACTCCTCCACCGTCAGGCCGAGGACCTCGCGCAGGGCCCCCGGGTAGGGGCCCTCGTGGACGGCGTCGTGCTCGTCGACGATCCCCGAGAAGTACGACACGACGAGGGTGCCGCCGTTCTCGACGTACGCCGTGAGGTTGTCCCGCGCGGCTTCGGTCATCAGATAGAGCGCGGGAACGACGACAAGGGGATAGGCCGACAAGTCGGCTTCCGGGTGGGCGAAGTCGACCGTGAGGTGGCGGTCGTAGAGGGCCTCGTAGAAGGCGTCGGCGCGTTCGCGGGCGTCGTGGTCCTCGCTGGGACGCCACTGGAGGTTCTGCGCCCACCAGGAGTGCCAGTCCCACAGGACGGCCACGTCGGCGACGGTGCGGCTGCCGCGGATCTGGCTCAGCGAGTCGAGGGACGCGCCGAGTTCGACGACCTCGCGCCACACCCGCGAGTCGGTGCCGGCCTGCGGCAGCATCGCCGAGTGGAACTTCTCGGCGCCGCGCCGGGACTGCCGCCACTGGAAGAACATGGCGCCCTCGGAGCCGCGCGCCACATGGGCGAGGGAGTTGCGGGCCATCTGCCCGGGGGCCTTGGCGGGGTTGCGGGCCTGCCAGTTGACGCCGGAGGTGGAGTGCTCCAGGAGCAGCCAGGGGGCGCCGCCGGCGACGGACCGGGTGAGGTCGGCGGCCATCGCCAGGTTGACGTGGGTGCGGCGGCCGTCGGTGATCAGGTAGTGGTCGTTGGTGACGAGGTCGACCTCGCGGCCCCAGGCCCAGTAGTCGAGGGAGTCGCACTGGCTGAGGGCGGTCATGAAGTTGGTGGTGACGGGGATGCCGGGCGCGAGGCGGTGCAGGATGTCCCGCTCCCGGACGAAGTTCTCGCGGATGGTGTCGTCGGCGAACCGCTTGTAGTCGAGGGCCTGGCCGGGGTTGCCGACGGTGGGTGACACGCGCGGCGGGTTGATCTGCGCGAAGTCGGTGTAGTGCTGGCCCCAGAAGGCGGTGCCCCACGCCTCGTTGAGCGCCGCGACATCGCCGTACGCGCGCTCCAGCCAGCGGCGGAAGTGCGCGGCGCACGTGTCGCAGTAGCAGGCGGAGACGGGCACGCCGTACTCGTTGTGCACATGCCACAGGGTGAGCGCGGGGTGGTCGGCGTAGCGCTCGGCGAGCCTGGTCGTGATGTCGGCGGCGGCGGCGCGGTAGTCGGGGTTGCTGTGGCAGATGGCGCCGCGTGAGCCGAACTCGTAGCGGGTGCCGTCGGCGGCCACGGGCAGCGCCTCGGGGTGCTCCCGGTAGAACCACACCGGCGGTACGACGGTGGGGGTGCCGAGGTCGGCGCGGATGCCGTGGTCGTGGAGCAGGTCGAGCAGGCGGTCGAGCCAGGCGAAGTCGTACACGCCTCGGGAGGTCTCCAGCAGGGCCCAGGAGAAGATGCCGACGCTGACCATGGTGACGCCCGCCTCGCGCATCAGCCGCACGTCCTCGTGCCAGACGGTTTCCGGCCACTGCTCCGGGTTGTAGTCCCCACCGAAGGCGAGCCTGGTGAGGCCCGTGGGGGTGGTCTCCGGCATGGATCTCTCCCGTTTTGTCGATCATTTGGGAACGTGCACACACAGCGGTGGCGGTGTGAGCCCAACATAACCGCACAGCAACAACCATTGACAAGTGTCCGGGATGTTTCTCTACTGTGAACGCTCACAGAAGCATGGCACGGTCTTCGCAACAGGTGAGGACCCAGGTCAGGGGAGAAACATCCATGCCCAACATCACGAAGCACCGGCGCTTTGTGGCCACCGCCGTCGCCGTGACGCTCGGCGCGACCACACTCGCCGCCTGCGGCGGGTCGGACGACGACGGCGAGGCCCGGTCGGGGCCGGCGAAGCTGACGTACTGGACCTGGACGCCGGGCATGGACAAGGTCGTCGACCTGTGGAACAAGGGTCCCGGCAAGGAGCAGCAGATCACCGTCACGGTGAAGAAGCAGGCGTCCGGCGACACCCTTGTGACCAAGATCCTCACCGCCCACAAGGCGGGCAAGGGCCCCGACCTGGTGCAGGCCGAGTACCAGGCGCTACCGACCCTGGTCAGTAATGACGCGGTCGCCGACATAGCGAAGGAGTCGGGCGACGCCAAGGGCAAGTTCGCCGACGGTGTCTGGCAGCAGACGACGCTGGGCTCGGACGCGGTCTACGCGATCCCGCAGGACATCGGGCCGATGATGTTCTACTACCGCGAGGACCTGTTCAAGAAGTACGGCCTGACCGTCCCGAAGACCTGGGACGAGTTCGCCGAGACCGCGCGGAAGCTGAAGAAGGAGGAGCCGGACGTCGATCTGACCACCTTCTCCGCCAACGACTCGGGCCTCTTCGCCGGTCTCGCCCAGCAGGCGGGCGCGAAGTGGTGGACCACCGAGGGCCAGAAGTGGAAGGTCGGCATCGACGACGCGGCGACGCGGAAGGTCGCCGACTTCTGGGGCGGTCTGGTGAAGGAGGGCGCCATCGACAACCAGCCGATGTACACCCCGGCCTGGAACAAGGCGCTCAACACCGGCAAGCAGATCGCCTGGGTCAGCGCCGTGTGGGCGCCGGGCACCCTGACCACGGCCGCGCCCGACACCCAGGGCAAGTGGAAGATGGCCCCGCTGCCCCAGTGGTCCGACTCCGAGAACGTCACCGGCAGTTGGGGCGGCTCCTCCACCGCCGTCACCACCGACTCGAAGCACAAGGGCGCCGCCGCGAAGTTCGCCGCCTGGCTGAACACCGACCCGCGGGCGCTGACCGCGCTCGCGAAGGAGGGCGGCATCTACCCGGCCGCCACGACCGCGCAGACCAGTGACGCCTTCGCCCAGCCGCCGGCGTTCTTCTCCCACCAGGCGGACTTCTACACCGCGGCCTCCGAGATCGCCAAGACCACCGCGCCCTCCGCGTGGGGCCCGAACGTGAACGTCGCGTACACCAGCTTCAAGGACGCCTTCGGCGCCGCCGCCAAGGACAAGTCCGACTTCGGTGCCGCCCTGAAGAAGATGCGGGACGACACGGTCGCCGACATGAAGAAGCAGGGCTTCGAGGTCTCCGAGTGACCAGCGCACGCCGGAAGTCGTACGGGGTCAAGGGGGCCCCGTATGCCTTCCTCCTCCCCGCGACGGTCCTCTTCGCCCTCTTCTTCGCCCTGCCCATCGGCTACGCGATCTGGCTCAGCCTGCACAAGGTGCAGGTCAAGGGGCTGGGCCTGGGCTCGGGCGCCCGGCAGGAGGTGTGGGCGGGCCTGGAGAACTACGCCGACGCCCTCGGCGACTCCGAGTTCCTCGACGGCGCGCTGCGCGTGCTGGGCTACGGCGCGATCGTCGTCCCCGTCATGCTCGGCCTGGCGCTGGTCCTCGCCCTGATGCTGGACAGCGACAAGGTGCGGCTCGCCCCGTTCACCCGGCTCGCGATCTTCCTGCCGTACGCCGTCCCGGGCGTCGTGGCCGCCCTGCTGTGGGGCTTCCTCTACCTCCCGGACGTCAGCCCCTTCTACTTCGTGCTGGAGAAGCTGGGGCTCCCCCAGCCGGATCTGCTCGACGGCGGCGGTCTGTACGCGGCGCTGTCGAACATCGCGATCTGGGGCGGCACCGGGTTCAACATGATCGTCATCTACACCTCGCTCCAGGCGATCCCCGTCGAGGTGTACGAGGCGGCGAAGCTGGACGGCGCGACCCCGCTGCAGATCGCCCTGCGCATCAAGATCCCGATGGTGGCGCCCTCACTGGTGCTGACCTTCTTCTTCTCGATCATCGCCACGCTCCAGGTGTTCAGCGAGCCGACCACCCTCAAGCCCCTCACCAACGCGGTGTCCACGACGTGGAGTCCGCTGATGAAGGTGTACGTGGACGCCTTCGGCAAGGGCGACATCCACGGGGCGGCGGCCGGCGCGGTGGTGATCGCCCTGGCCACGCTGGTGGTGTCGTTCGGCTTCCTCAGGGCCGCGAACTCCCGGAACAAGCGGGACGTCAGTCAAGGAGCCGTACGATGAGTTCTCTTGCCGTCCGCAAGACCGCCCCGGCCGCGGGCACCACGCCCGGCACGGCACAGGGTCCGCCGCTGCGCCGCCGGATCGCGCTCGTCCCGACGCTGACCCTGCTGCTGGGCGCGTTGTACTGTCTGCTGCCGGTCGCCTGGGTCGTGATCGCGGCCACCAAGTCCGGCAGCGAGCTGTTCTCCACCTTCACCTTCCTCCCGGGCAGCGGCTTCGCGGACAACCTGTCCGACCTGAACGCCTACCGCGAGGGCATCTACTGGCAGTGGATGGGCAACTCCGCGCTGTACGCGGGCCTCGGCGCCCTGCTGTCCACCGCCGTCTCCGCGATCAGCGGCTACGCGCTGGCGATCTACCGCTTCAAGGGCCGCGAGGCCGTCTTCAGCGTCCTGATGGCGGGGGTGCTGATGCCGCCGGTGATCCTGGCGATCCCGCAGTACCTGCTGCTGGCGAAGGCGGATCTCGCGGACACGTACTGGTCGGTGCTGCTGCCGCTGGTGCTGTCGCCGTACGGCGTCTACCTGTCGCGGATCTACGCCGCCGCCGCGGTCCCCGCCGACGTGGTGGAGGCCGGGCGGATGGACGGGGCGAGCGAGTGGCGGATCTTCACCCGGATCGCGTTGCCGATGATGGTGCCCGGTCTGGTGACGGTCTTCCTGTTCCAGTTCGTCGCCGTCTGGAACAACTTCCTGCTGCCGTACATCATGCTCAGCGACGACGAGAAGTTCCCGATCACCCTGGGGCTGTTCACGCTCCTCGAACAGGGGGCCAACACCCCCGCGCTCTACACCCTGGTGATCACGGGCGCGTTGCTCGCGGTGCTCCCGCTGATCGCGCTGTTCCTGGTCATCCAGCGGTTCTGGAGCCTTGATCTACTGTCCGGGGCCGTAAAGTCATGACCATGAGCAACACGGGGGGCAGGCGCAAACCGCCGACCATTCACGACGTGGCGCGGGTGGCGGGGGTCTCCCGGGGCACCGTGTCACGGGTGCTCAACGGCGGTCACTACGTCAGCCCGGCTGCGCAGGAAGCGGTCAACGCGGCGATCCGCAAGACGGGTTACGTGGTGAACCGGCACGCCCGCTCACTGATCACGGGCCGTTCCGACTCGATCGGCTTCCTGCTCACGGAACCGCAGGAGAAGCTGTTCGAGGACCCCAACTTCAACGTCCTGCTGCGGGGTTGCACCCAGGCGCTGGCCGCGCACGACATCCCCCTGCTGCTGATGGTGGCGGGCACGGAGGACGAGCGGCGCCGGATCATGCGGTACATCACGGCGGGCCATGTCGACGGGGTGCTGCTGGTGTCCAGCCACTCCGGTGACCCGGTCGCCGAGCAGCTCCGGGACGCGGGGGTGCCGCTCGTCCAGTGCGGCAAGCCCATGGGGCTCGGGTCCAAGGTGAGCTATGTGGCGGCGGACGACCGCGACGGCGCCCGGGACATGGTGCGCCATCTGCTGTCGCTGGGCCGCCGCCACGTCGGCGTGGTCACCGGCCCACTGGACACACCGGGCGGTGTGGACCGGCTGGCCGGCTACAAGGAGGTGCTCACCGAGGCGGGCGTCGAGATCGACGAACGGCTGATCGTGTCCGGCGACTACAGCCGGGCCAGCGGTGAGGCGGGCGCCGAACGGCTGCTGGAGCGGGCGCCGGACATGGACGCGGTGTTCGTGGCGTCCGACCTGATGGCGCAGGGCGCGCTGACGGCGCTGCGCCGGGCGGGCCGCCGGGTGCCGGAGGACGTGGCCGTGGGCGGGTTCGACGACTCGACCGCCGCGACGGAGTCCGTACCCGCCCTCACCACGATCCGCCAGCCGTACGACCGGATCAGCAACGAGATGGTGCGGGTCCTGCTGGCGCAGATCGGCGGCGAGGACCCGGCCGCGGTGATCCTGCCCACGGAGCTGGTCCTGCGGGACTCCACCTGAGGCACCGCCGCGCCCGGGCGGCGGACCTCAGTGGTGCGCGGGCTGCCGCCGGGGGGTGGGCGTCTCCTCGGTGACCCGTGTGCCGGGGTGCCGCAGCGCGCACAGGAAGCCGACGCCGAGCGCGATGGCCATGCCGTAGAACACCCACTGGTTGGCCGACGACCGCGACGGGCACATTGACCCAGAAGATCGCCCGCCAGGTCCAGTCGGTGAGCCAGCCGCCGAGGAGCGGGCCCAGCGCGGTGAGGGCGCCGGACAGGCCGAAGAACAGGGCGAGGGCGCGGCCGCGCCGGTCCACCGGGAAGACGGCCACGACGACGGCGAGCGCGGCGGGGAACATCAGGGCGGCCCCGAGGCCCTGGGTGGCGCGGAAGGCGATCAGCCAGGCCAGGGCGAAGTCGTCGTCGGGGACGCAGCCGCACAGGGCGGAGGAGACGACGAAGATCACGGTGCCGGCCACCATCACCCGGCGGTGCCCGACGACGTCGGCGAGCCGGCCGCCGAGCGCGAAGAACGCGGCCAGGGTGAGCAGATAGGCGTTGACCACCCATTGCATGCCCGAGGAGGACAGGTCGAGTTCGTCCACGATGCTCGGGGCGGCGATGGCGACGATCGTCTGGTCGATGAAGGTCATCGACACCGCGAACAGCATCGCCGCCAGGGCCAGGGTCCGGTGGGGCGCGGCGGAGCCGGTGGTCGCGGACCCACGAGTGGAACGTTCCTTCATGTCGGCCATGTGCCGCATCCTCCCCGCGCGGGACGCGGAGCGCATGTGCGCCGTGGCGCGCGGTAAGCGCCGGAACCCGCACGTCATCACCCGAACGGTCGCCCGAGGATGGGTCGTCACCGGCATCGGAACGCCGACTCGGGGGTACTCGGCAGGCGCCGACTCCGGTTCCGGTTGGACACTGGAGTGCGGCCGGTGTGTGCCGGTGGACTAGACCAGGACGCGACTGCCATGAACAGCGAGACGAAACCCAGGGGCACGACGAGTGTCGTGTCCACCCGATCCGTGTGCGGAGCACCCTGCTGGGTGAGCCTCACCAGCCGGGACCTGCCGGCCACGGAGGACTTCTACGAGGCCGTGCTGGGCTGGACGTGGCGCACGGCGAAGCTCGGCGACCACTTCCGGATCGCGCTGGCGGACGGTGTGCCGGTCGCGGGGATCGCCGGGGTGGCGACCCTGTGGCAGATGGCGGTCGCCTGGACGCCCTACTTCGCGGTGTCCGACGCGGACGCCGCCGCCTCGCGGGCCCGTGAGCGCGGCGGCACGGTCGCGGTCGGCCCGCTGTCCTTCCCGCCGGGCCGTGCGGCCCTGCTGGCCGACCGCCACGGGGCGACGTTCGGGATCTGGGAGGGGGAGCTCTTCACGGACTGGGAGGTCTGGCACCGGGCCGCGCCCGCCTTCGTCCGCCTCCACACCCGGGACGCCTTCGACGCGGCCATCTTCTACGGCGAGGTCCTCGAGTGGGCCTCCGGGAAGCCGGGCTGCTGCGAGGTCCGCTACGAGGCCAACGAGGTCGTCCTGCGCAGCCAGGGCGACGTCGTCGCCCGGATCACCTCCGGGGCGCTGGAGGCGGCGCCCGACCCCACGATCCGGCCGCACTGGCAGATCCACTTCTCGGTCTCCGACGTGGCCGCCTGTGTCGAGGCCGCACAGCACCACGGCGGCACCGTCCTCACCCAGGGCCCGCACGAGGCGGTGCTGCGCGATCCGGACGGCGCCCAGTTCACGATCACCTCGGACCGCGAACCCTGACCGCCCTGATCGGACCGCGAAACGACCGCCCCGATCGGACCGCGAACCCTGACCGCCCCGGCGACCCGCCGGGGCGGTTCCGTGCCCGCCGTTCAGGCCGTCCTGGAGGGCCGTGACAGCACGACCAGGCCGCGGGCGGCGACGAGGATCTCGGCGCCTGCCTTGTGCTCCGTCTCGTCGGGGGTGCCGTCCGGCTCGGCGGCGGTGTCGACGCGGGTGGTCCAGCGCTCCCCGTACGCCGTGCCGGGCAGGCGGAAGGCGACGGGCTCCCAGTGGCCGTTCAGCAGCAGGAGGAACGAGTCGTCGACGACGGGCCTGCCGTACGGGTCGGGTTCGGCGATGGCGTCGCCGTTGAGGAACACGGCGACGGAGTGGGTGTCGGGGCGCGCCCAGTCCTCGTCGGTCATGTCGTGGGCGTCCGGCGTCAGCCACACCAGGTCGGGCAGCGGCTGGTCCGCGCGGGTGGCGGTGTCACCGCGGAAGTACCGGCGACGGCGCAGCACCGGGTGGGCGGCGCGCAGGGCGATCAGCCGCCGGGTGAAGTCGCACAGCGCGCGCTGCTCGTCGTCGAGCCGCCAGTCGACCCAGGAGACCTCGTTGTCCTGGCAGTAGGCGTTGTTGTTGCCTCCCTGGGTGCGGCCCAGCTCGTCGCCGTGGCACAGCATGGGAATGCCCTGGGAGAGCAGCAGGGTGGACAGCAGGTTGCGCTGCTGGCGGGCGCGGAGGGTGAGGACGCGCGGGTCGTCGCTGTCGCCCTCGGCGCCGCAGTTCCAGGAGCGGTTGACGCTCTCGCCGTCCCGGTTGCCCTCGCCGTTGGCCTCGTTGTGCTTGTCGTTGTACGAGACGAGGTCGCGGAGGGTGAAACCGTCGTGCGCGGTGACGAAGTTGACGCTGGCGCGCGGCCGGCGCCGGCTGTGCTCGTACAGGTCGGCGGAGCCGGTCAGCCGGGAGGCGAACTCGCCGAGCGTGCCGGGCCGGCCGCGCCAGAAGTCCCGTACGGCGTCCCGGTACTTGCCGTTCCATTCGGACCACAGCGGTGGGAAGTTGCCCACCTGGTAGCCGCCCTCGCCCACGTCCCACGGTTCCGCGATCAGTTTGACGCGGCTGATCACCGGGTCCTGCTGGATGAGGTCGAAGAACGCCGACAGCCGGTCCACCTCGTGGAACTGCCGGGCCAGCGTGGCCGCGAGGTCGAAGCGGAAGCCGTCCACGTGCATCTCGGTGACCCAGTACCGCAGCGAGTCCATGATCAGCTGGAGCACGTAGGGGTGCCGCATCAGCAGGCTGTTGCCGGTGCCGGTGGTGTCGTAGTAGTGCTCCCAGTCGCCGTCCACCAGCCGGTAGTACGAGGCGTTGTCGATGCCGCGGAAGGACAGGGTGGGGCCCTTCTCGTTGCCCTCGGCGGTGTGGTTGTAGACCACGTCGAGGATCACTTCGAGACCGGCGGCGTGCAGCGCCTTCACCATCGACTTGAACTCGGTGACCTGCTGGCCGCGGGTGCCGCGGGCGGCGTAGCCGTTGTGGGGGGCGAAGAAGCCGATGGTGTTGTAGCCCCAGTAGTTGGCGAGGCCCCGGTCCTGGAGCACCCCGTCCTGCGCGAACTGGTGCACCGGCATCAGCTCGATCGCCGTGACGCCCAGTGAGGTGAGGTGCTCGATGATCGCGGGGTGCGCCAACCCGGCGTAGGTGCCGCGCAGTTCGGCGGGGATGTCGGGGTGGGTGCGGGTGAGGCCCCGGACGTGGGCCTCGTAGATCACGGTGTCGGCGTACGGCCGGTGGGGCCGGCGGTCCTCGCCCCAGTCGAAGTAGGGGTCGGTGACCACGCCGAGCATGGTGTGCCCCGCGCTGTCGGCGGTGCGGTCGTACAGCGAGGGGTGGTTGTCCACCTGCCCATCCACGGCCCGGGTGTACGGGTCGAGCAGCAGCTTCGCGGGGTTGCAGCGGTGTCCGGCGGCCGGGTCCCAGGGACCGTGCACGCGGTAGCCGTAGCGCTGTCCCGGTCCGATGCCGGGGACGTGGCCGTGCCAGACGAAGCCGTCGACCTCGGTGAGCGGGACCGTGCGGGAGCCGCCGTCGTCGTCCACGAGGACGAGGTCGACTGCCTCGGCGACCTCGCTGAACAGCGCGAAGTTGGTGCCGGTGCCGTCGTAGGACGCGCCGAGCGGGTAGGGCTGCCCGCTCCACACGGTGACGGGCTTTCGCGACGGCGGCCGTGCGGGCGGCGCCATGTCCGCCCGCGCCTTGCCCTTGTCGGCCGGGCGCGCGGACCCGCTCCCGCCGGAGCGCGCGCGCCCGTTCCGCTTCCCCCGCCCCGTCACCGCGCGGCGTCGCAGGTGCTCGACACGGTCGGCACCTGGCTCGCGGGCCGGTCCGCGGTCGCGGCGGCCGCGGCGATGTCCGGCGAGTCGGCCGGGGCGTCGCCCTGCGGGCCTGCGAGCGCGACCACCCGTACCTCGCGCGGTACTTGGAGGACCTCGCGCAGGGTCGGCGAGGGGGCCGTGGGGACGAGGGGGACGCTTTCGTCGACGGGGGCCCGCTGGGTGAACCAGATGACCGTGCTGCCGGTGTCGGTGGCGCAGCAGCCCCAGCCGTCGCTGAGCGCGGCGATGCGGGTCAGGCAGGGGCGCAGCTCGCGGTCGGGGCGCAGTTCGCGGTCGTTCTCCGCGATCGCGGCGATGAGGTGCTGCCCGTTCCACCACATCTCGACCGAGGTGTTCTTGTCCGACGCGTGTTCGTCGATCGCGTGCAGCAGCAGTTCGGCGCTGTGGCAGACGGGTTCGACGAGGGTTTCCAGGTCCCAGAACCGGAGGTGGGCGGCCAGGATGCGCCTGACCTGTCCGACCCGTTCCGGACTGACTTCCACGTCGAGGTGGTAGTAGCGAGGCACTGCGGTCTTCATCGTCGTTGGCTCCTCACCGGCGAAGCTCCCGCCCCGCTCCGTTCCTCCTGGAACGAGCCCCCGGAACGGTCCGCGGGACGCATTCGGGACACGGAGCGTGAGCACCGATCACTTCTGAGTCAGATCCCAGCGTGGGGTGGCTACGCCATTCGTGCAACACGAGCGACGGACGAGGTGGTTGAAGCGCCAACAAGACGCCTGGTCGCCGTCCGTGCACCATGAGTGAAGGCACCGGCTCCTCATGCGTCGGTGCTCCTCAGCGCACGGCCTCCCACGGGAAGCGTGCTCCACCGAGAGTGCCGGGAGGTGATCAGCACATGTTGCTGCCCGCCAAGAACGAGGTGGCCAGACAGCTGCGGCGCTACCGCATGTGGGAACGCGTGATGCTCGCTGCCCCCGCGGACAGGGCCGCCCGGGACCATTTCGAGGACTCGGGCTACACGCTGTGCGTGCTGATGGGAAAGCGCTGCGCCCGGGAGGCGGTGGCCGCGGCCGAGCGCTATCTCCAGACGACTCTGCCCGCGTACCTCCAGGAGCAGACCGGTCAGACCCGCAAGAACCGTGCGGTGCCCCACGGTCCACCGTCCGAGCGGCGTTCCGCCGCGGGGCGGTAGGGCGCGTCGCCACCCGTTCGGCGCAGTTCCCATCCCGAGTTCGGCGGAGGTGAGACCCATGAGCCAGACCCCGGCCATCGGCCGTATCCCCATCAGGGACGTCCGCCCGCTCGTCGAGTGCGGGAGGCGTCCCGCGAAAGCGGTGGTGGGAGAGACCTTCGAGGTCACCGCGACGCTCTTCCGGGAAGGGCACGGCGTCATCGCGGCCAATGTGGTCCTGAAGGACCCGGAGGGCCGCCCCGCGCCGTGGACGCCGATGCGGGAACTCGGGCCCGGGACCGACCGGTGGGCCGCCTCGGTCACTCCGACGTCGGTGGGCCGGTGGACGTACCGGGTGGAGGCCTGGAGCGACCCGGTCACCACCTGGCGCCGGGTCGCGCACATCAAGATCCCGGCGGGCATCGACGGCGGACTCGTCCTGGAGGAGGGCGCCGAGCTGTACGAGCGTGCCGCCGCCGGGGTCCCTGAGGCGGACGCGCACGCCGTGCTGATGACCGCGGTGCGGCGGCTGCGGGACGACACGCTGCCGGTCGCGGAGCGCTTCGCGGCGGCTTTGTCGCCGGAG
>NZ_LIRK01000299.1 GCF_001419765.1 Streptomyces torulosus
CCACCGACCACCCCATCGGCACCATGCTCCAGGCGTGGACCGACACGGCTGACGCCTACCTCGCCGAAGTGGTCCCCGGCCGTCGGGCGGAGGCGCAGGACTTGGGCGTCCACCTGTGGACCGCCCTGCACGGCCAGCTCGTCCTGTGGCACACCCTGCCGAGTTCCGCCGCCGGCAACGAGGCCATCCTGATCGAGCTGGAGGAGTCCTTGCTGCGACGCCTGCTCCCGGCACCGGAGGCTCCGAGCCCCGCGGAGTGACAGGCCAGAATGGCCCTCTGCTCCCGGAAGGTGGACGGTCAGACTCGGGTGACGGCTGCGGTTCGGAGGGCGTCGGGGGTGGTTCCGGTCCAGGTGCGGAAGGCGCGGTAGAAGGAGTTGGTGTCGTCGTAGCCGAGTAGGTAGGCGATTTCGGCGGTGCGCATGGTGCTGTTGCCGAGGTAGTGGCGGGCCAGGTTTTCGCGGGTGGTGGCGAGGATTTCCTGGAAGCTGGTTCCTTCGAGCTTCAGTTGTCGTTGCAGGGTGCGGTTGCTGACGGCGAGGTGACGGGTGACCGCGGTCATGGAGCTTCCGCCGGCGGGAAGTGTTTCGTGCAGCGCGGCCCGCACCCGCTCGGCGACACTGGCCGTCGCCTGCAGGTCGGACAGGCGTCGGCGGAGTTCCGGGGCGAAGAACCGCCAGAGTTGCTCGTTCTCGGTGAGGAACGGGCGGTTCGCGTCGGCGGGCGCGAAGGTGATCGCGTGCGTCTGTCCCTTGTGGACTTCTACGCCGAGGTAGTCGTCCAGGCCGGCGTGCTCGGCAGGGAGCCAGGGATCGGTGGCCCGGACCGGCCGGATGTCGTGGCGGGTCGCGATCCGGGCCAGAGCGACCCAGAACACCATCTCGGCGGCGGCCAGCAGGGGCGGCGGAGGGGTGTCCGGCGGCCACCGGAAGCTGATCGTCAAGCCTTCGTCGCCGTTGTCGAGCCGCAGGTGCAGGGGTCCGATGAGGGGCTTGTAGATCGCGATGCGCTCGGCTGCGGTCCGCAGATCGGGGCTGCACAGGGCGGCGAAGATCGGCGGGTGGAACATCTCGACCGAGATCGACCGGCCGATCGCGACAGCCAGGTCCGGATCGCCGCTCTCGGCCTCGAGCGCCTCCCACAGCCGGAAGTACTCCTCGAGGGGGAGGGCGACCGGGCCGCGGCCGAACAGGTCGGCAGGCAGCCGGGCGCGCCGGAGTACCCGGGTGGATGACACGCCGAGGTCCTTCAGCAGGGCTTTGATGCTGGGATCCAGGGTGAATCGTCCGGTGCTCACGACGGGGAGCGTAACGGCCGCCGGCATGCCTGTCACCAGCGGATGGCGCCATTCCCCTCGCCAAGCGCGCCATCGAAAGCTGGCGTCATACGCAAGTGAGTTGGCGCGCCACGCTAGTGCCAGGCCGAAGATCCCCTTCCAGCGTTCACAACGAAAGGTCACCACTTCCCACCGAAAGGATCACCACCATGACCACCAAGGTCGCACTCGTCACCGGGGCTTCGTCGGGGATCGGCGAGGCCACCGCGCTCAAGCTGCGCGAGGCCGGCTACACCGTCTACGGCGCGGCGCGGCGTGTGCAGCGCATGCAACACCTGACCGAGCAGGGGATCCACCTGCTGGCCATGGACGTCACCGACGACACTTCCATGCGGGAAGGCGTCGAGAAGCTCATCGCCGACACCGGCCGGCTCGACGTCCTCGTCAACAACGCCGGCTACGGTTCCTACGGCGCCGTCGAGGACGTCCCCCTGCAGGAGGCCAGGGAACAGTTCGAGGTCAACGTGTTCGGTGCGGCGCGCCTGACCCAGCTGGTCCTGCCGCACATGCGGGCGCAGCGCTCGGGAACCATCGTCAACATCACCTCGGTGGGTGGCCGCATGTGCACCTCACTGGGAGCCTGGTACCACGCCACGAAGTTCGCGCTGGAAGCGCTCAGCGACTGCCTGCGCATGGAGCTCAAGCCCTTCGGGATCGACGTCGTGGTGATCGAACCGGGCGGGGTCAAGTCCGAGTGGGGCGGCATCGCCGCGCAGAAGGCCCGCGCCGTCTCCGGCACCGGCCCGTACGCCCCGCAGGCCAACGCCGTGGCCGACTCGCTCAGTTCGGAGGCCAACGAACGCCGCCTGTCGTCGCCGGACTTGATAGCCAAGACCATCGTCAAGTCCGTCCGGGCACGCCGGCCCAAGACGCGTTACGCCGTCGGCTTCGGCGCCAAGCCCATGATCTTCCTGCACAACACGCTGCCCAACCGCACCTTCGACGCGTTCATGCGCCGCGCCACCGGCGTGCCCGCGAACTACGTGCCCGCGAACAACTGACGTGACGGTCGTGAAGACCGCGCTGGTCACCGGCGCGTCGTAGGGTGTCGGCGGAGCGGTCGCCACCAAGCTGGTCGCCCTCGGCTGCATCGTCTACGGCGCCGCCGAAACCGGCCGGCTCGACGTGCTGGTCAACAACGTCGGCCACGGCTTCTACGGTGCCGTCGAGGACGTGCACATGGACGAGGCGCGCCGCCGGATGGAGGTCAACGTCGTCGGCGCCGCCCGCCTCACCCAGCTGGTCCTGCCGCACCTGCGTGGCCGGCGGGGGACGATCATCGACCGCAGGATGACTGGCCGTCGACGTTCTGGGGCTGATCATCGGTGTCGTGGTGCTGGCCGCCTCCGCCCACGACAACGCCGCCGGCACCCGCCTGCTCGACCAGGCGGCCGAGCGGTGCTGGATGTGTCTGGAGAAGGCCCTGGTGGACCAGGGCTTCAAGGACGAGGTTCGGCTTCATCCCGCAACCCAAGAGGTGGATCCTGGAGCAGGTCAACGGCACATTGATGCTGCACCGCCGCCTGGCCCGCGAGGACGATCACCGCCCTGACACCTCCGCCTCGCGCGTCTACTGGGCTTCCATCGCCAACATGACCCGCCGCCTCACCACACCCGCCCCCGCCTGGCGAGACACCCTCGGGCTGGCCGCGCGGACATCAGCGAGCTCCTGGCAGACCTCCAGGACCAGCACGACAAACCACAGTCCGGGCCGGTGAACTACGCGACCAGATCGACCACTTGTCCGCCGCCCCGGCCGAGGCCGAAGGGCGACTCGCGGACCTGGCCACCACCCGGAAGATCACCGCCGAACGCGTCCCGCGCGGGACCGAGCCCGATCCGCCCGAGACGAACACCGCCTACCAGGCCATCGTGAACGCCTTCAATCAGCACCCCGGCCGGGCATTCCGAGCCCGCGAGCTGCACGGACTCCTCGGCATGCCCACCGACGAGGCGACCGTCAACGTCACCCGCAGCCGCCTCGGACGCCTCGTCCGACAAGGCTTCCTCACCCATCCCGGACGAGGCCGCTACCAGAAACGGACCTAACGTCCAGTCAAGCCTCGCAAGAGCACCGGCGTTTTTACTCTTGAGGGGCCGCTGTCGATGCCAGGCCTCGCCATGCGAGCGGCAGCAGTCCTGCCGCCAGGGCGGTCTTGAGCGCGTCGGTGATGAGGAAAGGGGTGACTCCCAGCGCGATGGCCTGCTGGGCGCCGAGGTGCAGGTCCATGGCCAGCCACACGGTCCCGGCCAGGTAGATGACCGCGTTGCCCAGCGTCATCAGACCCACGGTGCCCAGGATGCCTCGGTCGTTGCCGCGGCGGGCGAGTTCGCCGACGAGGACGGCGGCGAGGACGAACCCGACGACATAGCCGAAGCCGGGGCCGCCCAGGCCGTGGGTGTGATTGGCGAACCAGGGCACTCCGGCGGCACCGGCGGCGAGATAGAGCAGCATGGCCGCCGCCCCGCGAACGGTACCGAGCGCGGTGCCGACCAGCAGGACCGCGAGGGTCTGGAAGGTGAAGGGCACGGGGCTGAGCGGTGTGTGCAGGGAGACCTGGGCGCAGAGGCCGGTGAGGCCCGCGCCGCCGACGACGAGAAGCGTGTCCCGCAGGAGGGCGGATCCGGGGACCAGGTCGGCAAGGACTCCGGGATGGGCGCTCGGTCGCAGGGAGGCGGTCGTGGTGGTCATGTCGGTACGGGTCCGTTCTCGATGGGGTGGGAGTGCAGGGCGGGCAACAGGGTGGTCAGCCCGCCCACACCCTCGACGGTGAGATGCGGGCGCTGCTCCGTGGGCAGCGTGGCGAAGTGGTCCGCCGCGTGGATGCCGGTGGTTACGGCGATGCCGAGAGCGCCGGCACGCCGGGCCATGGCCATCTCCAGTTCAGGGTCGTCTCCGACGACGGCGAGGTGTTGCGGGGCCAGGCCCAGACGGCGCGCGGCGCAGCGCAGGCCGGTCAACGAGGGCTTTCCCATGACCTGTTCGGTGACACCCGTGACACTGCTGATCATGGCGCAGATGGCCCGGGACGTGCCCAGTGCCCGACCGTCGGCGCTGGCGAAGAACACCGACTGTGAGCTGCTGTAAAGGGTGGCGCCTCCGAAGACGGCGTGGCAGGCGGTTTCCAGGTCGTCCATCGTGAACTCGCGGTACCAGCCGACGAGCACGGCGTCGGCTTCCGGCTTCCCCGTGGGTTCGACGATCTCGATGCCGGCTTGGCGCAGCGGCTCCTTCAGGCCGTCGCCGCCGAGCACCAGCGCGCTGCGGTGTCCCATGGCCAGGAAGTGGTCGACGGCACTGGTCGCCGGAGTGAGCATGGCGTCGTCCGGCAGGTCGAACCCGATGCGGCGCAGCGTCTCGGCGTAGGCCGACGGAGTGCGGGTGGTGCCGTTGGTGAAGGTGACCCAGGGCAGGCCGCGGGCGGTGAGGGCGGCCGTGACTTCCAGGGCTCCAGGGAGGGGAGTGAGCCCGTGGTTGCGCCGGTCGCCCAGGACGAGCGTGCCGTCCATGTCGAAGACGACGCCGCGGACGGCCCGCAGACGGTTGGTCAGGTCGGCGGCCTCGTCAGGCTGGTCGGCGGTCACGGTGCAGCTCCAGTCGGAAGTCGGGCCGGTCCAGGACCAGTTCGGGGGTTGCCGGGCGTGTCCGCAGGCCTTGGAGCAGGTCGAGCACCGGTTTGACGTCGGGGTTGTAGTGCCGCCGAGCCGGACCGGCGGCCACCATGGCGTCCACCTGTTCTGCGGGCATGGTGGCCCGCAGGAGCAGTTCTTCGTCGCTGATGCCGCGCGGGAAGCGCCGGCGCAGTTCCGCGACGGTGGGCGGAGGTGGTTCGGCGGCGAGTTCCTTCGCCCGGGGCCGTCCCAGGATGCGGTCGGCGACCTGCGGGTCCACGGGGGCGGTGGGGCGGCCGAAGCTGCCCAGCACGTACCGGATCACCGGGTCGGAGACGTTCTCGTAGCGTTCGGTGCCGATCACGTTGTAGAGGGCCTGGGTGCACACCATCTGTGGGAAGGGGGTGACCATGATGGGGTGGCCGAGTTCGGCGCGGACGCGGGTCACCTCCTCGATGACCGCGTCGAAGCGGTCGCTGAAGCCCAATTCGTCGAGCTGCCGGTGCAGGGTGGTCATCACACCGCCGGCCACCTGGTGGCGCATGAACGCGGCGTCGTAGTCCCGGGGGCCGCCCACGGGCAGCCCCTCGGCCGCGGCCATGCCGTCGAAGTAGTCGGCGACCACGCTCAGTAGCCGGTCGTCGACGTCCACGGTGTGGCCGATTTCGCGCAGATTGGCCACGACCTGCTGGGCGTTGGGCAGGGACGTGCCGCCCGCGAGAGCCCCGCAGGCCACTTGGAGGGCCTGTACGCCCAGGTCGGCGGCCTTGAGGTAGGTCAGGCCCGGCAGACCGATCGTGCAGTGGGAGTGCAGCTCCAGCGGTGTGCCGACGAGCTTGCCCAGGACTGTCGGGATCAGCGTCGCGGCGCGTTCCGGAGTCAGCAGTCCGCCGGGGTCCTTGATGTAGACCCGGTCGATGTCCGGGCAGGCGGCCATCTGCGCCGCGAGCGAGGCGTAGTGGGCGTCGTCGTGGACGTCGCTGACGGTGAAGGTCAGTGCTCCGACGATCTCGGTGGCCCCAGCTGCTCGGATCATGCGGGCGGACTCGCGTACGGCGTCCATGTCGTGCATGGGGTCCAGGACGACGTAACGGGTGACCCCGTTCACCACCAGCCGGTCGTAGACCAGTTGCATGAACTCGGGATGGGCGACCTCCCAGGAGATGAAGCGCAGCCCGGTGCCGATGAACTGCAAGGGGGTGTTCGGCATGGCGCGGTGCGTCAGCCGTATCCGCTCCCACGGGTCCTCGCGGTGGGTGCGCACCGCCATGCCCATGTGGGTGCTGGAGGTGTAGTCGAGGGCGCGGAAGCCGACCCGGTCAAGGACTGGCGCGACCTGGAGGATCTTGCCGGTGTCGAGTCCGGTGGCGCCCCACAGGCTCTGGTTGCCGTCGCGCAGCGACACGTCGACGAGCTGGATGTCAGCCACGGCTGCTCCCTACTGGAAGGTCCCGCAGAAAGCGGGTGAACCAGGCGGTGTCCACGCCACCCTCGGCGAACTCGGCCTGTGCCAGCACCTCTTGGTGCAGCGGGATGTTGGTGCTGACCCCGACGACCGCACACCGGGCCAGGGCGGCGCGCAGCCGTGCCAGCGCGTCGGCACGGTCCCGGCCGTGGACGATCAGCTTCGCGAGCAGCGAGTCGTAGTACGGCGGTACGCTCGCACCCGCCTGGAGGTGCGTGTCGATCCGGATGCCGTCACCGAGCGGCCAGACCGCCTCGGTCACAGTGCCGGGGCTTGGCTGGAAGTCACGTGCCCAGTCCTCGGCGTTGATCCGACACTCGATGGCGTGTCCCGTGAAGCACACGTCCGCCTGTCCGAAGGAGAGCGATCGCCCCTCGGCGACGGCGAGTTGCTCCGCGACGAGATCCAGTCCGGTGATGGCCTCGGTGACCGGGTGCTCGACCTGGATGCGGGCGTTCATCTCCAGGAAGTAGAAGGTGCCCCGGTCGACGTCGACCAGGAACTCGACCGTGCCCAGGCCCCGGTACTCCAGATGCTTGCCGAGGGCCACCGCGGCACGGTGCATCTCCTCGCGCAGGGCCGGGTCGAGAGCGGGCGCGGGCGCCTCTTCGATCAGCTTCTGGTAGCGGCGCTGCACGGAGCAGTCGCGGGTGCCGAGGTGAACGACGTTCTCGCCGTCCGCGATGAGCTGGACCTCCACATGCCGCCCGGTGGCGACGAAGCGTTCGAGGTAGACGCGGGGGTCCCCGAAGGCGGCGCCCGCCTCGGCGACGGCCAGGTCGACGGTGGCGGACAGGTCCGCCGGATCGTGCACCTGCTTCATGCCCCGGCCGCCGCCACCGCCGACCGCCTTGATCAGCAGGGGGTAGCCGATCTCCGCGGCAAGCCGGGCCGCGTCGGCTGTGTCCTCCAGCGGCCCGCCGGGTACCACTGGCAGACCGGCCGCCACGGCATGCCGACGGGCCTCCAACTTGTCGCCCACTGAGGCGAGTTGTTCCACCGTGGGGCCGATGAACACGATGCCGGCCTCGGTGCAGGCCCTGGCCAGCCGCTGGTTCTCGGAGAGGAAGCCGTACCCGGGATGGATGGCGTCGGCGCCGGCGGTTTTCGCCGCCGTGAGGACGGCGTCCACGTCCAGGTAGCTGGCCGAGGGCGGGGCGGGGCCGAGGCGCACCACCCGGTCGGCCAGTCGGGCCGGTACGGAGTCGAGGTCGGCGTCGGAGGCGGCGAGCACCGCCTCGATGCCGAGCCGCCTGCACGTACGGATGATGCGCAGGGCGATTTCACCCCGGTTGGCGATCAGAACGCGTCGCAGGATCACGGCGCCACTCCTGTCGCCAGTGTGTCGATGAACATGAGCACGGCACCCTGCTCGGCGAACTCTCCGTCGCCCAAGACGATTTCGGCCACCGTGCCGGAGGCCTCCGCGTACACGGAGTTCATCAGTTTCATCGTCTCGACGATCCCGACGACCGTGGTCTCGGTGACCTCGTCCCCGATCTCGACGAAGGGGGCCGCGCCGGGTTTCGGCGCCCGGTAGAAGGCACCGGGCAAAGGTGTACGGACCCCGGTCAGACCCTCGCGGGCGGGCTCAGTCTGCTCGTCCGCAGCTGCCACGCCCTGGACCGCGGGTACTTCACGGCCATCGACCAGCACCGGTTCGGCTGTCGTGCGCGCGGACTGTGTCCACTCGCCGTCGCCGCCACGGCAAAGCGACAGTTCGAACCGACCCGTGCGCAGATAGAGGCGGTCGACCTCCATGCCGTCGATGATCCGCAGGATGTCCTGGACGTCCTCGCCGGTCAGGTTCACTTCGTACTCCCACCGGGGCCGGAGCCCGCGCCGCCGAGCAGCGACAGCACGTGGTCGAACGCCCTGGCCTTCGGCGAGGCCACCGGGGCCTTCTCCCTGCTCGCCCAGACGGTCTCGGGACGGCTTTGGAGCAGGTAGATGTTGTGGCCGGGGACGAGGTTGCGGGAGATCGCCCACTCGATGTCCTGCGGTGCCCCGTAGTGGGACTCGACCTGCCGGCCGAGCCGTACGAGTTCGTGGATCTCCTCGTCGGACAGGCAGGGTTCGTCCCGGAGGTATTCCGGTACGTCCTCCTCCAGCACACCGGAGCCGCTGGGGTCCATCCGGTGCTGTCGCAGCTTCGCCGAGACGGTACGGGAGCAGATGTCCCCGGTCACCTTGCCGACCACGTACTTGTCGGGTGTCACGTCACCGCTGACGAGAGCGGACCCCAGGCCCCAGGACGCTTCCAGGGCGACGACCGAGCGGTCCCCGGTGAGCGGGCTGCGGGTGAACATGACACCGGCGCAGCGCGGGTCGATCATGCGCTGGACGACGACGGCCATGGCGAGGTCGTGCTCCGGCAGGCCGAGGCGACGCCGGTAGCTGACCGACTCGACGCTGTAGAGGCTGGCCCAGCAGCGGCGGACGTTCTCGACGAGGGAGTCCTCGCCGCGCACCCACAGGTAGGTGTCCTGCAGACCGGCGAAGCTGGCGTCCTCCGCGTCCTCGCTGGTGGCGCTGGAACGTACGGCGACGGGGGCGGGCTCACCCGGGGTGTCGGACTCGCTGTCCAGGCCGCGGTAGTGGCCGCGGATCGCCGACGCCACCTCTTCGGGCAGTTCGGCCGCCTCGATGCGCTCCCTGACGGGTGTGACCACGCGGGTGATCGCCTCGGTGTCCTCGGAGTCCAGCGCCTCGATGGCGGTGCGGATCTCGCCGTCCGGGTCGAGGACGCCGAGGAAGGCCTCGAAGGCCGTGGTGGTGACGACGTAGCCGGGCGGTACGGGGGCGCCGGCGAAGGTGAGTTCGCCGAGGCTCGCGCCCTTGCCGCCGACCGTGGGCCGGTCCGTCAGCCGCAGTTCCGCGAACCGGCGGACATGGGATGAGGTGTTCATTGTCGTGCTCCCCACGCTCAGTCGAGGATGGTGACGATGCCGCGGTCGCCGTCCACGCGCAGCCGCTGGCCGGTGGTGATCCGCTTGGTGGCGTGGCCGGTGCCAACGACGGCGGGCAGCCCGTACTCACGGGCCACGATCGCCGCGTGCGACATGGTGCCGCCGATGTCCGAGACGGCGGCCGCGATCTTGCCGAAGACCGGGCCCCAGCTGGGCGCGGTCACCGGACAGACCAGCACCTCGCCCTCCCGTACCTGGCCGATGTCGTTGGCGCTCAGCAGCACCCGGGCGGTGCCCTCGACGACGCCCGGCGAGGCGGCGAAACCGCGTACCTCGTGATCGCCGTCCGCGGTCGGTGTGGACCAGGCCCGGATGGTCTCGGCGGTGATGCCCCACAGCATGCGCACCGCCGGGTCGTTGAGCGCCTCGGGGACCGGTCCCAGCGCGGGCGGCGGGGACCAGCCCGCGAGGGCGTCCAGCATCCGCTTGCGCTCAGCGACTGTCTCGCGCACGTGCGCCGAGCCCACCGGCTTGCTCCCGGCCGCCCAGGCGAGCATCACGTCCGTCAGAGCCTGGCCGACCTCGGTGTGGTTCAGCTGGAAGACGTCCTCGGCGTCGGCCAGGACACCCTGATCGCGCAGCAGCTCGCCGAACTCGCGGACCTTGGCGAAGAACTTCGTGGTGAAGTAGTGCTCGCAGTAGAAGTTGTGGTCCTCCACGAAGGGGAACACCACCCGGGCCAGGCCCAGCATCTGGTCGAAGGCGGCCTGCTCCTCCTCGCCGGCCAGCAGGGAGCGGTACTCCTGGGCGATGCGCTCGCGCTCGGCCGTGAGCTGTTCGGTGGGGCGGTCGAGCGGCTCGCCCCTCCTGGCCTGGTCGACATAGCCGGGCAGCGCCGCGAACGGCACCGTGAGGTCGTCGTTCCAGCTGCGGTGGTGATGGTAGAAACCGGCACCGGTCGACATGTTGAACCACGGCTCGCGCGCGGCGTCCATCGCCTCCAGCCAGCGGCGGCCGCCGTCCCCGCGGGCGGCGAGCGCGGCCAGCACCTTGTCGGGCTCGCAGCCCTCGACGAAGAGATCGTCGACGCCGTACTCGACCGCCAGCTTCGCCAGCTTCTTCAGCTCGTCGTCCGGGCGGTAGAGGATGACGTCGATCCCGGCGACCATGCGGGCCACGTCCTGGTCGGGGATCTCCGGGAACGACGTCTTGCAGAACTCGAAGAACACGACGTAGGCGCCGTAGCCGAGCATCAGGAACTCGGAGTGGTGGTGCCACATCTTGGAGTACAGGTCGATCAGCCGGTGGTAGTTCTCCCGGACGTAGTGGTTCTGGGCCACGCCCTTGGCCTGGAACACGACCTCCGGGTCCTCGAACTCGGGCAGCCGGGGCACCTCGATCCGCTGCACCTCGTCGATCAGCGCGGTGATGCGGGCGACCCAGCCCTGGTAGAGCTCGTCCCAGTTCTCGTAGTAGTACCCCGCCCGCTCACTGAACTCCGCGAGCCTGCGCTGAATCTCCTCGGGGTCGGTGACCGGGTTGGCGGTGATGTAGACCCGGCCGTTGACGATGCGGTGCTCGATGCCGAGCGTGGTGGGGAAGACGAACATGCGCGCGGTGTTCGCGCCGAGAGCGGTGTAGGGCGCCTCGGCAGTGATGGCGTCGAACGCGGGCATCGGCTCGGGGAAGTGCATCGCGTTGTAGAACCAGAACCGCTGGTCGTCCCCCGGCTGGAACCGGGTGTAGTACGGGTACATCGACGCCCAGCCTTCGGCACCCGCGACGTCGGTCAGCTCCGAGGGCAGTGGGAAGCGGGGGGCGGGTCTGGCATCGTTCACGGGGCTCTCCAGGGTGTGCGGCTCAGGCGGTAGGGAGCGGGGATCCGAGGGTGGTGCGGCTCAGACGGTGGCGGTGGCCAGGGGGTAGTCGCGCTGGGTACGGGCGTAGCGGGCAAGTGCGTCGAGCGCGCGCGGGTCGGCGACCGTGCTGCGGTCGGCCGCCTGTTCGACGGGGGTGCCGAGCAGGATGCGGCGCGCCGGCACCTCGAGCTTCTTGCCGGTCAGGGTGGTCGGGACGGCCGGGACCTGGATGATGCGGTCCGGTACGTGGCGGGGGCTGTACTCGCGGCGGAGTCGGTCCCGGATCGTCTGCTGGAGGCCGGCGTCGAGGGTGACGCCGTCGGTCAGGGCGACGAACAGCGGCATGAAGAACTTCTCGTCCGGCAGGTCGAGGCTGACCACCAGAGCTCCCGTGACCTGGTCGAGGGCTTCGACGACCCGGTAGATCTCCGCGGTGCCGATGCGCACGCCCTGCCGGTTGAGGGTGGCGTCGGCGCGGCCGAGTACGAAGCAGCCGCCGCGAGCGTTGACCTTGAAGAAGTCGCCGTGTCGCCAGGCGCCCGGGAAGTCCTCGAAGTACGTACGGCGGTACCGTTCGTCCCCGTCCGGGCCCCAGAATGTGACCGGCATGGACGGCAGCGGCTCCGTGATCACCAGCTCGCCGACCTCGTCCACGACCTGGCGGCCGTGCTCGTCGTAGGCGTACGCGGCGACCCCCAGCGAGCGTGCCTGCATCTCGCCGGCGTACACGGGAAGGGTGGGCACTCCGCCGACGAATCCGGTGCAGCAGTCGGTGCCGCCGCTGCCGGTGGCGATCCACAGGTCCGCCTTGACGTTGCCGTAGAACCAGGCGGTGCACTGGGGTGACACCGGTGAGCCGGCGGGCATGACCGTGCGCAGGGCGGACAGGTCGTAGCGTTCGCCGGGGACGATGCCGGCCTTGGTCATGAGGTCGACGTAGGCGGGGCTGGCGCCGAAGAAGGTGGTCCGGGTGTCCTGCGCGATCCGCCACAGAACGTCCGGCTCCGGGTGGGCGGGGTTGCCGTCGTAGAGCACTGGGCAGGCGCCGACCAGCAGGGAGCTGATCAGGAAGTTCCACATCATCCAGCCGGTAGTGGTGAAGAACAGCGGCCGGTCGCCCTCGCGCAGGTCCATGTGGAAGGTCTGCAGCTTCAGCTGTTCGAGCAGGATGCCGCCGTGCCCGTGGATGATCGCCTTGGGCAGTCCCGTCGTACCGGAGGAGAAGAGCACCCACAGCGGGTGGTCGAAGGGGACGGGCTCGAAGTCGAAGTCTTCGGCGGGAACGGGCGGGTGGTCGAGGACCTCGTCCCAGCGCAGGCCGCCGACGGCCAGCGGCTCGTCGTACCCGTCGTCGAGGACGGGAAGGTGGATCACGTGCTCCAGGCCGGGAAGCGCGTCGGCGATGCGGCGCACCTCGTCCCGGCGGTCGAAGGTCTTTCCGCCGTAGCGGTAGCCGTCGACGCAGAACAGGACCTTCGGCCTGAGCTGGCCGAACCGGTCGATGACGCCTCGCGACCCGAAGTCGGGGGAAGCGCTCGCCCATACGGCCCCGATGGCCGTCGTCGCGAGCATCGCGATCGCGGCCTGAGGCACGTTCGGCAGATATCCGCAGACCCGGTCGCCGGGGCGTACGCCGAACGCCCGCAACCGGGTCGCCAGGACGCGCACCCGGCCCGCGAAGTCCTCCCACGGAAGACCGACGGGAGCGGCGCTCTCGGAGCCGAACACCACGGCGTCGGTGCCCGACCGTTCGTTTCGCAGGACGTGCTCGGCGTAGTTCAGCCGCGCCCCGGGAAACCACCGCGCCCCCGGCATGCCCCGGCCGTCGAGCACCGAGGAGTACGGGGCCGTCGACCGAATGCCGAAGTAGTCCCACAGGGCGCCCCAGAATCCCTCCAGGTCGGTGACGGACCAGTTCCACAGCTCGTCGTATCCGTCGAACCGCAGCCCCCGTTCCCGGGACAGCCAGTCCGCGAACCGCGTGACATTGGCCTCCGCGACCCGCCGCGGGCCGGGCGTCCACAGCAGCTCGCCTTCGGCCACCACGGCGGCCCCGCCGGCTGCGCCGTGTGCCCGACCAGTGGCAGGGAAGCCCCCTGCTGTCTCGACGGTCATGTCGCCTCCTCGCGTCATTGGAGGAACGGTCTCCGACGAGCCGGGACGCGAGCAACAGTTCCCTGCTAGCTTTTCACCTGGTGAAATCCACTCTCCGTCTTCGCAGGTGAGGGTCGTCTCATGCGGCAGTACCAGGTGAAAACGATCACCTCTCTCGAGCGGGGCCTACAGGTGCTGAAGGCCCTGGAGGAGATGCGTGCCGCCAGCCTGCACGACCTGCACCAGGTCACCGGCATCCCCAAAGCCACCCTGATCCGCATCCTCCACACCTGCAACCAGGAGGGCCTGGTCTGGCAGCGGCTCGCCGACGGGGCGTTCGTCGCGAGCCTCAGACCCCAGAGGGCCCCGTACAACGACGTCGAGTGGCTCGGCGAGCTGGCGTCGTCGGTCCTGGAGGAGCTGTGCGAGCGCGTGATGTGGCCGTCCGTGCTGACCGTGCCCCGGCTGGACTACATGGAGACGATCGACACCAACAGTCCCAAGGCGTACTTCGACGAGGTGGTCCCCGTCGCGCCCATCGGTTTCCGTTCGCACATGCTGCTCGGCGCTTCGGGCCGCGCCTACATCGCCTTCTGCGCCGAGCGGGAGCGGGAGGCGGTCCTGCGCCGCCTGCGCGAGCACGATGCTCCGGGCAACGCATACGCCCACGACCCGGGCTGGCTGCGGCGTCTGCTGGCGACCACCCGGTCCCGGGGATACAGCGTGCGCGCACCGGAGTACGACTTCGACGGTCGCAACTCGATCGCCGTACCGATCCGCCTGCACGGGGAGGTCCTGGGATGCGTCAACGTGACCTGGCGCAAGACGGTCATGTCCGCGCAGGAAGTGGCACGGCGCCACCTGGACGACCTGCGGGCCGCGGTGCACCGGATCGAAGAGCGGGCTTCGGCGGCCGTCCCGCAACGACACGGGCCCGGCGGCGACGAGATCTGAAGACGAGGGAAAAAGACCATACACCGTCTTCCAGTCTCCAGCAGCCACCGGAAAGGCTATGCGCCAGGCCCCTGTGGAGCAGCCGAGTGGTCCCTGCGGTACTCACGCGGGCTGACGCAGTGGCGGCTCTTGAAGGCGCGGGCGAAGTGTGAGGCGTCCTTGAAGCCGACCGCGTAGGCGATGTCCGTGACACTCCGGCCCGTCTGGACCGGGTCGGCGAGCAGCCTGGCGGCGATGTCGATCCGCTGCTGCGCCCCGAACAGCAGCAGCACCCTGTCACGGGCGCAGTCGTCCCCGATCTCGCCGCAGGTCCGCGCCCGCTCGACCGAGCGTCGTATCAGATCCTCGTGCCGCTCGCTGACCTCGGCGCTCCAGAAACACGGGCCTGGTGATCGCCGTGGTGGTGCTCGCCGCGTCCGTGCACGACAACTCCGCAGACATGCCCTGCTGGACAAGGTCCCCGCCGGCACCGACACCATGCAGAAGTGCGGTGTAGGAGTCGCCCAGGGTCACGTACGGTCCTTGCGCCGTGACCGGGGCGTCGTAGCCGTCGGCATGCCCGGTGAGGCCGACCGCCGTGGCCAGTACGGAGAGCGAGGAGGACTCCGGTCAGCGTCGTCCGTATGTACGTCGTCATCGAGTGTCCGTTCGTCGAGGTGCCCTGCTCATCGAGGGCGAGCAGGCCGGTTCGGTGATGAGCGGGTACGGGGGCGAGCGGAGAGAGGGGAGGGCGGAGGGTGTAGTTGCGGTCTGAACCCGCCGGTCACCAGGAGCGATCTGACGATGTAGTTGGTCAGGTTGCGGAGCCTGAGGGCGGATCCGCGGAGGTGTTCGAGGCGTCCGTTGATCGCCTCGGTCGGTCCGTTGGATGTGCCGGGGCGGTCGAGGTAGTACCGGCGCGCAGGCGGATGATGTCCTGGACCGGTGGCAGTCCGTAGAAGGCCCGGTATTCGCGGCTGAACTGGGTCGCGCTGGCGTATCCCACGGTGTGGGCGACCTGGGCTGCGGTGGCGTCGCCGGCCAGCAGTTGGCGCCTGGCCGCCGAGCACCAGAATCCGGAAGAACAGGGGCCGCTCGCCGCCAGATCGTTGAGGACAGCGTTGACCGTAGGCCAACAAAGGTCGGCTGTATCGAAGTCCGCACTGCGTGGCTGGCTTCTCGGCGAGGGGGCCGGGTTGCAACAGGTCCGAAGCCAGAGGAAGCAGTCCGCGTGGGTTGCGCGCACACAGCGCCCGAACCCGGAGGGATCGGCCCCATGAGGCCGAGCACCTTATATTTGGGCCCGAACAATTCTGATGTCTCACGCCTCCGCAGGCGGCCCGAAGGAGCGTGCCCGTGCCCGGCCAACGATCCATCACCGAAGCCGAGAAGCTCGCAGAGGCCAAGCTCGGCGGTCGCGTCCGGCATGACCAGATGGCCGTCGTCGCCAACATCTATCGCGCCGCCTCAGCGGTGCGGCAGCACCTGGAGAACTCCGTGCTGCGCGGCGTCGACCTGACCTGGACCGCCTTTGTGGTGCTCTGGGTCGTCTGGATCTGGGGTGAGTCGGAGACGCGGCACGTGGCCGAAGAGGCCGGGATTTCCAAGGGCACGCTCACAGGGGTTGCCGGGACACTGGAAAGACGAGGGCTCGTGCGGCGAGCAAACCATCCCACCGACGGCAGGCTGGTGCTCCTGAGCCTGACCGACGACGGCGAGAAGCTGATGCAGCGCGTCTTTCCGGCGTTCAATGAGGAGGAGGCCTTCGTCACCGGGCAGCTCGGCGAGGCGGACTGCCGGACCGTCGCCGCCGGACTGCGCCGGGTGGTGCTGCAGGTGGAGGAGAAGGGCGAGGAACGCCGCCAGGATCTGTTGGGCGGTGCCGCCCCCGCGCCACGCCGTAGCGGCCGCCGCAAGGCTTGAGCCGCGACCGGCCCGGACGAGAGGCCCGGACGAGGACGCCGCATCGCTACAGCTCGAATTGCCCGCCGACGAAGGTCGCCAGCAGCTTGGCCGGCGACAGCGGCACCTCGGTCCAGATGGTCTTGCCTCTCGACGTGTACCGGGTTCCCCAGCTCCGGGTCAGCTGTGCGACCAGGAACAGACCTCGGCCGCCCTCGTCCTCCATCGCGGCCCGCCGCAGGTGGGGCGAGGTGTGGCCGCCGTCGGAGACCTCGACGATGAGGCCACGTTCCCGAATGAGCCGTAGACACACCGGAGCGCCGCCATAGCGGATCGCGTTGGTGACCAGCTCGCTGACGACGAGCTCGACGACGAACGACGCCTCTTCGTCGACTCCCCACGCGGCGAGCTGATCGCGGGACAGCGACCGTGCTCTTGCCACTTCTCCGGCGTCGGGGGCCATGTCCCACGTCGCCACCAGACTCTCGGCCAGGGCGTGGACGCGGAGCAGCAGCAGTGCTGCGTCGTCCTCGGGGGCTTGGGGCAGGAGTCTGGTGATGACCCTGTCGCATGTCTTGTCCAGTCGGCCGTCCGCGGGCCTGGCGAGTGCGGTGCAGAGAGAGCGGACTCCTGCGTCGATGTCCGTCTGACGGTTTTCGACGAGTCCGTCGGTGTAGAGAGCGAGCGTGGCGCCTTCCGGCAGCTCGATGTCGGCGCATTCGAACGGCAGGCCGCCCAGGCCGAGGGGCGGTCCGGCGGGAAGGTCCACCAGCTCGGCGTGTCCGTCGGGGGTGACCAGCACGGGTGGCAGATGGCCCGCACGCGCCATGACGCAGTGCCGGGAGACCGGATCGTAGATCGCGTACAGGCAGGTGACGCCCAGTGCCTGGTCCTCGGCCTCGGCGGGCCCGGAAGGCGGTGCGCCGGTTCGCGCCACCAAGTCGTCGAGGCGGGCGAGCAGTTCGTCCGGCGCGAGGTCGAGCGCCGCGAGCGCCGCGACGGTGGTGCGCATCCGCCCCATGGTGGCGGCCGCGCCCGTGCCGTGTCCGGCGACATCCCCCACCACCAGCCCGACGCGTGCCCCGGAGAGGGGAATGACGTCGTACCAGTCCCCTCCGACGCCGGCGGGCCCGGCCGCGGGCAGATAGCGGTGAGCGACCTCCACGCCCGGCTGCTGGGGCAGGGTGCGAGGGAGAAGATCACGCTGGAGCGTGAGCGCGGTCGCGTGTTCTCGGGTGTAACGGCGGGCGTTGTCCAGGCAGACCGCGGTGCGGGAGACGAGCTCTTCGGCGAGCTGAATCTCCTCCTGTTCGAAGGGGTCGGCGTCTCGGGAGCGTGCGAAGGCCACCACGCCCAGGGTGGCGCCACGGGCCTTGAGCGGAAGGGCGAGCACACGGGCGGCCGCGTCGGTGGCCGGCGTGTTCTCGGCCAGGCACCGCAGGCGGACGGTGTCCAGTTCGTCGTACGCGGTGTCCTTGGCCGCGGCGTGATCGGTGCGGTGAGTCACCCGGCACAGGGTGGGACGAGTGTCGAAGTGTTGTGGTTCCTGCCCGCTCAGGACGGCTTCGAAGACATCCACGGTGACGGCATCGGCGAACTCGGGAACCGCGAGTTCCGCCAGCTCTCCGGCCGTGCGCCGGATGTCCAGGGTTCTTCCGATACTGCCGCTCGCCCGGCTGAGCAGGGCGAGACGCTGGCGTGCCACATAGCGGTCGGTGATGTCGAGGGCCGCCTCACAGACTCCGATCGGACGGCCTTCCCCGTCCTGGAGTCGGAAGTAGGAACACGACCAGACGCGTGCGCGATGGGGGTCCAGGGGGGTGGTGCTGCGGTAACGGACGTCGACCACGGGTGCGCCGGTGCGGGCCACGCGCTGGACGATCTCCTCGACGCTCGTCGTGACCGTCCCGTCGGCCTCCGCCAGCACCTCGCCCTGCGGCAGGATGTCCTTCACGAACCTGTCAGCAGCGTCCTCCAGTGGGATTCCGAACTGCTTCTCGATCGCAGAGTTGATCCAGTGCACCCGGGCGTCCGTGTCGTAGACCACCAGCTGAACGGGCGCTTCCCGGTCGAGTCCGTCAAGCAGGGCCCGGCGGACGGTCTCCCGGTGCGCCAGCTCGGCATCCATGGCAGTCAGCAGCCACCCGGTCGCGTCCGCCCCCAGGGCGAGCGGGGTGAGGGACAGGGACACGGACACCGGGCGGCCGTCACCGCGGCGGACCGGCCGAGGGCCGAGCGACCACGCCGCACCACCACCAGCGGCTGAGACGCCGGCTCCCGTCTCGGCATCGGCCAGGACGGCGTCGGCGGACCGGCCGAGGACTTCTTCGGACACCAGTCCGAACAGTTCCTCGGCTTCCCGGCTCCAGCCGGTGAACCGCAGGTGCTGGTCCAGTACCGCGGTCGCGCCGACGGGCGCAGGTATGGTCAAGGGCGTCGTACCGTGCGGCCGGACCTGCTGGTCGCGCCCTTTGAACATGCTCGTCATCGCCGCTCCTGGGGTTGGTGCAGGAGAGCTTCGGCTCATTCAATGTACGCCGGTCGCCCTTGGTGACGCCTGCGCGCGGTGAGCCGCGAGGAGCCGGCGCAAGGCGTCGATGCTCTCCTCGGTGCGGTCCGGTGCGCCGGACGTGACCTGGTGGAACACCAGGCCGTCCAGGGCCGCGAACACGATCTCCGTCATCTCCTGCGACACGTCGAAGCAGGCCAGCGCCTCGCGCACGGCATCGCGGTACGCGTCGTAGAGCAGGTCGACGTGGTGGCGCAGCTCCGGCCGCCGGCTGGCTTCGAGCTTCAGCTCGTACTGGAAGGCCTGGACGTCGGGGTCGGCCGCGATGAACTCGGCCAGGGTCGCGGCGAAGTCCTCCAGCCTTCCGCTGGCGGGCACCAGCGACGACGTCTCGATGCTGCGTGTGACACACCACCGCAGCGCCTCTTCGAGCAGCGTGTCGCGCGAACCGAAGTGGTGGGCGACCAGTCCGTGCGTGACACCGGCTTCGGCGGCGACAGCACGGTAGGTCAGTTTCCGCAGGCCGCCCCGGCCCACCACCCTCACGGCCGCGGCCAGGAGCGCCCCTCGCCCTTCGCCGTAACCGGGCCGGGCCTCCTGGCCGGTCTCACCGTCCGCCTCCGCCTCGGCAGTCACTCGCCCTCCCTCTGTCTGCTCTTCCCCCTCGACCCAATCTATCCTATTGACAAGTTATCCAGATGGATAGATTCTCGCTGCAGCGCACGTCTTCTCCTCTCTCCACTGGAGTCCCCATGGCCATCCCCGAAGGACTGACCACCACCCCGTTCGCTCCCCGCTACGCGGACCGAGTCGAGGAGTGGATCGACATCTACGGCAACGCCGTACCGCTGGCCATCAGCGACCCGGCCGAGGAGTACCTGGCCATCCGGACCGCCGTCGGGGCCTCGGAGTACTCGATGCTCTACAAGTGGCATGTCGAGGGTGAGGCTGCGGTCGCCGCCGTCGACGCCGTCTTCTCGCGCAGCGTCAAGGGTCTGGGCGCCGGACGCATCGCCTACGGGGTCGTGGTCGACGCCGACGGGATGATGCTCGACGACGTGACCGTGGCCGTCCTCGCGCCCGACCACGTGGTCGTCACCGGCGGCAACCCGGCCACCATGCAGTCGCTGGCCGCGCACGCCCCCGCCGGGACCACGGTCACCGAACGCCGCGACGAGTCCGCCGTGCTCACCCTGCAGGGCCCGCGCAGCCGGGACGTCCTCCAGCGCCTCACCCACGTCGACGTCTCCAACGCCGCGTTCCCCTACTACACCTTCCTGCGCGACGCCCTCATCGCGGGCATACCCGCCCAGGTGAGCCGTCTGGGCTTCACCGCCGAGCTCGGCTACGAGATCCAGGTCCCGCGGGAGCAGGCGCTCGCGTTGTGGGACGCGGTCTTCGAAGCGGGTGCGGACCTCGGGATCAGGGCCTTCGGCGCCATCGCCCTGCTGACCTGCCGCACCGAAGCCGGAATGATCATGGGGGAGCTGGAGTACGACCACACCGTCACCCCGTTCGAGTGCCGGATGGGCTGGGCGCTGGACTTCGACAAGGGCCCCTTCCAGGGCCGTGACGCGCTCCTGGCCAAGAAGGACAGCGCCACCGGGCGTGTCGTCAGCGTCGTCGTGGACGCCGCGCCGGAGGCCGCCGAGGGCGCCCGGCTGGAACTGGACGGCCGGGACATCGGCTACGTGACCATGGCGCTGCCCTCCCCCGCCCTCGACGGCGCCACCCTCGGCCTGGCCCGGGTCCACCGCGACGCCGTGAAGTCCGGCACCGCGCTCACCTCCGTCGCCGCCGACGGCTCCAAGGCCGACGCCACCGTCCGGCCCACCCCCGTGTACGACCCCGAGCGCGCCCGCGTGCGGGCCTGACCCGACGGAGATCCCTACAGTGCAACGCTACGTTCTCACGCTCCGCTGCCCCGACCAGCCGGGCATCGTCCACGCGCTCGCCGCGGGCGTCGCGGAGGCCCATGGCAACATTCTGGAGAGCGCCCAGTTCTCCGATCCCGGCACCGGTATCTTCACCATCCGTGTGAGCCTGGAGACGTCCGAGGCCGACACCGAGAAGCTGCGGGACGAGCTCACGCTGCGGCTGGCCCGCTTCGACCCCGTCCTGACCGTCCGGCCCGAGGAGCAGCGCCGCCGGGTGCTGCTGATGGTGTCGAAGTTCGACCACTGCCTGGTCGACCTGCTCTACCGCTGGGACCTGGGTGAACTGCCCGTCGACATCCCGCTGATCGTCTCCAACCACCCCGACCTGGAACCGGTCGTGAAGCGGTACGGCATCCCCTTCGTCCACCTTCCCGTCACCCGCGACACCAAGCCCGAGGCGGAGGCCGAACTGCTGCGCCTGGTGGCCGAGCACCAGGTCGACTTCGTGGTGCTCGCCCGCTACATGCAGGTCCTCTCCGACAACCTGTGCCGCAAGCTGTCCGGGAGGGTCATCAACATCCACCACTCCTTCCTGCCGGGCTTCAAGGGCGCCAAGCCCTACCACCAGGCCCACGACCGGGGCGTCAAACTCATCGGCGCCACCGCCCACTTCGTCACCGCCGACCTCGACGAGGGCCCGATCATCGAGCAGGACGTCGTCCGCGTCGGTCATCGCCACACCGCGCCCGAACTGGTCGCGATCGGCCGGGACGTCGAGCGGATCGTGCTGGCCCGGGCGGTCCGGCTGCACGCGGAGGACCGCGTCGTCCTCACCGGCTCCCGCACCGTCGTCTTCGCCTGACGACCGCATCGAGAGGCTCGTACGACATGACCACCGCCACGCTGCTCGACGGGAAGGCCGCGGCAGCCGAGACCAAACGTGAACTCGCCGAGCGGGTGGACGTGCTCAAGCGCCGGGGCGTCGCTCCCGGCCTGGGCACCATCCTCGTCGGCGACGACCCCGCCAGCCACTCCTACGTCGGCGGCAAGCACCGCGACTGCGCCCAGGTCGGCATCGCCTCGATCCGGGTGGAGCTGCCCGCCACCGCGACCCAGGCCGATGTCGAGGCCGCCGTGCTGGGGCTCAACGCCGACCCGGCCTGCACCGGTTTCATCGTCCAGCTGCCGCTGCCGGCCCACATCGACACCCACGCCGTGCTGGAGCTCATCGACCCCGCCAAGGACGCCGACGGGCTTCACCCCGCCAACCTGGGCCGGCTCGTACTGGGCATGCCCGGACCGCTGCCCTGCACCCCGCGCGGCATCATCGACCTGCTGCGCCGCAACCAGGTGCCCATCACCGGACAGCAGTTCTGCGTCATCGGCTGCGGGCTCACCGTGGGCCGCCCGCTCGGCCTGATGCTGACCCGCAGCACCGAGCACGCCACGGTGACCCTGTGCCACGAGGCCACCCAGGACATCGCCGCCCATGCTCGCGTCGCCGACGTGGTCGTGGCCGCGGCCGGTGTGGCCCACCTGGTCAGGCCCGACTGGGTCAAGCCGGGCGCCACCGTCCTGTCCGTGGGCATCACCCGGACCGTCGAAGGCATCCTCGGAGACGTCCACCCGGACGTCGACCAGGTCGCCGGCTCCCTCGCCCCGCCCGTCGGCGGAGTAGGACCCATGACCCGCGCCATGCTGCTGACCAACATCGTCGAGGCGGCGGAGCGCGGCTGAGAAGGCACGGGGCCGCGCCGCGCGGACGACGCGGCCCCGTCCTCAGGGATCCACACCGCCGTACGCCACCACGGAGAGGACGGCACCATGCCTCCACGGAAGTTCCCGGCGACCCCATTGGCGCGGCGCGGCGAGGGCCCTCGCGGGCATGCCTTCATCGCCCACGCGCCGCCGGGCCGGCCTCAGCAACTGGCAGTCATGGAGTGGGAGCTGCGCGGCGAGTCCTGGACCGACGAGCATCCCCACGACGAGCTCAACTACGTCCTCCAGGGCCACCTGTTCGTGCGGTGCGACGGGGAGACGACGGACGTGCGCACCGGGGATCTCGTCCTGGTCCCGGCGGGCGCGGTCGGCACGTACTGGGCTCCCAAGTACGCGCGGATGCTCGCGGTCTACGGCCCCGACCCCCAGGGACGCCCGAGCCGCATCCACGGCTACGAGCGAATCCTCCCCCGGCCCGACACCCCGGGCCCGTCCTGACCGCACGCGACCGAGGGCATCGCGCACACCGGGCCGGTCAATGTACGCGCGCACAAGAGCGGACACCCACCTTGTGCACCGGCCCACATACGGGACGTGACTTTCCAGCCACATTGGTGATGTCACCCACTTCCCGACCCACTCGCTCCACAGGGAGTTCGATCGATATGACCGGACCCGTCTCCGCACCCCTCGACCCCGCCGGCCTCAACCCCGCGCTCGAAGAGCATCTCTCCGAGGCCCGGACCCTGCCGGTCGAGGCCTACCTCTCACCCGATGTCCTCACATGGGAACGCAAGCACCTGTTCGAGGCCGCCTGGGTCTGCGTGGGCCGCAGTGACCAGATCGCGCAGCCAGGTGACCAGAAGGCGATTCGCGTGGGCACACAGGGAATCCTGCTGACGCGTGACCAGGACGGCCAGGCGCACGCCTTCCACAACACCTGCCGACATCGCGGGCACGAGCTTCTGGCGGAAGGCGCATGCGCCAACCGCCGTGCCGTCAGCTGCCCCTACCACGCCTGGGTGTACGGCCTCGACGGCGAACTGCGCTCGGCCACCCGGTTCATGGACTCGCAGAACTTCGACACCAAGGCATGGCCACTGCTGCCCCTAGGGATCACCGAATGGTTCGGCTGGCTGTTCGTGAACGCCTCCGGTGACGCACCCGACTTCCAGCAGTGGGTCGGCAACCTCACCGAAGTGGCCGCACCGTGGCTCAACGGCACACTGGTGACGGGCGCGACGCACACCTACACCCGGGAGACCAACTGGAAGCTGGTCCTGGAGAACTACCTCGAGTGCTATCACTGCCCGTCCATCCACCCCGAACTGTGCCGTGTCTCGCCCCCGGAGACGGCCCGCGGCTACGCGCACACCGGCATGTGGATCGGGGGGCCGATGGAACTGCGCGACGAGGCCCAGACGATGTCCCTGGACGGCCGCAGCGGCGGTGAGCGCATCCCGGGGCTCACGGATGAACAGGCCCGTCGCGTCACCTACTTCTCCCTGGCCCCCAACCTGCTGATCACCCTGCAGCCGGACTACGTCATGACGCACCGGCTGACACCCCTGTCCCCGGGCCGCACCGTGGTGGAGTGCTCCTGGCTGTTCCCCGAGCACGTCGCGGCCCGGCCGGACTTCGACCCGTCGTTCGCGTCCGACTTCTGGGACATCACCAACGAGCAGGATCTGGCGGCGTGCGAGTCGGTGTACCGGGGCATGCAGTCGGAGGGCTTCCGTCCCGGCCCGTTCGACGAACGGGAGGACGCCGTCCGGGCGTTCCAGGCCCAGGTCGCGGAGGCTTACCTGACCGGCCGCTGGGGCAAGGCGAAGGTCAACACGATGGGCACCGGCGACCTCGCCGACGCGGGAGCGAGCACATGACCTCCGCCGCCCCACAGGACGTCGGCAGACTGGCCGTGCGCGTCAGCGCCATCGGCGACCAGGCCGACCGGGTCCGCTCGTTCAGGCTGGAGCCCGCCGACGGAAGCGCCCTGCCACCGTGGGAGCCGGGCGCGCACATCGACGTGCACCTCCCCACAGGGCTGGTACGCCAGTACTCGCTGTGCGGGGACCCGGCCGAACGCGACGCGTACGTCATCGCCGTTCTCCGCACGCCCGACAGCCGCGGCGGCTCTCGGTACCTGCACGACACACTGGGGGGCGGGGACACGCTGACCATCGGCGCCCCGCGCAACAACTTCCCCTTCCAGGCGCGGGGACGCAGGCTCCTGTTCATCGCTGGCGGCATCGGGATCACACCGATCCTGCCGATGGTCCGGCAGGCCGAACGAGAGGGTGAGTCCTGGTCCCTGTTCTACGGCGGCCGCAGCGCCGACTCCATGGCCTACGCCCGGGATCTCGCCCGCTTCGGCGACCGCGTGCGGATCGTCCCCGAGGACAGTGCGGGCCGACTGGATCTGGACGAGATACTGGGGCGCCCGCGCACCGACACCGAGGTCTACTGCTGCGGCCCCGAAGGCATGCTGAAGGCCGTACGCGAGCGGTGCGACCGCTGGCTCCCGGGCCACCACCACGAAGAGCGCTTCACCGCCTCGCGGAGCGCCCAGGGCGCTGAGACCGCCCATACGTTCCGGGTAGTGGCGCGCCGCACCGGTGTCGAGGTCACCGTCCGTTCCGACGAATCGATCGCGGACGCGTTGACCGCGGCGGGCGTGCCGGTCATGACCTCGTGCCGCGAGGGCCTGTGCGGTACGTGCCAGACCACGGTGATCGACGGCGTCCCGGACCACCGCGACGACATACTCGGCCAGGCCGAACGGGCATCCGGCACGACGATGGTGCTGTGCGTGTCCCGCTGTCGGGGCGACCGCCTGGTGCTGGACATCTGAAGAGGGCCTTTTGGCCGCTCTCCCCCTCATCACGAGCACCGGCCGCCCCCACCGCCCCGGGCCCGTCCATCCGCAAGGAGCAGGCCATGTCAACCACCCCCGCTGCGGCGGAGCAGCCGCAGAAGCTCCATAACACCCTGAACTGGCGGGACGGCCTCGCGCTGTCCATCGTGTGCGTCAACGGCTTGTTCGTGTCGCTCGGCTACGCCGTCGGTATCCTCGGCGCCTGGACGGCCATCCTCATCTGGGTCGCGGCCACCTGCGTCGGACTGCTGCAGAACCAGCTGTTCGCCGAGCTCGCCGCCATGTTCCCGGACAAGTCCGGCGGCGTGGCCCGGTACGCCATCGAGGGCTGGAAGCGCTACTTCGCCCCACTCGGCGCCATCGCCTCCTTCGGCTACTGGATCGGCTGGTCCCTGTCGATCGCGGTCACCGCCTCGGCACTGGGCGGCATCGTCCAGACCCAGTGGTTCACCGGGTCGACAGGGACCGTCCGCTTCCTCGGCAACCACCTCGGGCTTTCGCACGTGTTCGCGATCGCGGCGATCTGGCTGGCCTGGGGCGTCAACTATGTCGGCATCCGCCTGGCCACCACCATCAACAAGATCACCGGAGTGGTCGTGACCATCGGTCTGGTGCTGGTCGCCGTGCTCGGGGTCGTCCGCGGCCAATGGCACGCCGACGGCCTCGGCTGGGGCTCCGGGCTGACGTTCAGCACCATCGTCGTCTGGTACTACCTCACCGCGTGGACGACGTACGGCGTCGAGATCGGTGCCAGTTTCGCTCCCGAGTACCGGAACCCGGTCCGTGACACCGCCAAGGCCCTCAGAGCCACCTCGGTGTTCATGCTCGTGGCGTTCGTCGCCATCCCGCTCGGAGTCACCGGCACCATCGGGGAGCAGAAGCTGGCCGAGAACCCCATCGCGTACGTCACCGTCGCCTTCGACCAGCTCTTCGGCGGATACGGCTGGATCGGGACGGTCGTCCTGGTGTTGTCCCTGTGGCTGGCGATGATCTCGACGACGGCCGACGGCGGCCGGGCGTTGTACGGCCTGGCCCAGGAGGGCATGACCGTGCGCCAGCTCGACCATCTCAACCGCTGGGGCGTGCCGGGGCGTTCCCTCACCCTCGACGGGATCATCAACACCGCGCACGTGGTTCTGCTGTCCACCCCGGTGGCCATCCTGCTGGCGAGCAACCTTGGCTACATGACCGCCCTCACGCTCGCGGTGGGAGCATTCGTCCTGCTGCGCCGGGACCGACCGCACTGGCCCCGGCCGATCCGCCGAGGTCGGGTGTGGGTACCCGTCGCCGTCGCGATCTTCCTGCTCAACCTGTTCGTCACCGTCTGGGGCGTCACCCATCCTTCCGACGCGGGCTATGGCGGTCCGAAGGAAACGGCCATCGGTGTCGGCATCCTGGTGCTGTCGGTGGTGCTGTTCGCCTACCGGCAGGTCGTGCAGGACAAACGCCCCATTCGCTGGCGTGACCGCGATGACGACAACGGTCAGGAGGCCGGGGCTCCCGGGCCCGACCCGCTGCCCACGGCACCGTGACCACGGCGCCCGGGCCGACGGGCGGCATGCCGCCGGCCGACCAGGAACTGCTGGGGCACCGAGCACTGGCCGATGCCATGCTCGGGGCCCGGCCACTCCCCGAACTGATGATCGTTCTGCACCGTCTGATCGGCGTGCCCGTCGCCGTCCTCGACCACCGGGGCGGGATGTTGGCCGGTGCACCGTCGCGCGCCGAGTGGCCCGTCGAGCAGATCCTTGGCGTCGTGCCCGACGAACGTGGCACGACGGTCGCCGGGTGCCTCGTCCTACCGGTGGATCTCGACGGTGAGCGCGTCGCGGTGTTGAGTGCCCGGTGTGTGGAAGGAAAGGAGCCGCTGCTCGGGTTCGCGGCGGGCCTGGTGGGGATCGAGCTCTCGCGCCGCAACGCCTCCCTGAGCGGTCGGCGCGAGCTCCTGGGGCAGGTACTGGAGGACCTGTTCACCCGGCGTTCCCCGGAGTCGGAAGCCGCACGCCGCCTGGCCGAGTACGGACTCGACACGGCCGGCAGCCATCGTGTCGTCGTCGGCCAGACCGAGTGCCTCCCCGCCCGGCTGAAGACGTTCCCGTGGAACCTGCATCGTCGACGGCCGGGTGGTCCTCGTGGTGCCGGACAACGCGGCCCAGCACGTCGCCCGCCTGTGTCACACGCATCTGGGCAGGCTCGGGGCGCATCCTCGCGTCGGTGTCGGCGGGTGCCACCAAGGCGTGCAGGGCATCCGCATCAGCTACCTGGAGGCGCGCACCGCGCTGCGCGGCGGTGACGGTGTCCGCACCCACCGCCCCCGCGACCTGCCCGCCGTGCTGCTGCTGACCGCCGTGGAGGCCCGGGTACCGCTGTACGAACTGAGCAGCGAGGTCCTGGCGCCGCTGATCGACCACGACGGCAGGCACCACACGGATCTCGTCCATACGCTGCACACGTATCTGCGGACCGGCTGCTCTCCGGCCGAAACCAGCGCCCGGCTGTTCGTCCACCGCAACACGCTGCGTTACCGTCTGCGGCTCATCGAGCAGCTGAGCGGGCAGGATCTGAGCACACCGGCGGCTCAGATGCATCTCTGGGTCGCGACGACAGCCTGGACCTGGGGCCCTGACGCCGATGCCGAGTCCGTACTCACCTGGAGCGTCGGCGATGACCAGTAGCCCGCACCCCGCGACGGCCGGCGGTTCCGTGATCCTCTTCAGCGAGAACGCCGCGGAGAGCCGCGAGTTCTACCGCGCGGCGTTCGGCTGGGGTTGCGACGAAGCCTGGATGACCGCGTGCGGTGTGCGCGTCGCCTGGATCAGACCCGACGACCGCTCCGACGTCCCCAGGCACTGCTGGGTTCCCACCTTCGTGGTCCGCGACCCGGCTGTCACCCGGCACCTCGTTCTGCGGTCCGGTGGCGGTGCGCTCGACGTATTGCGTGAAGGCCGGACACGCTGGGCTGTGCTCTCCGACAGCGAAGGAGTGGCGTTCGCGGTGTCGGACGGCGACACCTCACCTGGCGACCAGCCGGTGGGCGGTCTCGGCTTCGTGGACCTCTACAGCCGGGCCGTCCCCGCCGCCCTGCGCCTGTACGGCTCTGCCCTGGGCCTTCGTCCGGTGGACGAGCCCGTGGACGGTCCGGGTGAGTACCACCTGCTGGTCGCGAAGCGGCGCCCCGTTGCGGGCATCCTCGGCATGGACGACTTTCTGCCGCCGTCCGTGGCCCCGTACTGGTTGCCCTATTTCCGCGTCGACGATCTGGGGCCGGAGGTCGCCCGCCTCGTCGAGCTGGGTGCACGGGTGCGTGTGCCGAGCACCGACACCTCCCTGGGGGCCTTCGCCGTGCTCACCGACCCCCAGGGCATCGCTTTCGGACTCCAGACGCGGGCGTCGGACACCCTGCTGCGCTCTCTCTCCGCCGCCGTCTCCCCGCACGTCCGCGGCGACGGCCGTGCGGCCGAGAGCCGCACGCACGCCTACCCCCGACCGGAGTAGTCCGTGTAGCACTCCACCGGGTCCCCCTCGTAGGTCCACGGCCAAGGCGTCACCAGTCCGCCGACCGCGGAGAAGACCGGGGCGGCGTCGCTGCCGCGGCCCGCCCGGACCAGGGCGTAGGCGAGTGTGCCCAGATCCGTGACGGCTGCCGCGTGACGCAGGTGACCGGGTCGCAGCCAATGGGTTCTGGCCTGGTCCAGCAGCCGTGCGGTGTGCGGCTGCGACCAGTACTGACTCATCCCCAGCGCCTCGATCCCCCCGCTGCTCCTTGCGCGGTGGTACTGCCGCACAGCCGCCGTCAGGGGCAGGCATGCCGTCGGCGCGTCCCACGGCATGACCGCGACGGCATCGTCGAGGAAGTCCCGCAGCGCGGCCTGGCTGCCCTGCTCCTCCGGGGAGAGGTAGCCCAGGATCTGCAGGTGCGCCTCCCTGTGCCATGGATCACGCGCGCGTATCTCCTGCCAGACGGGAGAGAGCTCAGAGCTCGGCCGCCCCAGAAGCCGCAGCGCGGCCAGCGCAGCCACCCACGGTGTCGGATCAGCCGGCCGGGCGTCGGCGGCGACGCGGCAGAGCGCCAGCGCGCCCCGCGGATCGGTCGCCAGTTCGCCCCAGGTGGCCAGCACCAGGGCGTCCGGGTCGCGGGGCCGGCGCTCGCGCCAGCCCCGGGCCAGTGCGGGCGCGGCCTGCGCGAGGACGCCGACCCGGTGGCTGCGGCGGTCCCAGTCGTCCCCGGTGCCGCGCAGGAGCCGTTCCACCTGGGCGATCGCGAGGTCCTGCGGCCCCGGTCCCCGGGCGGCCGCGATGCCTCTCAGCACCCGGCCCAGCGGGACGTCGTCGAGTTCGGGTGCGAGGCGGGGGGCCTGTCGCTTGGGGCCGAAGAACACCATGTCCTGCTCACTGTCTGTGGTGGGCGGCGCGCACCAGCGCGTCGAACAGGGCCTGTTGGGCCGGGTCCTGGTCCGCGGTGTCCTCGGGGTGCCACTGCACCGCCGTGAGCCAGCCGGGGTGTCCGGGCAGTTCGAGCCCCTCCACCGTGCCGTCGACGGCCCGCGCGGTGACCGTGAGCCCGACACCGATGCGGTCGACTCGCTGGTGGTGGTAGCAGGAGGCCTCCGTCTTCTCGGCACCGGTGGCCTGTTCGAGCAAGGTGCCGCGCTGGATCGAGACCGGGTGCACCACGTGCCGGTGCTCGCGGTCGGCGCCGCCCATGTCCTGTTCCAGGCTGCCGCCGAGGGCGACGTTCATCACCTGCATCCCGCGGCAGATCGCCAGCAGGGGCCGCCCCAGGTCGAGTGTCCGGCGGGCGACTTCGAGGTCGAACGCGTCCTGGAGGTCGTCGACGTCATAGACGCTGTCGTGGGTGTCGGTGGCTCCGTAGCGGTGCGGGGCCAGATCTCCGCCGCCCGGGAGCAGCACGCCGTCGAAGCGGGCGAGCCGATCGGCGACGTCGGCCGCCGCCGGGTCGGCGGGGTGTACGCTCACGGGCTCCCCGCCGGCCCGCCACACCGCCTCGATCAGGGCGCGGGCGTTGACCTCTGCGGCATAGCGGAGCGCGGACGTGGTGGCGGCGAACCGGGCCGGAATCGCGATCAGGGGTCGATGAGGCGTCAGGGGTCGCGTGGGCGTCGGGGGGCGCGTGGGCGAAGGGGTCACAGCTGGATCCAGGTGGTCTTCAGTTCGGTGTACTTGTCGATGGCGTGCGCGGACTTGTCGCGGCCGTTGCCCGACTGCTTCATGCCGCCGAAGGGCACGGTGAGGTCGCCCTCCTCGTAGCAGTTGACCCAGACGGTGCCCGCCCTCAGGGCGCGGGAGACCCGGTGTGCGGTGGACAGGTCGGAGGTCCACAGGCCGGCGGCGAGGCCGTACTCGGTGGCGTTGGCCAGGCGTACGGCCTCGTCCAGGTCGTCGAAAGTCAGCACGGAGAGCACCGGGCCGAAGATCTCCTCGCGGGCCAGGCGCATGCCCGGGTCCACCCCGTCGAAGACGGTGGGCCGCAGATAGCTGCCGCCGGTGCCGGTCAGGGTGCGCTCGCCACCGGTCAGCAGCCGCGCGCCCTCCTCGCGGCCGGTGCCGATGTGGTCGAGGACGCGCTCCAGATGGGCCTCGCCGACCAGGGCGCCCATCTCGGTCGCCGGGTCGAGCGGGTCGCCGACGCGCAGCTCACGGGCGCGGGCCACGATCGCCTCGGTGACGCGCTCGGCGACGGAGGAGTGGACCAGCAGCCGGGAGGGCGCGGTGCACATCTCGCCCTGGTTGAAGAAGATGCCCCAGGCGGCGGTGGCGGCGGCCTTCTCCAGGTCGGGGGCGTCGGGAAGGATGATGTTCGGCGACTTCCCGCCCAGCTCCAGCCAGACGCGCTTGAGGTTGGAGTCGGCGGCGTAGCGCAGGAAGTGGCGGCCGACCGCGGTGGAACCGGTGAACGCCAGCACGTCCACGTCCGGGTGCAGCCCGAGGGCCCGCCCGGCGACCGGCCCGTCGCCGGTGACGACGTTGAGGACGCCAGGCGGCAGTCCGGCCTCGGTGGCGATCCGGCCGAGGAGCAGCGCGGACAGCGGCGAGTTCTCCGACGGCTTCAGGACGACCGTGCAGCCGGCGGCGAGGGCCGGGGCCACCTTCCAACCGGCCAGCGTCAGGGGGAAGTTCCACGGGACGACGGCGCCGACGACCCCGGCGGGCTCCCGGGTGACCAGGGCGAGGGAGTCCGGGGCGGTGTGGGGGGACTCGTCGGTGAGTTTGTCGGCCAGTTGCCCGTACCAGCGGAACGTGTTGATCGCGGCCCGCAGTTCGATCTCGTACGCGTCCGTGATCGGCTTGCCCATCTCCAGGCTGATGGTGAGGGCCAGCTTCTCCCGGTGTTCTTCGAGGAGTTCGGCGACGCGCAGCAGGATCCGGCCCCGGTCGCCGGGCGCCAGGTGCGGCCAGGGGCCGGAGTCGAAGGCGCGGCGCGCGGCGGCCACGGCCAGGTCGACCTCGGCGGGGCGGGCGTCGGCGACCTCGCGCAGGACATGTCCGTTGCGGGGCGAGACGACGGTGAACGCGGTGCCACCGCCCGGCTCGTCCGCCCCGTCGATGTGATGGTGGGCGGGCAGGTCCAGGTCCTTGGCGCTGCGCAGGAGGTCGTCGTGGGCGAGGGCCGGCATCGGCTCTCCTCTTCCTGAGTCGGGTGGGCGGCAGGTCGGATCGGTGGCGGGAGTGGGCCGACGACGGCACCAGGGGAGTGGTGCCGCCGTCGGCCGCGGGGCGGGACGTCGGGGTCAGCCCGCGGCGGCGTGGCTCCGTCGGGTCAGCCGAGCCGCGACGAGCCCCAGGGCCAGCACGACGGGCACGGTCAGCTGGAGCCAGAGGGCGGTGGTGGGGTCGCCGCCGATGAGCGTGGTGAAGTTCTCGATGATCAGCCAGATCGCGCCGGCGATGCCGAGCGCGCCCAGGACGGGGGCGATCAGCGTGTTCCAGAGCCGGGTGTCGGCGCGCGAGCGGCGGAAGAAGACGACCACGGACACCGAGGTCAGGAAGTACAGCAGCATGATCGCGAGGACGGCGACCCCGCTGAACCAGGAGAAGAGGGTCAGTACCGGGTCCTTGCCGAGGAGCGCGAACGGGACGACGAGGGCCACCGCGATCACGGTCTGGACGGTGCCGGCGGCCCAGGGGGAGTGACGGCCGTTGAGCGCGGTCAGACCGTGCGGCAGCAGGCCCTCACGGCCCAGCGAGAACAGATAGCGGTTGGCTGAGTTGTGGAAGGCGAGGATGCCCGCGAACAGCGAGGTGGCCAGCAGGATCGGCAGGACGTCGCCGGTCCACGCGCCGAACAGGTCGGCGATCGGGGCGAACACCCAGGCGGCGGCGTCGCCGCTCTCCAGCGCCTTGCCCGCATCCGCCGTCGCCCTGGGCGCGCCGTGCGCGGAGACCAGCATCCACGATGTGAAGGCGAAGAACACGGTGATCACGGCGACCGACACATAGGTGGCCCGGGGGACGGTTCTCTTCGGTTCCCGCGCCTCCTCGCCGTAGATGGCGGTCGCCTCGAAGCCGAACATCGACGCCACCGCGAACATCAGCGCCACACCCGGGGCGCCCTGGAGGGCCGCGTCCGGCGAGAAGCTGTCGGTGAAGCCGAGACCCTCGGGGCCGCCGCCCTTGAAGAAGGTCACCAGGGCGAAGGCGATGAGGATGCTGAACTCCGCGAGGACGAACACGGCGAGCACCTTGGCGCCCATCTCGATGCCGGCGGCGCCCAGCACCTGCACGACCGCCATCGTGACCAGCGCCCAGACCCACCAGGCGACGCCGACGCCGGTGTAGTGCTCGACGAGGCCGCTCATGGTCGCGCCGTACAGCCCGTACATGGCGGCCTGGATCGCGCAGTAGGCGAACAGGGCCACCCCGGCGCTGCCGGAGCCCGTCGACCGGCCGAGGCCCTTGCCGATGTACGTGTAGAAGGCGCCGGCGTCCACGACGTGGCGGCCCATGGCGACGAAGCCGATGGAGAACAGCAGCACCACCACGCCGGCCGCGACATACGCGGCGGGGGCGCCGGCCCCGTTGCCGATGACGACGGCGATGGGCACGGCACCGGCGATGCCGGTGAGCGGGGCCTGGGCGGAGAGGACGAAGAAGAGGATGCCCAGGACGCCTAGGGAGTCGGGCTTGAGCCTGCTTGCCGTGGAGGAACCTTGCGAGGTGTGCGGGGCGACCGCCGTCTGACTGTCCACTCGGATCACCTGTCGGGACGGGGAGGGATGGAGGTTCGTTTCGGGTCAAACGAGTTGCCTTATCGTGGGCTTGAACTATCCGTTTGGCAAGGGGGTGAGAGCAAGATTTTCCACTGGGTGGACACCCCCGTCGCGCCCACCCCTGATCGCGGGCGGGCAACACGACGAGGCCCCGGACGAAACGGCGTCCGGGGCCTCGGAAAGCGCAGGTGGGAGGGCTACTCGGCGGCGTCCCCGCCGTCGGCGCGGCCGGGGTCGCCGTCGGCGTCCAGAAGCCGCAGCAGACCGCGCAGCCGCTCCACGGCGGCGTCCGTGACCTCCGGCTCGCCCAGCACGAGCTGGTGCAGCACCAGACCGTCGAGCGCGGCGAACACCAACCGGACCAGCGCCTGGTCGGCGTCGGCCGGCAGCATGCGGCTCAACTCACGCCGGGTGGCATCGAAGTACTCGTCGTAGAGCGCCCTCAGCTGCGGCAGCAGCTCCGGGCGGCGGCGCGACTCCAGCAGCAGCTCGTACTGGAAGGCCTGCCTCCCGGGGTCCGCCGTGACCATCTCCGACAGGCCCGTCGAGAAGTCGGCGACCTTGCCGGTGCCGGGTTCGAGCGCGCTGACGCTCAGCGACGTGCGGATGGTGTGGGCGAGCGCCTCCTCGATCAGCGCGTCCCGCGAGCCGAAGTGGTGGACGACGAGTCCGTGGGTGACCCCGGCCTCCTCCGCGACGGCCCGGTAGGTGAGCTTGCGCAGTCCGCCCCGCGCCACCACCCGGACCGCGGCGTTCAGCAGGGCCTCCCGCCCCTCGCCGTAGTGCAGGCGCTTGCGCGGCTTCCGGCTCTTGGGCGCGTCGGCGGAATCGGTCATGCCGGTGACCCTACCTGTACGGTTGCGGGCCCTCGCGGGGTGCCCGAGGGGCCCGCCGTACCGCACCGGGCGCCCGGTGCGGCGGCCCGGTGCGGCAGGACGCGGGGCGCGGTCAGCGCCGGGGCGGGCGGACGCCGCGGAACTCCCAGTCGCCGCCCAGCGCCGTGGACAGCACCTCCTCGGACTCGGTGGGCTGCGCGCCGACGTCGCCGCGGATCGGGGTGGGGCCGGTGACGATGTGGTTGGTGAGCCGGCCGAGGCCCTCGACCTCGACCTCGACGACGTCACCGGGCTGGACGGGGCGGGAGTTGGCGGGGGTGCCGGACAGCAGTACGTCGCCCGGGTAGAGGGTGATGGTGCGGGCGATGTCGGCGACGAGGTAGTGCATGTCCCACTGCATCTCGTCGGTCGTACCGTCCTGGACGACCTTGCCGTT